>CAXSHQ010000227.1:0-7962 GCA_964236875.1 uncultured Acidobacteriaceae bacterium | reverse complement strand
GACGGCGAAGTTCGGAGCGGCGTCGATGCCTGTGTTTGCCTGCGAGGCAGCGGGGGTGGATTCGACGTGGTGGTCGTCAGGATGGGTGCTCATGAGGACCGCGAGATTGCCGCCGGCGGAGAAGCCGACGACGCCGATCTTCTTCGTGTCGAGGTGCCACTCGGCCGCGTGCTGGCGGGCCAGGCGCATGGCCTGCTGCGCGTCTTCGAGGTCGGCGAAATTGTCAGGATAGTGACCCTGCTCGGGGACGCGGTATTTGACGAGCAGGCAGGTCATGCCGACGGAGTTGAGCCAGCGGCAGGTATCGAGGCCTTCCCCGTCCCAGGCGAGACGGACGTAGCCACCGCCGGGAAAGACAAGGGCCGCGGCGCCGTTGCTGCTTTTTGCGGGCGGAGAGTAGACGGAAAGCGTGGGACGCGTGACGTTGGTCAGCCGGGCGGTGCGGTGGCCGCTGATGAACGCGTCCGTGGGCTTGGTAACGTCGACTTCGGCGTCAGTAGTCTGCGCCGGCTCCGGCGTGGCCGTGGGCCAGAGGGGCAGAACGGTCTGCTGGGCGGAAGCCGCGCGGCTGAACGAGAACAGAAGGCAAGCGGCGGAAGCAAGAAGGGCCAGGCGGGCGGGTCTCATGGGCACGATGGTACTCCGGTTGTGGGATGGACGCATCTTCCGTCTCTCTGGAGTGTTTGAAGAGGAGTGTGCGTTGCCTGACGTGTCGGAGAGCAGAGAATTGGCGTCCAATAGGCTGGGTCAGTGATGAGTGAGTATTTGAGCAGGATTAAATCGCCGGCGGACGTGAAGCGTTTGGGCTTCGTGGAGCTGGAACGGCTGGCGGAAGAGATACGCGAGCGACTGATTCGCGGCGTGGCCAAGACCGGTGGGCACATCGGGCCAAACCTGGGCGTCGTGGAGTTGACGATCGCCATGCACTACGTGTTCGACACGCCGCAGGACAGCTTTGTGTTCGATGTGAGCCACCAGAGCTATGTGCACAAACTGCTGACGGGGCGCGAGCACCGCTTCGACACGATCCGGCAGCCGGGCGGGCTGAACGGATTCATGCTGCGCACCGAAAGCCCCCACGACAGCTTCGGCGCGGGGCATGCTGGGACGGCGCTGAGCGCGGCGCTGGGCATGGCCGTGGCGCGCGACCTGGCGGGCGGCGAGGAGCACGTCGTGGCGCTGGCGGGCGATGCGGCCTTTACCAATGGCATCAGCTTCGAGGCGCTGAATAACATCGCAGCGCAGACCAAGCGGATGATCATCATCCTGAACGACAACGAGTGGTCGATCGATAAGAATGTGGGCGCGATTGCGGAGTACTTCCACAAGATCGCGACGAACCCGACGTATATTTCGATCCACGACCGCGCGGCTGGGCTGGTGGAAAAGTTTGGCGGCAAGGCGGCGCGGCATATTGCGCGCAAGGCGGAGGAAGCGGCCAAGGGGATCGTAGGCCGCGGCATGATTTTTGAGGAGTTCGGCCTGAGCTACTACGGTCCAGTGGATGGGCATAATCTGCCGCTGCTGATCGAAACGCTGAAGTTCCTGAAGAAGCAGAACAAGCCGGTGGTGCTGCATGCGCTGACGCAGAAGGGCCGCGGGTTTGCGCCGGCGCTGGCTGGTCAGAAGAAGTTCCACGGGCTGGGGCCGTACGATCCGGAGACGGGCGAGACCAAGCCGGCAGGGCAGAAGACGTACTCGGAGGTTTTTGCGGAGACGCTGGTGAAGCTGGCAGATCGCGATGAACGCGTGGTGGCGATCACGGCGGCCATGCCGAACGGCACGGCGCTGGACCTGTTTCGGCCGCATCATCCGAAGCGGTACTTCGATGTAGGCATCGCGGAAGAACATGCAGTGCTGTTCGCGGCGGGGATGGCGACGAAGGGATATCGGCCGTTCTGCGCGATCTACTCGACGTTTCTGCAGCGGGCGTTCGACCAGGTGGTGCACGATGTGGCGCTGCAGGAGCTGCCGGTGGTGTTCTGCATGGACCGCGGCGGGCTGAGCGGCGATGATGGGCCGACACATCACGGGGTGTTCGATATCAGCTACCTGCGCGGCGTGCCGAACCTGATCCATATGGACCCGAAGGATGAGAACGAGCTGCAGGACATGATGTGGACCGCCTTGCAGCACGATGGGCCGAGCGCGATTCGCTACCCGCGCGGGGTTGGGCCGGGTACGGCGGTGGAGCATGAGCCGGGCTTGCTGGAGATCGGCAAGGCGGAGGTGATCCGCGAGGGGACGGATGTGGCCATCTTCTCGCTGGGCAACATGCTGCCGGAGGCGGAGGCGCTCGCGAAGAAGCTGCGCGATGAAGGGCAAAGCGTGGCGGTGATCAATGCGCGGTTTGCGAAGCCAGTGGACGTGGCGTGTATCGAGCGCTTTGGGCGCACGTGCGAGCTGCTGGTGACGATGGAAGACCATGTGCTCGCGGGCGGGTTTGGCTCGGCGGTGCTGGAAGCTTTAAGCGATGCCGGGCTGGATACGCCGGTGGTGCGCGTCGGGTGGCCGGATAACTTCATCGAGCATGGCAAAACGGAGAGCCTGCGCGAGAAGTATGGATTGACGGCCGAGGCGGCGTTTGTGCGGGTGCTGCCCTTGCTGCAGAGGGAAGTCGCGGCCCTGCGCTAGAGCGGTCTACCTCGGGGGTGTAGCGGTACGACGAGCGAATGCGGGGATCCTGAGCTGCGCTCAGAATGACACCTGTGGTTGAGCGGAGCGTTACACCTGGAGGGAAAGGCTATAGCCGTTCCCTCCAGGTGTAGTCGCTCTCTCCTGACGCGTCCGTTCCGCTGCAGGCAGACTACAGAGATCCTTCGCTTCGCTCAGGATGACGCCTCTCTACACAAGAGGACTACACCTAAAGGAGAACGCCTCTATAGGAACGCAAAGAGCAGGAAGGCAGCCCATCGGGTCGGCCCTCCTGCTCTGTGCTTCGGTGCCTGAAGTGCTACTGCTTCGCGTAGTAGCTGATGCTCTTTTCGCTTTCTTTCCCGGGAGACCAAGAGGTATCCAGCATCGACTTCTTATCGGCGGCGAGCACCATCTTGCCCATGCCGAGCACCTTGCCGTTCAGGGCAAACTTGTAGTCCACCTCGTGATCGCCGGCCTTGGTGAGAGCCATCGTGATGCCCTCCGGGAACGTCGGCCCCTTGACCGGTGAAGGCTTCCCGTCGAGCTTGCTGACGACCGTGGCTTTCTGCGCAGGGATGCTCCAGGTAACGGTGCCGTCGGACGCAGTGGAAAAGACAGTGCTTTCCGGGGAGTCTGTCTTGACCTTGGTCGACTTCCATTTGCCGTTGAACCCAGACGTGCCGCTGACGCGGGTGTAGGTCGCATCCGACTGCGACTTTGTGCCGTCCGGGCGGTAGTTTTCGGAGTGCTCGGTCAATGTCTTGCCATCGGCGGAGATTTCCTGGTGCGTCTTGCTGGTCACTTTGCCCTTGAACTCGCCGGTGTAGGTCCAGGAGTGGTCGTTCTCCATCTTTGTGGTGGTGGTGTCTTCGGCGTCAATGGTCTTCCAAGGTTTGTCGTCGGTGCCGAAGTCGAAGCTGACGGTGGAGCCGTTGGTGAAGTTCCAGAGGCCATTGGGCTTTTTGGTGTAGGAGAAGGTGGAGCCTTCGTAGTGGCTCTTGCTCATGTTGAGCTTCCAGGTGCCGTCCCATGGACTGGCGGCAAAGGCGGCGGGCGAAAGGGACGCGCACAGAATGGCGCAGGCGAGGACGTGCTTCATGCGAGGGAACTCCGTTTTAGATGTTTAGGGGGCCTGAAGCAGAGTTGTACACGAGCTTGCGGCTCTGTGGAGGAAATCTTAAGTCACCGCCGGGCTGGTTCAGGGGCGCGTTCAGAAAGCTGAACGCGGATTACGCGGATTTCTGCGCAGATTGCGCTGATTTCCTGCACGATTTACGCGGAGGGCAGGGAGCTGCCGGTCATGAGGGAGAGCAGCTCGGCCGTGCGCTTGTGGCGGACGCGGAAGATCGACTCAATTTGAAGACGCACGAGCTTGTCGGCGGTGGCGGCCAGGGCGTCTGGCAGCGGCAGCTCGTAGTCGATGAGGTCCTGGAGCTGGGTGCCTTGCGCCAACGTTTCGGGGTGCTGAGCGGGTGCGATGAGGTGTTGCTGGCGCCAGTAGTGGAAGGGGCCGCGCAGCTGGATGTCCGCAAAGCCCTGGTTCCAGCGGAAGTCTTGGATCTCGGCTTCCCAGGAGAGGCGCACGGGCGAGAACGGTACAGGGCGGAAGCTGAGCGTGAGGCGCGTGCCGTCGCCGGCCGCGATGCCGGGGTAGCGTGGCGAGCCTTCAGGGCGCGGCGGTGGCGGGCGGAAAGTGGCTTCTTCGAGGCGGGCCTTCTGCCAGTTGGGCATGAGACGGGGAAGGTTCTCCGGGTTGCCGAAGAAGGCGAAGACGAGCTCCGGCGGGTAAGGGAGCCACTGCCCGGTCTCGAAGTGGAAGCGCATCGCTGCTTGGATGCACGCCTGCGCCGAGCAGCGGGTTTGTAGACTCGAAGCATGGCGCCCTCGCTGATCACCGCCAGAATGATGCTGGAGCCGCTGACGCTGGCCGATTCCGGACAAGTACAGCCGCTGTTTGCGGAGTGGGACGTGGTGCGCTACCTGGCGGACGCGGTGGCGTGGCCGTTTCCACCGGACGGCGCCTATATCTACTACCGCGATGTGGCGCTGCCCGCGATGGAGCGAGGTGATGAGTGGCATTGGACGTTGCGGCTCAAAGAAGCGCCGGGAACGATCATCGGGGCCGTCGGTCTGTTGCGGTCGGAAAAGAACAACCGGGGCTTCTGGCTGGGAGTGCCCTGGCGCGGGCGTGGGCTGATGACCGAAGCCGTAGAAGCGGTGACGGATTTCTGGTTCGAAGAGCTGGGCTTCGACCTGCTGCGTGCACCGAAAGCCAGTGCGAACATCGGTTCGGTGAAGATCTCCATGAGGACGGGCATGCGGCTGGAATCTCGGCAGCGGCAGGGCTTCGTAAGTGGAGAGCAGGAGGCGGAGACCTGGGTCATCACGAGAGACGAATGGAGGGTGCACAAAGAAGAACGGCGCTCTCGATGAGAGAGCGCCGCCTGGGGAGGGAAGTGGGACTGCTTAGCTGGGCATCAGCACGGTGTCGATGACGTGGGCTACACCGTTCGACTGGTAGACATCCGCCGTGGTGACCATGGCAGATCCGCCCTTTTCGTCGGTGATCTTAATGCCGGAACCATCCATAGTGAAGGTCAGGGTGCCGCCAGAGACAGCCTTCAGGGTGTAGGTGCCCTTGTGCTTCTTGATCTCGCTCATGAGCTTCTTGGAGTCATACTTGCCCTTCACCACGTGGTAGGTGAGGATCTTGGTGAGCGTGTCCTTGCTCTCGGGCTTCACAAGCGTGTCGACGGTGCCGGCGGGGAGCTTGCCGAAGGCGTCGTTGGTGGGCGCGAAGACAGTGAAGGGACCGGCGCCGCTGAGCGTTTCAACCAGGCCGGCAGCCTTGACAGCAGCAACCAGAGTGGAGAGGTTCGGCGCGGTAGAGGCGTTGGCCACTACGGTCTTGTTGGGATACATGGGCATGCCGCCGACATCCGGGTCCTTCTTCTGGGCAGAGGCGGATACAAACGTGAGGGCGAGAGTGGCTCCTGCCACCAGCGTAAGTAGGGTTTTCTTCATACGTTCTCCTTGTGGGTTACAGCACGGCTTACTGCTTACTGCTGAGGCCCGCACTTCAGGCACTTCAGACACACAACTGAGATACGGCGCACCTGCTGGGGTGGATTGGAGCTATTTGCGTGAGAACGATGGCGCCACGTCTTTCGCCGGAAATGTGCGCGCTGTGAAGGCCAGCCGCGAGCACGCCATGGAGGACGAGAGTAGACAGGAAGGTTCAAGCGCGTTGACAACGAAGGAGGCACGCACGTCAACTAAATGAAGGCGCATGGATCAACCCGCTACCATTCCGCAGGCCGTGGGGAACGGAACAGCCGTGACCTTGAGCAGCGCGCATGCCACGCCCGCACACTGCGGACAGCACACGCGCGGGCTGGTGCTGATCGGTCTGTTCAAGCTTTCGAAGGCGGCGCTGGCCGTGCTGTCCGGCTTCGCCGCGTATCACCTGACGCATGTGGACCCGGGCGAGCTGGCGATGCGGCTGATCACGCTTGCGCACATCGACCCAATGGGGCGCCTGGCTACGGCGATCATGAACCAGGCAGACACCATTAGCGCTCGCGGATTTCGGCACCTGGGGCAGCTGAGCTTTCTGCTGGCCGTGCTGTACGTGGCCGAGGGCGGCGGGCTAATGGCGCAGAAGGTTTGGGCCGAGTACCTGACGGTGGTGATGACCGCCGCGGCCATGCCATTCGAGATATACGAGATTGTGGAGCGCTACACGGATGTCCGGGTGGCAGTGTTTGTGATCAATGTGGCGGTAGTGGCATACCTGATCGTGCTGCTGCGGGAGAAGAGGCGGAAGGGGCTGCAATGCGGCTAGTTTCGCTTTTGCTTCGCTTTACCATGGGCCTCGGCTGCTTGCAATGCCATTCGAGTTAAGAATCAGGATCATCAACACAACAGGTTGTGGCGTATGGCCTCATCACCGCTAGTGGAACGATTTCAGCTGTTAAGCGCCAAAACTTTCATACTGCGAGCGTGATTTTCCTCTGGACACGGCGGAATGACTCTGCGACATTGAGGTGGAGCCAAGTGGTCAAAAAGGGCTCAAAGTGGTTAGCTGCTAACGAGAACAGCACACTTCTGAAGTGTACCGGGCCGACCGAGAAGAAGTCTGGCGGTCCAGGGTAGCCACCGAGGTTCAGAATGTTTCGCGGGAATCACCCAACGCGCGTGGACGAGAAGGGCCGGTTGAAGGTTCCGGCTGACCACAAGCGGACGGTGGATGAGAAGTACGGAGCGGTTTTCTACATCACGAGTGTCGACGGGGAACGGGCTGAGCTCTACCCGATGAAGCAGTGGGAGCAGATCGAGGAGAACCTGGCGAAGATGGCCTCGAGCTCCGCGAAGAAGAAGTTTCTGGATGTGACGGGGTACTACGGCCAGCAAGTGGAGATGGATACGCAGGGCCGGCTGCTCCTTCCGCAACTGCTGCGGGAGAAGGCAGACCTGAAGGGCGACGTGGCAGTGATGGGCCAGGGCACGAAGCTGGTTGTGGTAAGCGCGGCACAGCACGTAGCCAAGATCGAGGCCGACCCGCTGACGGGTTCGGACATGGATTCGCTGGGGCTCGCAGGGTTTTAGTTTTGAAAGCCTCTCAGGGGGCGCATGAGGCGGAAGGATGAGCACACCGCAGCATGTACCGGTTCTTCTAGAAGAATGTTTGGACTTCCTTCAAGTGCGCGCGGGCAGCACGGTGTGCGACGCGACGCTGGGACTGGGTGGCCACTCCGCAGAGATAGCGAAGCGGCTGGGGCGGACGGGCAGGCTGATCTGCTTCGATCGTGACCCGGACGCGATGGCGCTAGGCAAGGCGCGGCTGGACGAGATAGCCGCGGAGCTGGGTGACCGGATGCCGGCGGTTGAGTTTGTGCCGCAAGCCTTTGGCGAGGTAGCCGAGGTGCTGAAGCCGGGATCGCTGGATGGATTGCTGGCCGACTTCGGCGTAAGCAGCCTGCAACTGGACGAGGCGCACAGAGGATTCAGTTTTCGGGCCGATGGGCCGCTGGACATGCGGATGGATCCGCGCAGCGGCGAGACGGCTGAACAAGTGGTAAATCAGGCGGGCGAAGAAGAGCTTGCCAACCTGATTTACGAATTCGGAGAGGAAAGGAGGTCGCGGAGAATCGCCAGAGCAATTGTTAGGGCTCGGCCGATACAGACGACGGCGCAGTTAGCCAGAGTGGTTTCGGCCGCAGCCCCAACAATAAAAAGCTCGGAGCGGGGTTACGGAAAAGGTAACCAGATTCATCCGGCGACCAGAACTTTTCAGGCGCTTCGAATTCGAGTGAATGGGGAACT
>CAXSHQ010000226.1:0-7982 GCA_964236875.1 uncultured Acidobacteriaceae bacterium | reverse complement strand
GACTTGATCGGGTCCAGCATGTTGAAGCCGTCGGCCAGGTTGCCGAAGCCGTGCCAGTCGTCGTCGGACTCGAGCACCCAGTCGGCCTGCGTGCCGATGCCGTCGTCGACCAGGTCGTCCGGACCCCAGACCTTGAACCACCAGTCGTCGCCGAACTCGCCGTCGATCTTGCGCATCGCGCGACGGAAGCTGACGCGCTTTTCCAGCTGCAGCGCGATGTTCTCGGCCACCAGCTGCGCGTCGAGCTCCGGCTTGTTCACCTCGAGGATGTCGATGAAGACTTCCCGGTTGGTGCGCTTCTGAATGTCCGCCTTGAGCTTGTCGATCTCGGCGCCCTTGCGGCCGATGATGATGCCCGGACGCGCGGTGCGAATGATCAGCCGCAGCTTGTTGCCCGGACGCTCCACTTCCACCGAACTCACGCCCGCCTGCTTCAGCTTCTCGCGCAGTTCCGCTTTCAGCTTCACATCTTCGACCAGCAGCTTGTCGTAGCCGCGTTCGACGAACCAGCGTGACTTCCACGGCTTGTTGACGCCGAGCCGGAATCCATACGGATGGACTTTCTGTCCCATGCTTTCCTTCTTTTCTCGCCCGCGCCGGTTGAGCCGGAGGACGTGACTACACGGATTTTGCGAGCCTTGGCTCACTCACCAGAACTTCTGAAAATAGAACAGCCGCGGTTAGGCGACTGTCTTGGTGCCGGAACCCTTCTTCACCTGCTTCTTCGCAGCCTTCTTTGCCGCGGGCTTGCGGCCCTTGGCAGCTGCAGGCGCGGCGCCGTTCGCATCCGCGCCGGTGGCAGCGACCGCCTTCTTCTCGGCCACGGTAATCACGATGTGCGCGATGCGCCGCTGATAGCGGAACGCGCGTCCCATCGGGGCCGGCCGAATGCGCTTCATGCGCGGACCGTCGTTCGCGACTGCCGTCTTCACGATCAGGTTGTCGACGTCGATATCCAGGCCGCGCTCGTCGGAAAGGTTCTGCGCATTGGCCACGGCCGAGCGGAGAACCTTCTCCACCACCGGTGCGATGCGCTTGTTGGTAAACGCGACCGTGTTGATCGCGGCTTCCACGCGCTGGCCCTTGATCAGATCCAGTACCAGCTTGGCCTTCTGCGGACTTACGCGCTGGAATCGCGCTTCGGCGCGAAACTCAGGCTCGTTGTTGATCTTTGTCTTTGCCATGGTTGTGTCCTTACTTGGCCTTCGCCGTGTCGGCGGCCTTGGCCGAGTGGCCCTTGAACGTACGCGTGGCCGAGAACTCGCCGAGCTTGTGGCCCACCATGTTCTCCGTGCAGTACACCGGGATGAACTTGCGCCCGTTGTGCACCGCGATCGTGTGACCCACCATGTCCGGGTGGATCGTAGAGCGGCGTGACCACGTGCGGATCACCTTCTTCTCGTTGGCCGCGTTCATCGCATCCACTTTCACCATCAGGTGCGTGTCGATGAACGGGCCCTTCTTTGCAGAGCGTGCCATTGGTACTCCTGTCCTTCTTGTGCTCGATACAACGAATCGCGTGAGGAACCGATCCACGACTTGGTTGTGCCCTACCGGCTCGCGGCGATGATCTCGCGTTGAGGCTCCTCCGGGCGCTGCTCTTACTTACCCTTGTTGCGACGGCTGACGATGAAGGTATCCGTCCGCTTGTTGTTGCGGGTTTTGTATCCGCGCGTCGGCTGGCCCCATGGCGTCACCGGGTGACGTCCGCCCGAGGTCTTGCCTTCACCACCACCGTGCGGGTGATCGACAGGGTTCATCGACACACCGCGGTTGGCTGGGCGAATGCCCTTCCAGCGGTTGCGGCCGGCCTTGCCGATCGTGACGTTCTCGTGATCGGTGTTGCCCACCTGGCCCACGGTCGCCATGCACTCGACGAGCACGCGGCGAGTCTCGCCGGAAGGCAGCTTCAGCAGCGCATAATCGCCTTCCTTGGCCACCAGGTTCACCTGTGCTCCGGCCGAACGCGCCATCTGCGCGCCCTTGCCCGGACGCAGCTCGATGTTGTGCACCGTCGTACCCACGGGAATGTTCTTGAGCGGCAGCGCGTTGCCCACGAGGATGTCGGCTTCCGGCCCGCTCATCACCTGCTGACCGACCTTGAGGCCCACCGGCTGGATGATGTAGCGCTTCTCGCCATCCGCGTAGCTGACCAGCGCGATGCGCGAGCTGCGGTTCGGATCGTACTCGATGGTCGCGACCTTGCCGGGAATCCCGAACTTGTCGCGCTTGAAGTCGATGATCCGCAGCTTCTGCTTGTGTCCGCCGCCCTGATGGCGGATGCTCAGCCTGCCCGTATTGTTGCGGCCGCCGGTGCGCGGCTTTACCGCCAGCAGCGGCTTGTACGGCTCGTTGGTCGTGATGTCGTCATTCACCAGCTTCGTTGCAAAGCGAAGCGTCGGTGTTGTAGGTCGAAATGCTTTGATCGGCATTGCTTAGGTCCTTTGCCAGGCCACAGGTGTTCAGGCCCGATACTTGGTTCGTCGTCTTACGTTCAGGTTCCACGTAGAACTTGGAACGTCCAACGCACTTAGATTTCCGCTGCGAAGTCAGGCACCTTTTCGCCCGCCTTGAGCCTCACGTACGCCTTCTTCCAATCGGGAAGATAGCCGGAGAACTTGCCACGCCGGCGCTCCTTGCCTTCCACGTTGGCGGTTCGAACGGCAGCCACCTTCACGTTGAAGAGCATCTCCACGGCGTGCTTTACCTCGGTCTTGGTTGCGGCCGCGGCCACTTCAAACACCAGCGAGCCTTCGACTTCACGATTGGTCAGCGCCTTTTCGGTGATCAGCGGGCGACGGATGACGTTATATAGGGTAGGCACTATGCAGCCTCCTTCTCAGCATGCTTGCGCTTGCTGACGGACTTCTTCAATGTCTCCTGCAGAGCTTCCAGGGCGGCCTTCGAGAAGATCGCATGCTCATAGCGGAGCAGATCGTAGGGGTGCACTTCCGAGCTCAACACCAACTCCACGCCGTCCAGGTTGCGCGAGCTCAGGTAGAGCTTCTCGGTCAACTGCTGCGAGCTTTCCACGATCAGCGCGGTCTTCTTCGCGTCCAGCGCGTTCAGGGTCTGCTTGATCTGCTTGGTCTTCGCGTCGGAGGTGTCGAAGTTCTCCACCACTGTCAGCTTGCCATCAGCCATCTTGCTGGCCAGCGCCGAGCGCAGTGCGCCGAAGAGCTTCTTCTTCGGAAACTGGTAGTCATAGCTGCGCGGCTGCGGTCCGTGAACCGTGCCGCCGCCACGCCACAGCGGCGTACGAATGGAGCCGACACGAGCCCGGCCCGTGCCCTTCTGCTTCCAAAGCTTCTTGCCCGCGCCGGAAACCAACTTGCGGTTCTTGGTGGCGTGGGTACCCTGTCGCAGCGAGGCACGATAGTGCTTCACGGCTTCCCAAAGCAGCGCTTCGTTCACTTCCGCGCCGAACACCTCATCGAGCAGCTCGAAGTCGCCGACTTCGCCGCCCTGGAGGTTCTTGATCTTGATATTCGCCATATCTGGCTTCTCTTTCCGTGCCTGCCATCGATGCGGCGGGCCTGCATTTGTTAGGCTGCGTGATCCGGTCTGTTCCCCGCGCAGCGTTTGTGAGAGGCGGCGATGCCCTGCCGCACTCTTCAGGTGTTCACCCGGCAACGAAGGCGCCCGGGAGGGCGCATCCGCTGCAGGCAAAGCTTACTTCTTCTTGCTGGCCGAAGCCTTCTTGCTGGCCTTCAGCGGATCGACTGTGCCCGATCCAGCGAACCCACGACGCTCCCGCGGCGGCGCCTTGGCCTTCGAAACCTGCACATAGCCGTCACGCGGTCCGGGAACGGCGCCTTCCACCATCAGCAGGTTGTCTTCGACATCGATCCCGCGAATACGCAGGTTGCGCACCGTGACCTGGTCTACGCCGAAGTGGCCCGGCATGCGCTGCCCGGGAAACACGCGCGACGGAAATGACGATGCACCGATCGAGCCCTGGATCTGGAACATGTGGCCGTGGGCCTTGGGGCCGCCAGCAAACCCGTGCCGGCGAACTACGCCCGAAAAGCCGCGGCCCTTGCTGGTGCCGATCACATCCACGAACTTCGTGTCGTTGAAGATCTCCACTGTGAGCCGATCGCCGGCCTTGGCGCCCTGATCACCCTCTCCGCCGGTAGCTGACTCGAGCTGCACTTCCTTGATGAACTTCACCGGAGCGGAGTTCGTCTTGGCGAAGTGCCCGGTCATGGGCTGGTTCACCTTGCTCGCCTTCACGAACTCGACCAAGCCGATCTGCGCGGCATCGTAGCCGTCTTTGCCCAGGGTCTTCAGCTGCGTGATCACACACGGCCCAACCTTGAGCACGGTGATGGGGTGTACGTCACCCTTCTCGTCGAACACCTGCGTCATGCCGATCTTCCGGCCGAGAATGCCTGTAACTGCCATCTGTCTCTCCTCATCATGCTCGTATCCCGAGCACTGTAGGTCCTGCGTTGTTGCTTTGCCTTTCTGGTTGTCATTCCTGAAGGGAACGCTTCACCAGAAGCGGCATACCGTTACTTCGTGACCGTCTTGATCTCGACGTCCACACCAGCCGGCAGGTCGAGCTTCATCAGCGCGTCCACCGTCTGCTGGGTCGGCTCGAGAATGTCGATCAGCCGCTTGTGCGTGCGGATCTCGAAAGCCTCGCGGGACTTCTTGTCCACATGCGGCGAACGAAGAACGCAGTACTTGTTTTTCATGGTGGGCAGGGGAATCGGCCCTGCAACCTGGGCTCCTGTACGCTTCGCGGTTTCCACGATCTCTCCGGTGGAGGTATCGAGCACGCGATAGTCATAAGCCTTCAGGCGAATACGGATGCGCTGCTGTGCCATTTACTGCTTCTTTCTACGTTCACGCGATGAGCCCGATACGCAGGCCAGATGCGGAGGAACGTGGTGATCAAAGATCGGCTGGGAGTGATTCACTGCGGATCAACTTCTGGAACGCGCAGGAACCCTCGTCAAGAATGTTTGCCGCTGGTTGTTACGGGAGGCCACGCACGCAAAACGGCACACATAGCCCAACCGAACAAGAATAACGCAGGCAATGAGATTTCCGCAAGTCAAAGGAGCAGAATGTTTGCTCCCGTTCGGAGTGCCTGAGCAGAGCAAAGGCGGCGAGTCGAAACTCGCCGCCCTGCCTTGCTTCCTGCTTACTTGATGATTTCGCTGATCGCGCCGGCGCCCACCGTGCGGCCGCCTTCACGAATCGCGAAGCGGAGACCCTTCTCCATGGCCACGGGCGTGTGCAGCGTGATTTCGAGCGAAATGTTATCGCCAGGCATCACCATCTCGGTGCCCTCGGGGAGCTTGGCCGATCCAGTCACGTCCGTCGTGCGGAAGTAGAACTGCGGGCGGTAGCCGTTGAAGAACGGAGTATGACGGCCGCCCTCTTCCTTGGACAGAACATAGATCTCGCCTTTGAACACGGTGTGCGGGGTGATGGAACCGGTTTTCGCCAGCACCATGCCACGCTCCACGTCTTCCTTGGCGATGCCGCGGAGCAGCAGCCCGGCGTTGTCGCCTGCCAGACCTTCGTCCAGCTGCTTCTTGAACATCTCCACGCCGGTCACGACGGTCTTGCGGGTTTCGCGGAAGCCCACGATCTCCGACTCTTCGCCAACCTTGACCTTGCCGCGCTCGATACGGCCCGTTACCACAGTGCCGCGGCCCGAGATCGAGAAGATGTCTTCGATCGGCATCAGGAAGGGCAGGTCGACCAGGCGATCAGGCTGCGGAACGTTGTTGTCCACGGCGGCCATCAGCTCGTCGATCTTGGCTTCCCACTGGGCTTCGCCATTCAGCGCGCCGAGCGCCGAACCACGAACCACCGGAACGTCGTCGCCCGGGAACTCGTACTTCGAGAGCAGCTCGCGAACTTCCATCTCGACCAGGTCGGTCAGCTCTTCGTCTTCGACCGCATCGCACTTGTTCAGGAACACCACAATGTACGGCACGCCGACCTGACGGGCGAGCAGCACGTGCTCCTTGGTCTGGGGCATCGGGCCGTCAGTAGCCGCCACCACGAGGATCGCGCCGTCCATCTGCGCCGCACCCGTGATCATGTTCTTGATGTAGTCGGCGTGGCCCGGGCAATCGACGTGCGCGTAGTGCCGGTTCGCGGTCTCATACTCCACGTGCGAGGTCGAGATCGTGATGCCGCGCTCGCGCTCTTCCGGAGCGTTGTCGATCGTGTCGAACGAGCGGAAGCTGTTCTTCGGGTTGTGCTTCGAGAGCACCTTGGTGATCGCCGCGGTCAGCGTGGTCTTGCCGTGGTCGATGTGTCCGATCGTGCCCACGTTTACGTGCGGTTTGGACCGGTCAAATTTTTCCTTCGCCATTGTCTTGCTCCTATGAGTAAGCCGATTGCCAGTCGGCTCAGGTGGTTATCGATCGAGGGCTGCCGCGCGGCGCGGCTCCAAGCCCAGGAAAATTGTTGCGGACAGACGTCACAGCTGCTGCCGTGACCTACCGCTACTTATCCTTGCCCTGCACCTTGGCGATGATCTCTTCCGACACCGACCGCGGCGCTTCCTCGTACTGCTTGAACTGCATCGAGTAGTTGGCGCGGCCCTGCGTGGCTCCGCGCATATGCGTCGCATAGCCGAACATGGTCGATAGCGGCACGGTGGCGCGAATCGCCTGCGTGTTGCCCACCATCTCCATGCCCTCGATGCGTCCGCGGCGGGAGTTCAGGTCGCCGATGATCGTGCCCATGTAGTCTTCCGGCACGGTCACTTCCACGGCCATCACGGGCTCCAGAAGAACCGGCTTGGCCTTGCGCGCGGCTTCCTTGAACGCCATCGAGCCGGCAATCTTGAACGCCATTTCGTTGGAGTCAACGTCATGGTAGCTGCCGTCGTACAGGCTCACCTTGATGTCCACCATCTCGTACCCGGCGAGCACGCCTCCGGCCATGGCTTCCTGAATGCCTTGGTCGATCGGCTTGATGTACTCCTTGGGGATCGTGCCGCCCTTGGTGTCGTTCGAGAACTCATAGCCCTTACCCGGCTCATTGGGCTCGATACGAATCTTGGCATGGCCATAGTTGCCCGAGCCGCCGGTCTGACGGATGTACTTGCCTTCCGCTTCGGCATTCCCGCGAATGGTTTCGCGGTAGTTCACCTGCGGCTTGCCGACATTGGCTTCGACCTTGTACTCGCGCATCATGCGGTCGACGATGATTTCCAGGTGCAGCTCGCCCATGCCGGAGATGATGGTCTGACCATTGGTGGCGTCGGTGCGCACGTTGAACGTGGGATCTTCCTGCGCCAGCTTCGACAGCGCAACACCCATCTTCTCCTGGTCGGCCTTGGTCTTCGGCTCTACCGCGACCTCGATCACCGGCTTCGGGAAGTCGATGGATTCGAGCACCACCGGCTCCTTGGTCGAGCAGATCGTGTCGCCGGTAACGAGGTTCTTGAGACCCACGGCCGCGCAGATATCGCCGGCCATGATCTCCGTGATTTCTTCACGCTTGTTGGCGTGCATCTTCAGCAGGCGGCCAATGCGCTCCGTCTTGCCGGTGCGCGGGTTCAGCGTGCTGTCGCCCGTTTTGAGCACACCCGAGTACACCCGGATGAAGATCAGCTGACCCACAAACGGGTCGGTCATGATCTTGAAACCAAGCGCCGAAAGGGGCTCGCTGTCGTCTGCCTTGCGGATGATCTCCTGCTCCATGTTGTCGGGATTGTGCCCGACCATGGGAGGGATATCCAGCGGGCTGGGCAGGTAGTCCACCACGGCGTCCAGCAGCGTCTGCACGCCCTTGTTCTTGAACGACGAACCGCACAGCACCGGGAAGATGTTCATCGCGATCGTCGCTTTGCGGATGCCAGCCTTCAGCTCCGCCTCGGTGGGCTCTGAGCCCTCGAGGAAGTGATTCATGATCGTGTCGTCGGAATCGGCCACTGCTTCGATCAAGAAGTTCCGTGCCGCTTTCGCGGTCTCCAGCAGGTTCGCTGGGATCTCTTCTGTCGA
>CAXSHQ010000225.1:4874-7989 GCA_964236875.1 uncultured Acidobacteriaceae bacterium | reverse complement strand
CAGTGCACCCACTGCTGCCTTGCTGCACGCATACGCCGTCACTTCCTTAAGCGACACGTAGGTATTCAACGACGCGATATTGATGATCCGCCCATAGCCGCGCTCCAGCATGTGCTTGCCGATCACCTGGCACGCGCGCAACGTGCCTGTCACGTTCGTGTTCATGATGCGGTTCCACTCGTCTTCCGGGAAGTCGAGCGTCGGCGCACGCTTGATCACGCCCGCGCAGTTGATCAGGATGTCGATCTTTCCCCAATCCTCCAGCGTCTTCGCGGTCAGCGTCTCCAGGCTCGCGCGGTCAGCCACATCGGAGGTCAACCGCAGCGCCTTACGCCCCTTCGCCTCAATCTGGTCGGCCGCCTCGTTCACCTGCTCCGCACGCCGCGAGCTCGCCACCACATCCGCGCCCGCATCGGCCAGCCCCAGCGCCATCGCCAGCCCAATGCCCGATGTCCCACCGATCACCACCGCCGTCTTGCCCGTCAGATCAAACAAACTGCTCGCCATTCCTGTCTCCAATCTCAATCAATCACTACTGCCGTCGTGCACCTTGGCGCTACTTGACGTTCCATAGCGTACTTGGCGTCAAAGCTTTCCCGTCCCAGTCACGTCTTCAACATGAGCCAGAATCTGCTCGGCAACTTCCCCTGGCGGCCGATTGTTCACAATCCGGTAAGCGTTCGAAGGCGGCTCCAGAGTAGCAAACTGGCTATCCAGCAGCTTCGGGTTCATGTACTCATGCTGCCGCTGCTGAAGCCGCTCCGCGATCATCTCCTTGGACCCATCCAGCAGCACGAAGTGCACCGCCCCGGCCGGCATGCCACCCGAAAGCATCGTCCGGTACGCCTCCTTCAAAGCCGAACAAGCCAGCACACCGCTCTTCCCCTGTTCGAACCACTCCCGCAGAATGCTGTTCAGCTTCTCCAACCAGGGCTGCCGATCTTCGTCATTCAACGGTTGCCCAGCGGCCATCTTCTGCTTGTTCGCCAGCGGATGGTAGTCATCCGCGTCCACGAACGTCGCCCCCGTCCGCTCCGCAATAGCGGTACCGATGGTCGTCTTCCCCGACCCACTGACACCCATCAGCACCAGAATCATCCGTATCATCACCCGCAGTCCCTTAGTCCCTGATCCTGGTGTTTATCGCCCTGTTCCCTAGCTCCCCAAGAACACCGGCTTGATATGCCGATCGAACAAGTTCGTCGTCACGTTCTTCGCCACCACGGCCTCGTTCTCCTCCAGCGCTTTCAGGTACCGGTCACCCATCTTCGCCGCGACCTTGAAGCCCACATGCAACAGCTGCCGGAAGCTCTGGTTATACGCCCCGTTGCTCTGGTCGTGCCGCAGGGCGCCCGTGAACTGGTCGCTCGTCCAGCCGTCCACCTCCTCCGGCTTCGGCAGCTCCTCATGCTTGATATCGATCACCGTCGCATACGGCCCGCACAGCTCGGCCTCATGCGCATACGCCTCGCGATAGACCTCCTTGGCGATCTCTAGCCCCGAGCCGCCCGCTTCCGCCAGCCCGATCAGTTCTTCCAGCCAGGTCGTCCCGGCGGTCTTCAGGTGCACGCCCGCGCCAAACTTCTTAACGCCCTCGTTGATCGCCTTGTAGATCGAAAACTTGTCCGACCCCGAATGCACGCTCAGCTTCAGGTTCTCCGGCAACCCATACGTCTTCACCGCAAACGCAATCGCCGCCAGGTCCTCGTGGAACTCCTTCGTGAACTGCGGCACATCGCCCACATAGTCCACGCCCTTGTTGAACCGCCCCGTAAACTTCGGCGCAATCGTCTGGATCGGAATCTTCTCATCCGCAATCGCGGCCAGGATGATCAGCAGCTCCACCGGCGTCTGCGGCGCATCGGTCTCGTCCATCGACACTTCCGGCACGAACTTGCCTTCGCCCTTCTTCTCCACCAGGAACCGGTAGATCCGCCCCGCATCCTGCACCGCGGCCAGAAACTTGTTGGCCACGCCTTTCACAAACGCCTCATCGGTCTTGAACGGCTCGTCGATATCGGGGATGGTCACCTCGCCTACCAGCTCCGGATGCCGCCCCACAAACGCGTCCACATCCTCCGCCTTGGCCGCCTTGCCGATCTCCTCCGCCACGTCGATGGTGAAGAAGTCGCACGGCGCAATGAACCGCTCCACATTCTTCAGGTTGATGTGGTCCGCATCCAGGAAGTACGGCTTCGTCCAGCCCAGCTCCTTCACCGCCGCATCCGCCGCCGCGCGCGTCTGCGTGGGCTCCGTTCCAATGATCGTGTGCTCGCGATTGCTCTTGTTCCACACCGGCACGACCTCCACGCCGGCCTCTCCCGCCTTCATACAAGCTGCAAGCTGCGCCTTCGCCTGATGCGCAAACCGATCCCCAACCCCAACCGAAAACTTCGGCAACGTCAACCCTGCACTCATCTTCACTCCACCCTACGCAGCACTTCTGCGCTGCATCGCTTTCCGTCAGACAGAATACTGACACCGGTCTGACCGCGCAAATCTGCGCCATCAACGAACAAAGTTCACAGCTTTACGGCTCAGGCTCTGAGCTCGTTCCCATCGCTCTTGGCAGCCTCGAGAACTCATACTCACACCGGGACGAAACGCGTTGCCCGCCAAGGCGCACGCGTCCCGATACACTCAATCCATGGACCTTCATCTCGACGGCCAGGTCGCTTTCATCGCCGGCTCCTCCCGAGGCATCGGCCGCGCCATCGCTGCCGCGCTCCTCGCCGAAGGCGCAAACATTGTCCTCACTGGCCGCGACGAAGCCTCGCTCAAGGCCGCCCAAGCCGAGCTCACCACCGCCGAAACCCAGCACCGCATCCTTGCCGTCCGCGGCGACTTCACCAATCCGGAGACCATCGCCCGCGCCTTCGACCGCACGCTCGCCCACTTCGGCCGCCTCGACCACCTGATCGCCAATCTCGGTACCGGCTCCGGCACCCCAGGCTGGGATCTCCCGCCCGAGGAGTGGACTCGCCTCTTCGAGCTGAACTTCTTCGCCTCTGTCCGCCTCACCCAAGCCGCCCTCCCCCACCTCCTGGCGAATCAGCCGACCCCAACGTCGAACGTAGAACGGACAACGTACAACGCGACCGGCTCGATCCTCTAC
>CAXSHQ010000225.1:0-4864 GCA_964236875.1 uncultured Acidobacteriaceae bacterium | reverse complement strand
CATCGTCGCGGTCGAAGCCACTCCCGCCCCGCTCCCCTACTCCGCTGCCAAGGCCGCGCTGGTCAACTACTCCAAGAACCTCGCCCGCCAGCTCGGCCCCAAAGGTGTCCGCGTCAACACGGTCGCACCCGGCAACATCTTCTTCCCCGGCGGCTCCTGGGAACGCCACCTGACCAACCGCCGCGAGTCCGTAGAAGCCATGCTGAAGAATGAGGTCCCACAGCAGCGCTTCGGCACGCCGGAAGAGATCGCCTCGCTGGCCGTCCACCTCTGCTCCCCGCAAGCAGCTTTCGCGACCGGCGGCTGCTACGTCATGGACGGCGGCCAGACCCGAACGCTATAACAACGCCAGCACTCCCATAGAGGCAATCCAACGATGCTTTCTTCTTATGCTTTCCGCGTGGCCTGTGCCATTGCCGGCTTGGCTCTAAGCCAAGGTTCGCTGCAAACCGCACCCGCCACAGACATCCTGATCGCCGACGCAACATCGCAGCCCGAGAGCCTGACCGTAGCACCGGGAGGCGTTCTGATCGTCGGCAGCGCCAGCTCGCCGTTCGTCTACAAGGTGCGCCCCGGCTCCTCCACCGCGGAGAAGTTCATCGACGCCAGCGCGGAAGGCCCCGGCACCTTCTTCTTTGGCATGCTCGCGGAGGCCGCCACCAACACCCTGTGGACCTGCCAGCTCACTCCTGTGCCCAACACCACGCCCGCCCAGCGCCACACCGCTCTCCGCGGCTTCAATCTCGCTACCGGCGCACCCAAGCTCCGCTGGAACCTGCCCGGTGACCTAAGCACCTGCAACGACTTCGCCATTGGCCCGGACAAGGCTCTCTACATCACGGATACCGCGAACTCCAAGATCTACAAGCTGTCCGCGGGCGCGTCCGTCGCGGAGCTTTACCTCGAGCACCGCACACTCCTCGGCGTCGATGGCATCGCCTTCCTGAACGGCACGCTCTACGTGACCAACGTGACCTTCAACAAGCTCTACCGCATTCCCGTGGACGCCGCCGGCAAGCCGCAGCCGCCTGTCGACATCTGGATGGACCAGCCAGTGAAGGGTCCGGACGGTATGCGTGCGGCAAACGGCAAGCTCTTCATTGCCGAGAACGGCAGCGGTAAAATTGCCGCCCTCACCGTCGAGGGAGAAATCGCCAAAGTGACCGTTCTCAAGGAAGGGCTTCGCACACCCACCGGGGTCGAGCCGGCGGGCGACGCTCTCTGGATCACCGAGCGAGGCACCGGCAAGGTGATGTCGCTTCCCATGCCGAAGTAGCTCGGCAGCGCACGCATTCAAACGCGGCTTCCGCCGCTGAGGCATGCCTGCGACCATGATCAGAGGTTCCCTAGTAAGCCTTCTCACCCATATAGTTCCCCGCCGGGTCGTACTCGGCCACGATCACGATGGCCCCATTGCACGTCGCCTGTCCCATACCCACCTGCGTGGTGTTTCGCCACACCATCTGCGTGTAATGGCCGGACGCTGCCCAGTTGTCGTTGGTCAGCTCACCGCCCCCATACTTCGGCTTCTCGGAATACCAAGAGTTGGCCGCGTCCACCGCCGTGTAGGCCATTCCGCTTCCACCAAACAGGTTCTCTCCATACGTGTTGCTTCTCGTGTGCTGCAGGCTGCAGTTCGCATCCTTGGCCAGATGATTGGCCCAGGTCTGCGCCACGGCCGCCAGCTGCGCCGACCATTGCAGCGGAGGCGTCCCCACTTCAGCCCGCTTCGCGTTATGGAAGTCCAGAGCGGCCTGCGCCTGCGCCGTCCGCACCGCAGAGCCGGTCGTCTGTGGAACCGTGGGCATCCCCGCCTGCGACGCCGCCGCAGGAGCCGCCCCAGTCTGCGGCACACTCCTCCGTGCTCCATCGGCGAGGACGTGCGAGAACATCGCGCAAACAGCAGCCAGACCGAAAACAGCCTTGATCATTTTCCCTCTCCTTTGCACCTCTGCACAAAAGCGTTCGGCAGCAACGCCTCACTGCATCGGCAGCAGCAGGCTGCGCCCGATCACACCCGTAAACCTGTCCTGCCAGGCTAGCGCCGCCGGTCGAGCCGTGTCCCGCATGCCCCGAAGCTGGTCCGCAAAGTCCCACGCCAGATCGCGCGCCGCTCCCACATTCCAAATGGCCAGTATCCGCCCGATCTTTCCTGTGTCCTGCGCCGCTTCGCCCAGGCAATCGACGGCCAGAAACGTCAGCGCTTCCGGCAGCACCTGCGCCAGAATCCCATTCACACGCTGGTAGTCGTCATGCTCGGCGCTCGGCTTTCCCGCTTCGAGCTTCATCTCGACATCTGTCTCGACCAGCGCCAGCGCCAAGTCATGATTGATGTGCGCGTTCATCCCGCACATCGCGAACTGGATGCGGTCCACATTCGGCCTGGTCCGCGCTTCGAACAGTGCGCTCCACGAGCTCGCCGTCGGCGCATTGCTGCTCAGGTAGCTGGCAATCGCGGCGAAATACATCCCCGCAAATACCACATCCAGGCGGATCACCCACGCCTCGTCCGCCCAGCCTCCCGGGGGCGGCTCAAAGTCGATGTGCTGCGTCACCTGTAGGTACAACTGGTTGAACCACTTCAAGCCATCGCCGCTGGGCAGCACCCGGTCGATGCCTTCCATCACCGCCACAACATCGGAGATGGTCGCCGGCGCCGCATTCGCCACCACTTGTAACAGCTGTGTATCCACTGCGTTCAGGTCTGGCATGCGTGCCCTCGTACTTGTAACAGCACATCCTACACGACCTCTGCTCGCCCTACTGTTAGCCTCACCCTCGTCCGTGCGCGCTCCACCTGCGATACTAGGAGGGTCATGCCGGACCCGTCTTACCTCACTCCCAACCGCGCCCATTCCCTCTTCGATCTCACCGGCCGCGTAGCCATCGTCACCGGCGGCGCCGGCCTGCTCGGCTATCACCACGGAGCGATCCTCGCCGCCGCCGGCGCCCATGTCGTGCTGCTCGATCTCGCCGTCGCCAACCCCAGCCTGCGCGCCGACCAGCTCCAGGCTGCGCACGGCCCCGAATGTCTAGGCCTCTCCGCCGACATCACCTCCGAGGCCTCCCTCGAAGCCGCCCGCGACGCGATCATGGCGCAGTTCGGCCGCATCGACATCCTCATCAACAACGCCGCCAACAACCCCAAGGTGGAAGACCAAAAGCCCGGCCAACCCTGGTCCCGCCTCGAAAACTTCCCCCTCGCTACCTGGGAAGCGGACATTGCCGTGGGCCTCACCGGCGCCTTTCTCTGCTCCCGCATCTTCGGCCAGCAGATGGTGAAGCAGAACGCCGGTGTCATCCTCAACGTCGCCTCCGACCTCGGCGTCATCGCCCCCGACCAGCGCCTCTACCGCAAGGAGGGCCTCCCCGACAACGAGCAGCCCGTCAAGCCGGTCACCTACTCCGTCGTCAAGACCGCGCTCATCGGCCTCACCCGTTACCTGAGCACTTACTGGACCGCGCACAACATCCGCGTCAACGCCATCTCCCCCGGCGGCGTCTTCGCCGGCCAGCCTGAGGAGTTCACCACCAAGCTCCACCAGCTCATTCCCATGGGCCGCATGGCCCAAAAAGACGAGTACCAAGGCGCCATTCTCTTCCTCTGCTCCGACGCCAGCTCCTACATGACCGGCCAAAACCTGATCGTCGATGGAGGCCGCAGCGTCCTCTAATGAAGGTTTGATTAAGCCGCGTTCTATCGCCAGTGCTATTTGTTGTCATTCCCGAAGGGAATCCGCGTTTCGCTCGTTCAGCCAGAGACCTGATCAGAGCCTCCCTGGCGGAAGCCCTCCGCGTAATCTGCGTGAACTCTGCGTCCTCCGCGTTCCGCTTTCCCCAGCTCGCCACCAAAGCGTGTCATCTCCACCGAAGCGGAGTGGAGAGATCTCTGTATTCCAAGAAGCGAGTGCCACAGGCACGAGCAAGTCAACCTCGCTCCACCACCAAGCAGCAGTTCTGCACCTCGAATGCGTCTGATAAATCGGCGCACCCCCACGCGCCCAGGGAGTTCCCCAAGAAAATCCTTATCTTCGGCGCCGGCGGCAAAACCGGTAGTCTGGTCGTAGAGCGCGCACTAGCCGCCGGCCACACCGTCACCGTTTTCACCCATGAGCAGGCCCGCGAGCCCCAGCCCAACATGCGCATCGTCACCGGCGATGCCGCAGACGCGGCAGCCGTGCGCAGCGCCGTCGCCGGCCAAGACGCCGTGATCGACACCATCGGCGGCAAGACCCCGTGGCTCGACAAAGCTATTGAGTCCACCGCCGCCCGCAACATCGTCGAAGCCATGAAGGCCGAAGCCGTTCGCCGGCTGATCGTCATCTCCTTCATGGGCCTCGGAGACTCCGCCGAACAGGCGCCCTTCTGGTACGAGCACCTGCTCCTGCCCACCTTCCTGCACGGCGCCACCAAGGACAAGGCCCGCATGGAAGCCGAGGTCACCTCCAGCGGTCTCGACTTCGTGATCGCCCGGCCTCCCCTGCTCACCGACGACCCCGCCACCGGCTCCTACCGCATCATCCCGCCGGAGGAGAAGGGCCACAAGATCACGCGAGCCGACCTCGCCGACTTCCTCGTCGCCCAGCTCACCAGCGATACATACCTCAACCAAGCGGTCCTGGTGGCCAACAGCTAAACTGTTGACACCCCGGCCCATGCCATCCGCACCCCGTACTCTCGTCCTCGGCGCCTCGGGCCAGCTCGGCGCGCAACTGTGCAGCCAGTTAGGCCCAGCTGCCGTTCCCGCTGCACGCAACCCCCAGCACGACGGCTGGCTTCAACTCGACCTCGAAGCCCTCGCCACCGACGCGAACGCCCTCCCCGCCCTGCTGTCGCAGCACAACATAGAAGCCGTCATCTGCGC
>CAXSHQ010000224.1:6662-7999 GCA_964236875.1 uncultured Acidobacteriaceae bacterium | reverse complement strand
CACGCCGGACGCCATGAAGCGGGCGGCAAGTGACCCCAACTTCTTCACCGGCCAGCTCTGGATCATGGAGTCCGGCTCCTGGCAGGTCCGCTTCGGCATCACCGGCACTTCCGGCGCCCAGACGGCTGCCGTGCCCGTCGCCGCCGTTTCTACGCAGGTCCTCCGCATGCAGCGGCCCATGATCATCATGCTTAGTGTGCTGGGCCTCATCCTCGCGCTCGGCGTGGCCGGCATCGTTGCCGCGGCGGTCCGCGAATCCCGCCTGCGCCCCGGCGTCGCGCCGGACGCAACCCGCCGCCGCCGCGCCCTGATCTCCGCCGCTGTCGCTCTCGCGATCGTCGCCTTCGCTGTGTTCTGGGGCAACAAGTGGTGGAACGTGGAAGCCGCCGATTACGCCGACAGTCTGTACCAGCCGCGCGATCTTCACACCGCCCTCAGCGGAGACAACCTCAGCCTCCAGATCGGCAGTTACGACCGGGAAGACAAGCGGTGGGAGGTCTACCACAAGATTGCCCTCCTCCCCGACCACGGCCACGTCATGCACCTCTACGCCGTCCGCTGGCCGCAGATGGACGCGGTCTACCACCTCCACCCGACGCAGACCCGCCCTGGCGAGCTCACCGACAACCTCCCCGCCATGCCTCCGGGCGACTATCGCGTGTTCGCGGACATCGTGCACAAGAGTGGGTTTCCTGAAACACTCACCGCTCCGCTGACTGTGCCCGAGAGTTTCCACGGAGCCGCGCTCGATCCGGAAGACGCCTCCGCCACCCCCGCGCCGCTCGCCGCCGGTCTGCTCGGCGCGCGTTACGCGCTGCCCGATGGCTACACCATGGTCTGGAACCGGCCCGCCAGCCTTGCCGCCAACACCGCCACAGTGTTCGAGTTCACCCTGCTCGACCGCACCGGCAAGCCGGCAACAGACATGCAGCCCTACCTCGGCATGGCCGGCCACGCGGCCTTCGTCAAGACCGACGGCTCCGTCTTTGCCCACACCCACCCGGACGGCTCCGCCGCCATGCCCGCCGTGATGCTCGCCAACGCCAGCAGCTCGGGCCGCGAGGGCATGAGCGATATGGACGTCAACGTACGCGATGCGCTCGCCCCCACCGTCGGCTTTCCCTACGGCTTCCCAGCCGCCGGCCGCTACCGCATCTTTATCCAGATGAAGCACGCCAACACGGTGGAAACCGGCGTCTTCGACGCAGAGGTGCAGTAACGCTGCACCCTCACGGGTGCCTGTAAGGGCACGAAGGTTCGGGGTTTACGGCGGGGCTGAAGCCCCGCCCTGACGAAACGGAGACTTGTTCAGAGATTCCCTGGAGGAGAACCGCGCT
>CAXSHQ010000224.1:6442-6649 GCA_964236875.1 uncultured Acidobacteriaceae bacterium | reverse complement strand
CGGCCACAGGCGCCGGCGCCGCAGGCTTCGGCTTGGGAGCCACTGGTGCTGGAATCTTCTTGTTCGGCGCGATGATCGCGTGGAGCGTGGTGCCTTCCATGCGCGGCATGAACTCCACCACGCCGGCCTCGCCTACATCCATGATCAGCCGGTTGATGATTTTGTAGCCGAGGTCGCGGTGCGCCATCTGGCGGCCCTTGAAGCGCA
>CAXSHQ010000224.1:596-6432 GCA_964236875.1 uncultured Acidobacteriaceae bacterium | reverse complement strand
CTTGTCGCCTTCGGTCAGGAAGCGGACGGCCTGGTTCTTCTTTGTCTGGTAGTCGTGCTCGTCCACCGTGACCGAAAACTTCACTTCCTTGATGACGATGACCTTCTGGGTCTTGCGCGCCGCGCGCTCGCTCTTGTCCTTCTCGTACAGGTACTTGCCGTAATCCTGGATCTTGCACACCGGCGGCGTGGCATTAGGAGAAATCTCCACGAGGTCCAGAGACCGCTCACGCGCCATCTTCAGCGCTTCGAACGGCGCCATGACGCCGAGCTGTTCGCCGTTGTCGTCGATCACGCGCACTTCGCGGGCGCGGATGCGTTCATTGGTGCGAATAAAGGATTTCTGCGAGCGTTTGTCTGTCGGGGGAGGAATGGGAGCGGTCTCCGGCACGCCGGTTGGGCGGCCTGTTTATGGTTTCGGAAGGCGCAATCGGGCGTGGGCGGCACCGGCGCAAGTGCACTCGCGAGTATAGCACCCGTCTTCCCGGGTAGAGTGAAAGCGTACCCCGTCCTTCCAACCAAAAACTTTCTTGAGGACACATGTCCCTATGCGCTCCCGCACCGCATCGTCTCGCCGTCCCCGCTTGGCCGCCGCGCTGCTCGCCGCAGCCATGGCTTCCCTTGCTTCCGTTCATTCCTTCGCACAATCGGTCGCGCCGCGTCCCATCACCACGCCGAAGCAGCAGTTCGGCTTCAATATCGGCGACGACTACCGCATGGTGAACTACGTCCAGGGAACCGAGTACCTGAAGAAGCTCGCCTCCGAGTCCGACCGCATGAAGCTGGTCGACATCGGGCCAACCGCCGAGAACCGCCGCATGTACATGGCCATCATCTCCTCGCCCGAGAATCTGGCCAGGCTCGACCACTACAAGGACATTGCCCGCCGGCTTGCCCACGCCGAGGGCCTCACCGACGCCGAAGCCCACGCCCTTGCCGAGGAGGGCCGCGCCGTGGTCTGGATCGACGGCGGCCTCCACGCCTCCGAAACTGTAGGCGCGCAGCAGCTCGTGGAGACGGTCTACATGCTCAACTCCGCCACCGATCCCGAGCTGTTGCGGCTGCTGCATGACGACATCGTGCTCTGCACCATCATCAATCCCGACGGCATGGACCTGGTCGCGGACTGGTACAACCGCGAGCCCGTCCCCGAGAAGCGCGTCACCGAGGGCCCCGCTGGCAACACCCCGCGCCTGTGGCAACACTACATCGGCCACGATAACAACCGCGACTTCTACATGAACGCCATGCCCGAGAGCACCAACATCTCGCGCATCCTGTTCCGCGACTGGTATCCGCAGATCATCTACAACCATCACCAGACCGGCCCCGCCGGCACGGTGATCTTCATGCCACCGTTCCGCGATCCCTATAACTACAACTACGACCCGCTTATCCCCACCAAGATCGAGGCCGTGGGCACAGCCATGCATGAGCGGCTGATCGAGGAGGGCAAGCCCGGCTCGACGATGCGCTCCGGCGCCAACTACTCCACCTGGTACAACGGCGGCCTGCGCACCATCACCTACTTCCACAACACCATTGGCCTGCTCACCGAGATTATCGGCAGCCCCACACCCATGCAGGTCCCGCTCATTCCCAACCGCCAGCTTCCCTCCAACGACCTGCCGTACCCCGTGCCGCCCGGGACGTGGCACTATCGGCAGTCCATCGACTACGAGCTGACCAACAACCGTGCCGTGCTCGACTATGCTTCGCGCGAGAAGGAACACCTGCTCTACGACACCTACCTGATGGGCAAGAACTCCATTGCTCGCGGCAGCAAGGACAGCTGGACGGTCACACCCAAGCGGATCGACGCGCTGGAAGCGGCTGCGGCAGCAATGCCCGCGGCACCCGCTGCAGGTGCGCCCGGCGCCGGTCGCGGACGCCGCGGCGGCACGGCGGCACCCACTCCGGAAAGCACCCAGATGACCCCGGGGATGCCGGGAGCCGAGGCCTCGAACGCGCCCGCGGGCACCAGCGCCACAGCGCCTGCGCGCGGGGCGGCGGGGGCTCCGGTGGCGGGCGCGGGCACGACGCAGTCCTCGCCAGGCGGGGGTGGCGATGCCGCGGCACCGGCCAGGGCTGCCGGCCCGCTTCCCGGCGGATTGGGCGGCGGCCCTGCAGGTCCCGGCAGCGCGCCTGTGGCGGCCAGCCTCTACAACACCGTGCTCCACGATCCGGCGCTGCGTGATCCGCGCGGCTATATTCTGCCGGCCGATCAGCCGGACTTCCCGACCGCGACCAAGTTCGTCAACACCCTGATCAAGAGCGGCGTCACTGTGCAGCAGGCGACAGCGTCGTTCAGCGTGGGAGGCAAGAACTATCCCGCAGGCAGCTACGTCATCCTGGCGGCGCAGGCGTATCGGCCGCAGGTGCTGGACATGTTCGAGCGCCAGGACCACCCCAATGACTTCCCCTATCCGGGCGGGCCGCCGAACCGGCCCTATGACGCCACCGGGTGGACGCTTGCGCTGCAGATGGGCGTGGTCTACGACCGCATCCTGGATGGCTTCACCGGGCCGTTCCAGCCCGTCGCGACCGGGAGCGTGGATGCCCTGGCGAAGCCGCTGGCCGGGACCATCACCGGAGCGGCGCGGCCCAGGGGCTGGCTGGTGAGCCATAGCTATAATGACGGCTTCATCCTGACGAACCGGCTGTTCAAGGCGCATGAGGCGGTGTTCTGGCTCAAGCAGCCGGTGACTGCGGAAGGCAAGCAGTTCGCTGCCGGTACGCTCTGGATACCGGCGACTGCCGGGTCGAAGGCGATCATGGACACGGCGGCTCAGCAGTTGGGCATCAACGCGGTGGGCATGGCGCAGACTCCGAGCGGCGAGCGCATGGAGCTCCACCAGCAGCGGATTGCGCTCTATGACCAGTACGGCGGGCTGATGCCTTCGGGCTGGATACGCTGGCTGCTGGAGCAGTTCGAGTTTCCGTTCACGGTGGTGTATCCGCAGACGCTCGATGCAGGTGAGCTCAAGGCGAAGTTCGACGTGATCCTGTTCCCGGATGGCGCGGTCAGCCTGGGTGCAAACACGCGCGGCGGAGGGGGCGAAGGGTTTGCCGGGCGGCAGCCAACGCCGGAGCAGATTCCGGCGGAGTTCCGGCCATGGCTGGGACGCGTGACGCAGGAGAAGACCATTCCGCAGCTGCAGGCGTTTGTGCAGGCGGGCGGAACGGTGCTGGCCATCGGCTCGTCGACGGCTTCGCTCTACCAGGCGATGAACCTGCCTGTCTCGAACGCGGTGGTGGAGATCAACAAGGGTGTGGAGCAGCCGGTTGCGGGCGAGCGGTTCTATATTCCTGGGTCGCTGATCAAGACGCAGGTGGACAACACGCTGCCGCTCGCTTATGGCATGACCTCCACGGTGGATGTGTTCTTCGACAGGAGCCCCGCCTTCCGGCTGGCGCCTGACGCCAGGCAGCGTGGCGTGGAGACAGTGGCCTGGTATGGCAACGGGAAGCTGCTGGACAGCGGCTGGGCGTGGGGAGAGAGATACCTGAACGACTCGGCAGCGGTGGTCAGGGTGAAGCAGGGCAAAGGCAGCGTTGTGCTCTACGGGCCGGAGATTACCTTCCGCGGGCAGCCGCATGGCACGTTCAAGCTGCTGTTCAATGCGCTGGAGGCTGGCTCGGCGGAGTGAGACCGAGGTGTGAGGGCGGTGCCCTCCCACCTCATTTGTGTGCATGAACTTCAGGCGACGACTTCGAAGGGGCGCATCATGTCGTTGGCTTCGTGCTCAAGGATGTGGCAGTGGTAGAGGTACTTGCCGGTGTAGCCCTCGAAGCGCATGATGATGCGCGTGACGGTTCCGGCGGGGCATTGGACTACGTCCTTCCAACCCATCTCGTTCGGTGATGGATTGGCGGCTTCGGCGGTGTAGCGGAGCTTCTTGTCCAGCAGGTAGTCGCTGGTATCGAAGGGGCGGCGGTCGAGGATCTGGAAGCGCACCAGATGGATGTGCATGGGGTGCGTGTCTTCGGTGAGGTTGACGAACTCCCAGATCTCGGTGGAGTTGAGCTTGACGTGTTCGGTGGTGGGCTCGTGCCAGTGCTTGCGATTGAGCAGCATGACCATGGGCCGGGAGGCCTGGTCCTGGTACTCGTTGAGCGTGATGGTGCGCGTGCGCGTTGCGGAGGCTTCGGGAATGCGCTCGACGGGGCGAAGCGTGTGCGGGGCTTTCGTGATTTTGTTGCGGTCCTTGCTTCGCGGTGAGCCGGCTACGCGGCACTCGAGGATGTCGAGGCCGCCGGTGCGCAGGTGGATGCGCTGCCCGGCGAAGGCTGAGAAGTCGACGAGGATATCCGCGCGCTCGGCGGGGGCGAGGGTGAGACGGTCGAGCGAGACGGGCGCGGAGAGCAGCCCCTGGTCGCTGCCGATCTGCAGCATGGACAGCTGCTGTGTGGGAGGCGTGGAGAACGAAAGGGAGAAGAAGCGGCTGTTCGCGACGTTCAAGGTGCGGAAGCGGTAGAGGCGTGGTTCGACTTCAAGGAAGGGTCGGATTTTACCGTTGATGAGGATGGCGTCGGCGCTGAACTCGGGGATCCACGGGTGCTCGGGGTCTTCGGAGATGTCGTAGAAGAGCTGGCCATCCTGTGTGAAGTCGCGGTCATAAAAGATCAGCGGCACTTCGTACTCGCCCGCGGGAAGCTGCAGGGCGTCTTCGACGTCGTCGCGCAGCAACAGCATGCCGAACAGGCCCGCGTAGGCGTTGAGGCGGTTGAGGCCCATGGCGTGATCGTGAAACCAGAGCGCGGTTGCGTCCTGATCGAGTGGATAGTGGCACGTGCGACTCTTGCCGACGGGATACCAGTCTTCGGGGTAGCCGTCATCCTGGCTGCGCACCTTCGCTCCGTGCATGTGGGCGATGGCGCGGACCTCCGGCACATCGCGGCCGCTGCCGTGGAGCGAGTAGTCGATGGGAAGGAAGTGATGCTGCGGCAGGCGGTTGTGCCAGTGGATGTCCATGGGCTCGCCCGTACGCGCTTCGATCACTGGCGCAAGCGCGCCTTCTCCGTAGCTCCACAGGCGCGTGGTTGGGACGTCGCGGTGCACCTTCGCGGAGACCTCGCGCATGGTGATGGAGAGCTCGCGCCTGCCGTGGACCATGGTGGGGCGGAGCACCGTTGGACGCGGCAGCGCGTCCACGAAGGGCGGCAGCGTGACCGTGCGCAGCATCTTGGCAGGCGCGGCGCCTTTTGCCGGCGGAGTGTCTTTCTGCGCCCTGGCCTGCGTGTCGTGCCGATGCTGCATGCCGGACATCTGGCCGAACGCGCTGTGCGTTAGACCGAGGGCAGTCAGGTGCTGGAGGAACGTTCTGCGCGAGGCTTGGTCGTGGGTCACAAAGGAAAGGGAGCACGCTGTTTTGCGTGCTCCCTGGAGGATAGCGGTTGGACGTTACGCCGAGGTAAACGTTGGCGGGTTTGTAGAGCGACGAGCCAGGAGGACAGGAAACCAACGAGGAGTCTCGTCCAGTTGATGAGTGGTTTTTGAAGTTGTGGAGCTACTTGCTGACGACGGTACCCTTGGTGGGATCGAGCAACAGTGGAGCGGAGTTGCCGGCGGTGCCGGTGGAGAAATCGAACATGTTGTTGAGGCTGCCGGCGATGCTATCGAAGGAGCCCTGACCGATGCGCTGACTGCTCAGGAAGACATCTTCAATGAACTTCAGCACCGAGCTTTGATCCGTGACGGTGGAGTCAATGAAGTTCCGCTTGGCCCAGGGGGAGATAACCGTGAGCGGAAGGCGCGGGCCGTATCCACAGCGGCCCTGAGCGGGCGCGGTGCCGGTGACGCCCGGCCGCTCGGCGTACGCGGCCGGCAGCGCCAG
>CAXSHQ010000224.1:0-586 GCA_964236875.1 uncultured Acidobacteriaceae bacterium | reverse complement strand
CCGGTGACGCCGGGCAGCGCGGCGGCGGCAGCCGTGGTGCTGATGCAGACACCGGTGCCGTTCCACTTGTCCTGTGCGGTGGCGGAGCCGTTGACCGGATTGGCGAGATGGTCGTACCAGCCGTCGGAATCATCGTAGGCAAGGATGACCGCGGTGTTGGGCCAGAACTTCGATTGCTGCAGGGCGTTGACGATGCCGATGACGAACTGCTGCTCATCGAGCGGGGTTGAATTGGCCGCATGCCCGTTCTGGATGGCCGGCGCCTTGAGGAAGCTCACACTGGGGAGGACACCGAGGGCAAGGGCGTCGGTGAAGTCATGGAGATCGTACTGGTGGTTGGCGGCGTCGGTCTGGCCGATCTGGGTCGGGGAGGACGGCCGCGCATGGGTGGGATTGGCGGTGCTGGCGTAGTACTGGAACGGCTGGTGGTGCGGCACATAGTCCGTGGCCGTGGTGGGGCTGGGCACGCCGGAGAGCGTGGAGCGCTTGCAGCCGGTGGTGCCGTTGGCGTTGGTTACGGCAATGTCAAAGCCGCCCTGGAACCAGCCCCAGGTCTTGCCCGCGGTGTTGAGCAGGTCGCCCACGT
>CAXSHQ010000223.1:0-8010 GCA_964236875.1 uncultured Acidobacteriaceae bacterium | reverse complement strand
TCGAGCTGCGCGTTCTCATCGACGGTGGTGAGGAGCGTGGTGGGCGAAACGTAGTCGCCGAGGTGGACGGGGATATCGCCGATGACGCCCGCGAAGGGCGCGCGGATCTGGTAGTAGGAAAGCTCGGCCTGCTGGGTGCGTGTTTGCGCGGCGGCGGACTGCAAGTCGCCCTGAGAGTTGTGCAGGGCCTGCAGGTACTGGTCGTAAGCGAAGCGCGAAATGATGCCTGCTTCAAAGAGCTGGCGCTGGCGCACTTCTTCGGTCTTGTTGTAGTCGAGCACGGATTGTTTTTGCGCCTGCGTGCCCTGCTGCTGCTCGACAGTAGCCTGCTGCTTGAGCGGGTTGATGGTCATGAGCAACTGGCCGGCTTTCACGCTGTCGCCGGAGTGCACGAGAATGCGCGTGAGATTGCCATCGACCTGCGGCTGCATGGTGGCGGAGCGGCGGCTCTTCACCGTGGCGACGTAGGTATCGGTGGCGGGCACGTTCTTATCGACCACGGGCGAGACCTGCACGGGCATGGCCGGAGGTGGGCCGCCTGCGGCCGCATCGGGGGGAGGGCTCTGCTTGCAGCCCAGGGCCAGCAGCAGAGCGGCGGCGGCGGCAGTGGGCAGCAGCGCGCGGCGATAACTTCTTTGCAACGGCATGGGGAAACTCCTGGGAAAGGAAGGACAGGTCAGGACCGCAAGGACCTGAAGAGTGTCGGATCGTCAGATTGGATTCAGGAATCGGGCCGGGGTTTCGGAAAGTGTAGCTCTCACGCGAGCGGCTTCTGTTTGGCGACATGAAAGGACGCCGTGAGAGGCGACTTAGGATCAGGGGATGGCCGGATTCTGCGAGCATATCGCGCCGTTCGCTCCCACGGAGGAGGAGGCGCGCGCACGGCGATGGATCTATGTTCCGTATGACCGGCTGCATGACGGCGTAGGGCCGCTGGCGGAGACCGCGCCGGAAAATGCGGTGGTGGTGCTAATGGAGTCGCGGGCGAAAGGCACGCGGCGGCCGTACCATAAGAAGAAGCTCACGCTGGTGCTGAGTGCCATGCGGCACTTCGCGCTGGAACAGGCGGAGCGTGGCTGCCGGGTGGTGTATGGCTCGTCGCCCACGAGCTTCAGCGATGGGCTGATGGAGCTGCAGGGGCGGTGGCAGTGGAAAGAACTGGTGGTGAACCGGCCGGCGGAGCGCGAACTGCGCGTGGAGCTGCGCGCAGCGAAGGAGCAGGGGCTGCGCATACGCGCGGTACGCGATACAGCCTGGCTTTCAACGACTGAAGATTTCGAAGAGGTGTTCGGCAAGCTGGACCTGGAACGACTGCATGAGGACAAGAGGCAGTACCTGATGGACCGCTTCTACCGGCACATGCGCGTGAAGACCGGGTACCTGATGGTGAAAGGCAAGCCGGCGGGCGGCAAATGGAATTGGGACGCAGAGAACCGGCGGCCCTACAAGGGCGAGGTGCCTGTGCCGGTGCGGCCAACCTTTCCGCCGGATGAGATTACGCGCGAAGTGATGGAGTTGATCGAGGCGCGGCATCCGGAGCACTTCGGGACACTGGATGGTTTCGATATGCCGGTTACGCGCAAAGACGCGGAGCTGGCATGGCGCTTTGCCCTGGAGCGTATGCTGCCGTTCTTCGGGCCGTGGGAAGACGCGATGCATACGGCGCATCCCGACCTGTTTCACTCGATGACCTCGGCCACGCTGAACCTGACGCTGCTGCGGCCGAAAGACGTTGTGGAGCAGACGCTGGAAGCCTATGAAGCGGGCGCGATTCCGCTGCAAAGCACGGAAGGATTTGTGCGGCAGATCCTTGGCTGGCGTGAGTTCATGCGGCACATCCATGAGGCGACGGATGGGTATCGCAAGCTTGCACCGCCTTCGCCTGATGGCCCGGATGCGCCGGCGCAGTCCTCGTTCCCGGATGCGCCTGCGCAGCCCTCGTTCCTCGATGCACACCGCAAGCTGCCGCCGGTGTACTGGGGCGTGCCCGCGGGGATGCGCTGCATGGACACCGTGGTGGCCGGTGTGATCGCGAACGGATGGTCGCATCACATCACGCGGCTGATGGTGCTTTCGAATCTCGCCACGCTGTGCGGCTTTGCACCGCGCGAGCTTTGCGACTGGTTCTGGTTCGGCTATGTGGACGCGTATGACTGGGTGGTGGAGACGAATGTGCTGGGCATGGCGACGTTCGGCGATGGGGGGCTGACCGCGACCAAGCCCTATGTGAGCGGGGCGGCGTACATCAACAAGATGAGCGACTTTTGCGGCAAGTGCCCGCTGGACCCGAAGAAGAGTACCGGGCCGGGATCTTGCCCGTTCACGGCGCTTTACTGGAGCTTCCTGGAGCGGCATGCCGACACGCTCGCGGAGAACCAGCGCATGCAGATGCCTCTGCGCACGATGGCGAAGATACCTGCGGAGCAACGGGCGGCGCTGCGGGCGCGCGCGGAGGAGGCGATTGGGATGCTGGAGCGGGGGGAGCGGGTATGGTGAGGGAGATGGCCGCGTATGCCCTGATGAGTCGCAGGGCAGGCCCTCAGCGGCTAAAGCCGTGCTGGTTGAGGGCTGATTGATTCTCACGGCTGAAGCCGTGACCTACCGTTCGTGGCAAGTGGTATACGGTTTCCTTGGGGTGTAGTGGCTACACGGGCGAAATGCGGGGATCCTGAGCTTTGCTCAGGATGACACCCGTGGACGACGACATTCGCAGCGAATCATCGCTTGGAAGAGGTCGGCTTGTTAGAAGAGGTCGGTTGATTGAAGCGGACGCCTTGCGCGTCTTTGGTGGAAACGGAGACGGGCGTTGTGCCTAGCTGGTCGAGGGGCCAGTCGATGGCGAGGGTGGGGTCGTTCCAAAGGATGGTTCGCTCCCCGGCGGGGAAGTAGCCGCGCGTGGCTTTGTAGAGCACTTCCGCGGTTTCGGAGAGCACGAGGAAACCATGGGCGAAGCCTTCGGGGATCCAGAGGAGCTCGAGATCGCCGGCGGCGTTGCGCGGCTGGAGATCGAAGCCGGCCCACTTGCCAAAGTCCGGTGACGTGCGGCGGAGGTCGACCGCGACATCCCAAATGCGCCCGGAGAGGACGCGCACGAGTTTGCCCTGGGGCTGCTCGACTTGGTAATGCAGACCTCTGAGTACACCGATGGAGGAGAGGGACTGATTGTCCTGCGCGAAGGTGTCAGGCAAACCGGCAGCACGGAACGTTGCAGCGTTAAACACTTCGGCGAACCAGCCGCGTTCATCGCCATGGCGCTTGGGGTGGAGAAGCTTTACATCACGCAGCCGTGTCTCAGCTATCTGCATCTAACCAAGATAAGTCACGGCACGACAGATGTTGCAGCAGGCGGAGTGTCTTGTTCCGCAAGCTCTGGACATAAAACGACAAACGACAGTTCGCGTCGCCAGTGCGAACGGGTACACTGGGGATACGGACTCCAGCAGTTGTGCTTGCGTTCCGAGCAGCCGCACGTCCCGGGCACAAAGGTTCCGCAGAGAACCGTAAGCCCAAAGACTGATCTTAGCCGCACGGGGTGCTACCGGTCAGAGCCAAAGAAACGGTATCGGTGTGTGAGGTAGAACTCACGCTCCGGTCCTGGAGATGAAGCACTGCATGGGAGACCACCTGTACTCGCAGGAGACAGATACAACAGGGTCCGCAGATAGTCTCTTCCTGACGCCGGAGACGCAGTCGGGAAGTGCGCGGGTTCGCAGGGATGTTGCGCCCCAGGCGCAGAATCGCTTTCCTTATCGTGTGGTGAAGCGTTTTTTCGATGTTGCCGCCGTGCTGGTGATCTCGCCGTTTCTGCTGCTGGTGATGGGCGTGATTGCGACCGCGATCCGACTGAGTTCGCCCGGGCCGATCTTCTTTTCGCATCGGCGCATTCGTGGGCACGGCGCCTTCTTTTCCATGTGGAAGTTCCGCACCATGTGCGTGAACTCGCAGGAAGTGCTGGACACGTATCTGGCATCGCATCCGGAAGCGCGCGCGGAGTGGCGGCGCACGCATAAGCTGCAAAACGACCCACGGGTGACACGGGTGGGCGCGTTTCTTCGCCGCACGAGCCTGGATGAGCTGCCGCAGTTCTGGAATGTGCTGAGCGGCAGCATGAGCCTGGTGGGACCGCGGCCGATCGTGGCGGCGGAGGTAGAGAAGTATGGGGAATGCTTCGCCGACTACTGCTCGGTGAAGCCGGGGCTGACAGGATTGTGGCAGGTGTCGGGACGCAGCAAGGTGACCTATGCCGAGCGCGTGCAGCTGGACCGGCGTTATGCGCGGGAATGGACCCTGATGGGGGATGTGCGAATCCTGGTGAAGACGCTGACTTCGGTGGTGAACCAGGATGGGGCCTGGTAGTGACCGCTAAGCCTTCACGGTAGGCTGGAACGATGCGCATCGCTGTCGTGCACCACTGGTTTGTGACTCGCGGCGGCGGCGAGCGAGTGGCCGAGTGCATTGCGGCGCTGTTTCCCGAGGCGGAGATTTTTACGCTGGTTTCGAGCGATGCCGGTTTACCGGGGACGCTTGCCGGACGCACGGTGCATACATCGTTTCTGCAGCAGTTGCCGCTGGGCACAACACATCATCGGCATTTTCTGCCGCTGTATCCGGCAGCTACGGAGCGGCTGGATCTGTGCGGGTTCGACTTGGTGCTGTCGTCGGATAGCGGACCGGTGAAGGGCGTGCGGCTGGACCCGGGCGCGGTTCATATCTGCTATTGCCACTCGCCGATGCGGTACCTGTGGGATGGGTATGAAAGCTATTGCGCGTCGATGGGCGGCCTGACGCGCGCGGCGTTTATGCTGGCGGCTCCACGGGTGCGGCGCTGGGATGCGGAGGCGGCGCAGCGGGTGTCGTACTTTATCGCGAACTCGCGCTATGTGGCGGACCGGATTCGGCGCTGCTATGGGCGGGCGGCCGAGGTGATTCATCCGCCGATCGAGCTGGCGCGGGCGGCGCTGGTGCGGGATGAGCCGGTGGGCGAGCACTACCTTTGCGCGGCTGGTGAGCTACAAGCGAACGGAGATCCTGATCGCGGCGTGCCGGCAGCTTGGGCGGACGCTGAGGATCGCAGGCAGCGGGCCGGAAGAAGCGAAGCTGCGGCGCGAGGCTGCCGGTGATCCGATGATCGAGTTCCTGGGCGATGTGTCGACGGACAGGCTATGGCAGGAGTTCGCGCGCTGCCGGGCGCTGCTGTTTGCCGCGGATGAGGATTTCGGGATGGTGCCGCTGGAAGTGCAGGCGTGCGGCCGGCCCGTGATTGCGTATGGGGTGGGCGGGTCGCTGGAAACAGTGCGGGGCGGCGAGGGCGAGGCGTCGCCCACCGGCACGTACTTCTTCGAGCAGACCGGCGAAGCTGCGGCGGAGGCCATCGTGCGGTGGGAGCAGAGCGGGGAGCCGGTGTTCCGCGCGGAGCAGGCGCGAGAGTGGGCTGCGCGGTTTGCTACGCCGGTGTTCCTTCAGCAGTACCGCGACTTTGTGTTGCAGCATGCGCCGGGCGCGGAAGAACAGGCTGCAAGCGTTGCGGAAGCGAGTGCGATGCTGGCGCCGGTCGCTCAGACCAGCGCGCAGCAAGGAGTGGCGTAAGCGATGCAGGGAATGCGCGATGTGCTTCGGTCGTCGCTGGGACGCAGCCTGCGGGAGTTGAGTCCAGCAGACCGTTTGCTGGCGGCGTGGCCGGTGGCGTGCGGGAGCGCGCTGGCGGCGCATGGTGAGCTGGGAGAGATGGATGCGGACGGCGTGCTGCATGTGCTGGTGCGGGAGGCGGCGTGGTTGGAGACGTTCCGCTCGGTGAGGTCGGCGCTGGCGAACGACGTGGCGCGCATCGCGGGCGTGCCGGTGCGCGAGATACACTTCGAGAGCAGGGCGGGGGCCGCGCCGATGCGCCGCGCCAGCCCCACTCCGTCAAGAAAGGACACCTGATGAGTGAGGTGCAAACAGCCGCGGGCAGTGTGTCGGAAGCCGATGTCCGGCACGTCGCCGACCTGGCCAACCTGGAGTTGACGACGGAGGAACTGCCGCACTTCGCGAAGGACCTGAACGCGATTCTGGGGTACATCGCGCAGATGAACGAGCTCGATGTGGCCGATGTGCCGCCGATGGCACAGGTCAGCGACATCCTGGCGGAGAGCGGCGGCGTGGAGCCTGCGCTCGCGGGGCGGACGCTGCGTGCGGATGCGGTCAGGCCCTCTGTGGATCGTTCGATGGTGATGGCGGAAGCGCCGGAGACGGATGGGCGGTTCTTCAAGGTGCCGAAAGTGATCGAGCGGTAGAACGCTGTTCGCCGATGCTGCCTTGGCGCTCCGGGCAAGAAGCAGATCCTTCGCTTCGCTCAGGATGACAATTTGAGAAAGCACGGCGGTGCATTGAGAAAGCATGGCAGTGCATTGAGAAAGCATGGCAGTGCATTGAGAAAGCAGGGCGGTGCATTGAGAAAGCCCGGCAGTGCAAAGGATTGACGAAGCAACAATGTCGAACGAACTGAATCTCGAAACACTTTCGCTGGCTGAAGCGCGCTCCTCGGTGGTGGAAGGCCGTGTGTCTGCTGTAGCTCTTGCCGAACAGCATTTTGAGCGGATCGGCGACGTCGATCCGGCGATTCATAGCTATCTGGCGCTTAGCCGGGAGCGGGCGCTGGCGCAGGCGGAGCGTGTGGATTCTGCGGTGAAGGCGGGGAATGCCCTGGGGCCGCTGGCGGGTGTGCCCATCGGCATAAAGGACGTGCTGGCGATGCGGGGAGCGCCGGCGACGGCAGGCTCGCGCATTCTGGAGGGCTACCATCCGCCGTATGACGCGACCGCGGTGGCGAAGCTGGAAGCGGCGGGCGCGGTGCTGCTGGGCAAGCTGAACTGCGACGAGTTTGCGATGGGGTCGTCGAACGAGAATTCGGCGTATGGACCGGTGCAGAACCCGCGCGCGCCAGGGCGTGTGCCGGGCGGTTCGTCGGGCGGATCGGCGGCGGCGGTGGCAGCGGGGCTATGCGTGGCTTCGCTGGGCACGGACACGGGCGGCTCGATCCGGCAGCCCGCCGCGTTTTGCGGCGTGGTGGGGGTGCTGCCGACGTATGGACGCGTGTCGCGCTATGGGCTGATTGCGTTCGCTTCGTCGCTGGATCGCGTGGGGCCGTTTGCGCGCTCGGTGGAAGATGCGGCGACGGTGCTGGAGGTGCTGGCGGGGCCGGACCCAATGGACGCTACAGCTTCCGCCGAGGCGGTGCCGAGTTATAGCGCAGCGATTGCGCAGGGCGTTGAGGGGCTGCGGATCGGCGTACCCGAGGAGTATCTGGGCGAGGGGCTGGACCCGGAGATTCGGGCGGCGGTGGAGCGGGCGCTGGATGGACTGCGCGGGGCGGGGTGCACGGTGGAGAGCATTTCACTGCCGCACACGCGCTATGCGGTGCCGACGTACTACGTGGTGGCGACGGCGGAGGCGAGCTCCAACCTTTCGCGCTTCGATGGCGTGCGCTATGGGCTGCGCTCAAAGGATGCGAATACGCTTGCGGCGATGTTCCGCAACAGCCGCGACCAGGGGTTTGGGGCAGAGGTGAAGCGGCGCATCCTGCTGGGGACGTATGTGCTTTCAGCGGGCTACTACGATGCGTACTACCGTAAGGCGCAACAGGTGCGGATGCTGCTGGCGCGGGACTTCCTGCAGGCGTTCGCGAAGGTGGACGCGATTGTGTGCCCGGTGACGCCGACGCCGGCGTTCAAGCTGGGCGAGAAGAGCGATGACCCGGTGCAGATGTACCTGGAGGACATCTATTCGGTGGCTGCGTCGCTGGCGGGAATCTGCGGGATGAGCGTGCCGGGCGGGACGACGAGCGCTGGGTTGCTGATCGGTGTGCAGGTGCTGGGGCCGCACTTTGCGGAAGCAACGATGCTGCGCGTGGGCAAGGCGATCGAGGCGGGGCAGTAGGTTGTGGTCGTCAGGCGTCGGAGCCCTGACCTAGGCCTTCGGCCTAGGCAGTATCGACATATAGCTGGAGTCTGAGCCAAGCGCAGGCGAGTGCGG
>CAXSHQ010000222.1:0-8034 GCA_964236875.1 uncultured Acidobacteriaceae bacterium | reverse complement strand
AGCCCGCTCGCCGGAGGCGTCGCGTATACCGCCGCGTTCGTCCGAAACGGCCCCAGCGCCTGCTTGGGCACCACTTCCTGCTTGTTGACGATCATTCGGGGGAGAGCCCTCCGAAGGACGTTGAACCCACCCATCTCCGTCGGCACCGGATTCTGGAATTTGCTTCCCTGCTTTACCGCACGATGCAACACATCCATACCGGTTGGATGCGGCAGGTTCCAGCCCGACCCATCCCTGGCAGCTTGCTCGACCCCGCCTCACACGCCGTCGTGAGACTGCCTCTGCACGATAGCCTTTCCCAAAGCCTTTCCCTCCAGGTGTACTGCTCGCCCAACCTCAGGTGCCATCCTGAGCGCAGCTCAGGATCCCCGCATTCGCTCGTCGTACCGCTACACCCCGAGGTAAACCGCTCTAGCTACCTCAAAGCCCAGCCGATCCAGCCTCGACACCAGACCGTTCTCAAGGCAGGAAATAAAACGGATTCGGCAGCTTCACGCTGACCTCCGCCTTCGGCTCCCCCAGCAGGTCGCTCCACTGGTCACCCACACTCAGGACGATCCGGTACCCCGCCGCCACGATCTTCGCCCGCTCAGCCGACTTGTATGCAATCGTCGTCATCCCGTTCTCCGTCCCATTCCGCAGCCGCAGCCGCAGCCCGGCCCAGCCGTGGTACCCCGCCGCCTCCAGATTCCGCGCCGTCGCTGCCGTCTGGTCCGGGTAAGGCCCTGGCCGCGCGGACTCTGGCACACCCGGCCGCCCCGTTATGAAGAACACCGCCACCCCGGCCCGCTTGGCCTCTTCGAACAGCCGCAGCCCGCCGGGGATGGCCACCGCAGCTTCCGCGCTCACCACCCACGCGTTGAAGCTCGAGCCGAGATAACCGAAGTCCTCGCGCCGCATCTCGCAGTAGCCGGAAAGCGACGTCTCGTCGATATCCATCACCACCGCCAGCTTCTCGCCCCCGTGCCGATGCGCCACCTGCGCGGCCAGAGCCTCTTCCGCCCGCCGGAACTGCGCATCCAGGTCGGCCCAGTAGCAGCCAGCCTGCGCCCCCGCAGGCCCGACGCAGTCCGCATAGTCATGCAGCCGGTAGCGGACGATCTCGAAGTTCTCCACCGGCTCTACCGCCGGCAGCATGTGCGGGTCGTCCACTCCTGCCGCCTGCTCCGCGCGTGCTTCGGCGCTCCGGTCACGGAACGCCCCGCTCCGCGCGCTTACGCCTGGGCAAGCCGGAGGCCCGTAGTGCTCCACCGGCACCCTGGGCGCAATTGCTCCCGGCTCCTGCGCCCCGGCCGCGCCCAATATCAGCAGCAGAACAAAGGCAGAGCGAAGGATCGCCCTGCCTCGTGAACCGCCGCGCCGAGCCTTACTTTTCAGCATACAGCGCATCGATCTGCTCCTTGTACTTCTCATTGATCACCCGCCGCTTCAGCTTCAGGCTGGGTGTCAGCTCGCCCGATTCCACATTCCACTCATCCGCCACCACCACCACCTTCTTGATGGTTTCGTAGTGCGCCAATCCGCCGTTCACCTTCTCGATCAGCCCTTCATACAGCTTCTGCACCTTGGGGTCCTTCACCATCTGCGCGTGATCGCTGCCGCTCACGCCGTTGCTCTTCGCCCATCCTTCCAATGCATGGAAGTTCGGCGAAATCAACGCGCTCACAAACTTCTTGTTGTCGCCGATCAACGCCGCCTGCCCCACCAGCGCATCCACCTTCAGCTTGCTTTCCACCGGCTGCGGCGCAATGTACTTACCGCCCGAGGTCTTCATCAGTTCCTTCTTGCGGTCCGTGATGGAAAGGAACCCGTCCTCCAGCTTGCCGATATCGCCGGTCTTGAACCAGCCGTCGTCGGTGAACTCCTTCTTCGTGGCGTCCTCGTTCTGCCAGTAGCCGGTAAACACCGATGTGCCTTTGACCTCCAGCTCGCCGTCCTGCGCCAGCCGCGCTTCCATGTTTGGGATGATCTTCCCGACCGTCCCCGCCTTATAGCCGTCGAACGTATTGCGCGACACCACCGGCGAGGTTTCCGTCAGGCCGTAGCCTTCGAACACCCGGATCCCCACACTCAGGAACCAGTCGGTAGTCTCCTTCCCCAGCGGCGCGCCGCCGGAGATGAACACCTTCGCCTGCCCACCGAACGCCTCGCGAAGCTTCACGAAGACCAGCTTGTCCGCCAGGTTGTAGAACATCCCGGAAGGCTTCTCCCCGCGCGCGACCATGTCCTTTTTCTTCTCGCCCTGCTTCAGCGCCCAGCCAAACACCTTCTTCGCAAAGCCATGAGCTTTCCCTTCCACCGCCTGCCGTACCTTCTCGAAGACGCGCGGCACGGCCACAAAGATCGTTGGCTTGATGATCTTCATCGCCTTGGAAAGGTCGTCGAACTTGCTCAGGTACGCAATCGTCGCCCCGATGGCCGAGAACGCATAGTCCTGGTGCCGCGCCAGCGCATGGCTCAGCGGCAGATACGAAATCGAGACATCGTTCGGCTCGATCCGCAGCCCCTCGGTCGAGTGCTGCAGATTCGTCCCCAGGTTGCCATGGGTCAGCATCACGCCCTTCGGGTCGCCGGTGGTCCCCGAGGTGTAGATGATCGACGCTAGGTCCTCCGGCTTCACCGAGGCCACCATCTCGTCGAACGCCGCGTCCGGCTCTTCCAGCTCCGGCGCGCGCTTCATAATCTCGCTGAACGTCTCCGCACCTTCGAACTCGCCATCGTCCCACACCGCCACATGCTGCATGTCGGGCAGGTCGCCGGCCTTGACCACCTTGTCGTACTGCTCCTTACTGGAAACCAGGATCGCCTTCGCCCCGGAGTTCTTCAGGATGTACGCTTCCTGCTCCGGTGTCAGCGTCTGGTACAGCGGCACGTCCACCGCGCCGATTGCCAGGATCGCGTAATCCGTCACCGGCCATTCCCACCGGTTATCCCCCACCAGCGCCACGCGGTCGCCCTTGCCGATCCCCCAGCGCTGCAGCGTCTCCGCCAGCGCCCGGACGCGGCCATACACCTGCTTCGCCGTCACCGGCGTCCACTCCAGGCCCTTCTGAGCAAGTATTACGGTGGCATCGCCGCGCGAAGTCACCTTCCGGAACACATCATTGACGGTCTGTACATCGAGCATTCTTGATCCTCACAGGCAGCGGCGGCGCACAGGCGCACCGCGGCTATCCTACTCTTCGATGCAAAACCTTCCGTCCGTGCAAAATGGGCCTTACTGCGGCTCTGTCGCCGGCGGCTCCCCTGCCGCAGCGCCTTTCGCGCCGCCCTTCGGGAAGTACCCGGTCCGCGTCCTCACCTGCAGCCCGCGCAAGCCCTTTTCCTTGGCTTCCACATGGATCTGCCGGTATCCCCCTAGCTCCGGGGACTTGGTCGAGCGATACGAAATCGTGTACTGCGACCGGATATCCTCGGCCACCTGCCGCGCAATCCCATCCACATCCCGTAGCGCATGCGGAAAATACGCCACGCCGCCGGTCTGGTCGGAAAGCTCCTGCAGCACCTCTTTGGCGTGCCGCACCTCGCGGCGGCTCACGTCGTCGCCGAACAGCAGCCCCACCGTATAGATCGCCGGCCCATCAAGCTCCTGCACGCGCCGGATCGCCTGCTCCAGCGACGCGCTGGACGCATTGTCCTCGCCATCCGTGATGATCAGGATCACCTGCTTGGCCCGCTTGCCGTTTTTGCTCAGGTAGTCCGCCGACGCAATCACCGCGTCATACAGCGCCGTCCCGCCGCTCGGCTTGAAGTACTGCAGCGCCGCCTGCAGTTTGTCCACGCTGGTGGTAAAGTCCTGGTCGATATACGCTTCCGAGCTGAAGTCCACCAGGAACGCCTCGTCTTGCCGGTTCGAAAGCCGCACCAGGTTCAGCGCCGCCGTATTCACCGCTTCGCGCTTGTCGTACATCGACCCCGAGCTATCGATCAGGATGCCGATCGACACCGGCGTGTCCTCATGCGCAAACCCCAGGATGTTTTGCGGCACGCCGTCTTCGTACACGTGAAACGCGTCCTTGCCCAGCGTCTCCACATTGCGCCCGGCGCTGTCGATCACAGACGCATTCAACCGCACCTCATAGGCATTCGCCGTCAGCGTGTACCGCCCGCCTTCGCGCTGCACCTCGCCGGCCTGTCTTGCCGGCGGGCCGCCCGTGGCGGGCCCCCGATCCGGGTCCGGCGAAGGCACCGGGTCCACGTCCTGAGAAAGTGGCGCGGCCTGCCGTTGTGGCTGCGCGGCAACGGGTGGAGTCGACTGCTGGGCCTGCGCGACGCAGGCAAACGAAAGACTCAGCAGCAGTCTTCTGAGCAGTGCGCCCGGCGCAATCCTCTTCGGCCACAGCCTCATCGGCACCGTGTTCCCCTTATTGCCCCGGTGCATAGTAACTCCGCGCCACGTCCACACTCATCTTCTGTTTCTTCAAGTCTTTGCTCAACTGCACGTTCACACTATGCTCGCGCCGGTTGGCCTCATGAGACGGAGGCGTGTACACCAGCCGGTAGCGCACAGACATCACACGTACCAGGTCCTTCACAGATGCCAGCCGGTCAGCGGACGTTGGCTTATACGCCCGTCCGCCCGTCGCCTCAATCAGCCGTAACATATCTTTCTTCTGCTCGTTTGTTATCCGCTTTTCCAGGCCGCTCGCTTCGTGTTCGCTCGGGTCATCCAGCATCAACGCGTACACGACAGGGGCGCCGGTCTCCGCATAGTCCCGCAGAACCTGCGTGTACTTGGCCACGGATGCATTGTCGTCGCAATCAGCCACCAGCACGATCGCTTGGCTGTGGTATCTGCCATGCGCTTGCAGCTCCGACGCCGCCATCTCCAGTGCGTCCAGCAGCGCCGACCCGCCGCTCGGCCGCGTATACCTCAGCGCCTGTGCCACTTGGCGATGGTTCATGGTCAGAGGAGCGTCGATATGCGGCTCCCCGGAGAACGTCACGAGACACAGTTCATCCTTTTCCGGCAGCGCCTCCACGAAGGCGCTCGTCTCCTCATGAATGGCTTGGCGCTCATCGTAGGTTGACCCGGAGGTGTCCAGGACCAGACACACCGATTGCGGCTCCGCCTCGGTCAACTTGAGTTCGACGCTGCCAACCTCCTGCTGCTGATCCCGGACCGTCAATTGATCGGTCCGGATGTTCTCTACCGGCTGGCCATCGTGGTCCAGCACGCGCACATCCAGCCCTACCTGCGGCCACGGTTCCAGAGGTTGCGGGGTCACGCGCAGAATCGGGGCAGGTTGCCCCTGCGCCGCCACCCACCCACCAACCACCAGTACCAGCAACCAGCTACTGCGTCGGAGCATAGTACCCCTCGCGGTTATGAACATACAGCAGCGGCAGCCCCGGTGGAGGCTGCAGCTGCACCCGCAATTTGCGCCATGCGCCGTTTCGTCGTTTGTCGATCGGTGTATACCCCAGCACGTACTCGTTGCGCAGGGCTTCACTGATCCTCTGCGCGATGTCGCTCAGGTCCTGGAGGTCCAGCACCTTGAACAGCCGGCCCCCCGTCGCCTCGCAAACATCCTTCAGCAGTCCCGGCCCATTCTGTTCTTCCTCGGTGGGCGCATACGCGTCGAAGATGCCGATGGAGTAGATCTGCACTTCGCTTTCCCGCACGATGCGTTCCAGCTCGCCCTGCGTATACCGGCTTCGGTTATCGCCGCCGTCGGAAACCACCAGCAGCGCTTTCCGCTGATTTTTCGCGTCCCGCAGCTTGCTTACCGCCAGGTACATCGCATCGATCAGCGCCGTCCGGTTCTCCGGACGCAGCATCACCATGCGTGCTTCCACATCGTCCACGTCCGAGGTGTAATCCACAAGCACCGCCGGCCTGTCGTTGAAGCCCACCACAAAGAACTCGTCCTGCGGATTGCACGTCCGCAGAAATTCGCTCAGCGCCTTGCGCGCCCGGATGAACTTCCCCTGCATGCTTCCGCTCAGGTCGAAGACGATGCCGATCGAGATAGGCGCGTCTTCGGTCGAAAAGCTTTTGATCGTCTGCGGAACACCGTTCTCATACAGGATAAAGTTTTCCTTCTCCAGCCCGGTCACCAGGCGGTCCTGCGCGTCCGTCACGCTTGCCGGCACCAACACCAGGTTCACATCCACGCGGATCGGGCTGGCGTGCTGCCCCCCCGGCGTTTGCGGGGTCCCCGGTGGAGGCGTCAGCGGCGGCGCTTCCTTGGGCTTCGCCGGCGGAGGTGCCGGCGTGGTCGGGTTGTTGATCGGGTTTTCCTGCGCGCGCGCCGCGCCCCCGCTCCAAGCCAAGCCCCACACGCACAGCAGCGACATAGCCACCACCGCGCACCTGCTCCATCCGGTCTGCCACCGCCGCTGCATACGGTACCCTGTACCCTTGCAGCCGGCCAGCCAGGAAGCCGAGCCGGAACAGCAGGGGCTATCGCTTATGACTATCGCACGGAGCGCGCCTCTCACGCGAATGGCTGGCGAACACGGCCTTAAGGCGCTTCAATCCCACGAAAACGGACCGGCGAACGATTGACCGAGCTGGAGCCCAAACCGCGCCTGCCACCCGCACCATCCTCCGAGCGGAACGCCGTTCTCCTGTTCTGGATTCTCGCTGGAGGAGCCGTCGGCATGGCCGCGCTGCTCGCCTTCCTGCCCGCCGCCGGCCATGACCAGCTTTGGTTCCTCCTCATGGCCCGCCGCTGGCTCGCCGGGGCCACCCTGTACGGCCCGGAGATCTTCGACTCCAACCCACCCGCCATCGTCTGGCTTTCCGCTGTGCCGGTCGCCCTCGGCAGCCTCCTGCACCTCCCCGCCACGCTATTCGCCAAGCTCCTCGTCACCGCGCTCGAAACCGCCTGCGCCCTGTTCAGCTTCGCCCTCCTGCCCCGCGCCTGGCGCAACACCCGAACCTGGGAAACTGTCGCCCTCCTGTTCACCGCCATCGTTCTCTTCTCCGTCGTCCCCGCCCGCGACTTCGGGCAGCGCGATCACCTCGTCAGCTTCCTCCTGCTCCCCTACATCCTTGCGGCAGCCATCCGCCGCTCCGATTACCCGCTCCCCGCGCTTCGCCTCACCGCCGGAACCCTCGCGGCAGTCGCCATCTGCCTAAAACCCCACCACGCGCTTGTTCCCCTGGTGCTCGAGTCCGCGCTGCTCCTTCGATCCACCTTTAGAGGCGACTCCCAGCCCACCACCCTTCAGGGTGCCCCACCCGTGACAGCTTCACCGTCACGGGTGGGATCCAACGATGCCGCCACCCGCCTGCGTCATCTCCTCCGTCCCGAACCGATCCTCCTGCTCACCCTCGGCGCCCTGTACCTCCTCGCCATCCACCGCTACGCCCCTCTCTACCTGACGGAGGCCGTCCCGCTCACCCGGCAGGTGTACGCCGCCATCGGCCATCTCGCCTTCCCACAGCTCCTCTGGGAAGCCATCGAGCTATGCGTCCTCGCTACCCTAGCCACAGGCCTCTTCTTCAGGAGCCAGTTCAAGAGCCAGGCAGCGACACCCGCCGTTCGCCTCCTTCTTCTCGCCGGTGCCGCCAGCTTCGCCGCTTACCTGATCCAGGGCACCGGCTGGTACTACCAGCAGCTCCCCGCCATCAGCTTTTTCGGCCTGGCTCTCGCCCTCCAGTTCCTCGACCGCACCCGAACGCTCCCCCTCCGCATTCCCACCTGGCTTCCCCGAGCGGCCGCCGCCCTTACCACGCTGGCCCTGGCCCTCACCACCCACTTCACCGGCTACCCGTTCACGCAGGACCGCGCCTTCGCCATCGAGTCCCCCGACCCATCCCTCTTCGCCAGCCTCGACCCGGGCACACCCATAGCCATCCTCACCACCTCGGTCGACGAAGCCATGATGCCGGTCGAGCGCTACCACCTGACCTGGGCGCAGCGCACCAACAACCTGTGGCTCCTGCCCGAACTCTTGCGCGCCGAGCGTCCCGAGGGGGAGCCGGTCCGCCACTCCCCTTCCGCGCTCCAACTCCAGCAGCTCGACTCACTCGAACATCGCTGGATGGTGGAAGACCTCACCCGCTGGCAGCCGCAGCTCATC
>CAXSHQ010000221.1:0-8041 GCA_964236875.1 uncultured Acidobacteriaceae bacterium | reverse complement strand
CTGCACCAGGTCTTTGCCCTTGTCCACGTACTGGCTCCACTGGGTGCGGCCCTTGTCGTAGTACTCCTTGCCCTTATCGACGTACTGCCCGGCAACTTCCTTGCCCTTGTCGACATACTGGCCCACGGCTTCCTTGCCTTGCTGAATGTATTGGCTAGCCTGCTCCGCGCCTTGGTTGTAGTACTGAACGCCCTTGTCGCGCGCTTCCAGGGCTCCGGCTACCAGATCGTCCCGGGTTTCCTTGCCAGACTTCGGCGCATACAGCACGCCCACCAGCGCGCCAATTCCCAGTCCTGCCAGAAACCATCCAAACCCGCCGATTCCGCTGTCGTTATCTGCCATTGTTTTCTCCTTGCTCGGTTGCCCTGCTGATTCAAATCCAAACTGTCGCGCGAAACTTCGCTCAAGGCTGTGGATGCGGCGCAATGGAACGCAGGTTGTGTGCCGTGCGCTCGAATCCGCAGGAAATCCATTCCATCGTTCCCCGACGCGAACTTTTGCTGCGCACGGATGCTTTTCAGCCTCGCCCCGGTGCATCCTAAGGCTAAGGCTCTGAACCACATCCGAGCCCGACGATTCAACGGAGATCAACATGCGCACGTTCCTACATACATCTCTCACCCGGGCCGCTGTTCCTCTTGCCGCCTTGACTCTGCTGGCAGGCATTGGCTGCAAAAAGACGGTCGACGACCCCACACTTGCCGCCGACGTCCGGAACGCCCTCGTCAACGATCGCGCTATCAGCCAGCAGCCGATTCAGGCCACCGCGCTGAACGGCATCGTGACGCTGGAAGGCAATGTCAGCGACGACACCGCCAGCTCCGTAGCCGCTGAAGACGCCGCCAAGGTAGCGGGCGTGAAAGAGGTGATCAACAGCCTGAAGGTTGCCGGCGTGCAGGTAGCGCCCACCGTGGTCACACCCGCCGCTCCCACCTACGCCCGCAAGACTACCGTGGAAGAGCGCAAAGCCATCGCCACCCACACGCCGCTGCCGCCACCGCCGGCGACCACCACGACCACCACCTCCACGGCGCCGCCACCGCCGCCGCAGCCCACCTACCGTGACATCACTGTCCCCGCCGGCACGGCCATTCCGGTCCGCATCACGCAAACCCTCGACAGCGAATCCACCCAGACAGGCCAGAGCTTCAGCGGCGTCGTCACCCGTGAGGTGGTCGCCGATGGCTTAGTCGTTATTCCTGCTGGCTCCTCCGTCAGCGGCACCGTGCTCGACGCGAAAGACGCCGGCCATTTCAAAGGCCATTCCATCCTTTCCATCGCTCTCACCTCTATCAGCCGTCACCGCAACGCCGTTTCCGTCACCACTGAGCCCTACGTCGTAGAAGGAAAGAACCGCGGCAAGAACTCCGCTGAGAAGATCGGTGGCGGCGCGGCTGTCGGCGCGATCCTCGGCGGCATCTTCGGTGGCGGCAAAGGCGCGGCCATCGGCGCGGCCGCGGGTGGTGGTGGCGGCGCAGCGGTCCAGGGCCTCACGCGCGGGCAGCAGGTCACCATCCCCTCGGAAACCGTTATTCGCTTCCGCACCTCCAACAGCTTCAGCGTCCGGACCGCGGAAGAGCCCTCCGGCTACGAGCCGGAAGAGCCTGGCCTCCGTAACCGTCAAAACGTTCCGTAAGCCTTTTGCAGCAAAACCAGGCCGCGAGGTGACCGCCTCGCGGTCTTTCTATTGAAAGCTTGCGACCGCCACCGCTCTCCGAGCGTCTTCTCAAGCAGCATCGAAGTACGTACCTCCTTGTACGGACACCTGGAGCTGTACGCATCCTCCTACGAGTTCTCGAGCCTTGCCTGCTTCCACGAATCAGCCGTCCGGCTTCCTCACGCTGACGTTGCACGCGCACCTGCCCTACGTGGTCAACCACGGCACGTGGCCGCACGGGCTCGAGTGGCTGCTCGAAACTGCCGCTGAGACCTACCTGCCTCTGCTGCGTATGCTTCGCAATCTCGAGCGCGACGGCATCTTCCTGCGCTGCAACCTGAACCTCACTCCGGTCCTGCTCGAGCAGCTCACTCATCCTGTCTTCACAGCGGAGTTCCCCCGCTACCTCGAGCGCAAGATCGCCGCCGCCCGCGAAGACGAGTCCTTCTTCGTAACCACCGGTGAAGTCCACTACGCGCCCCTCGCCCGCTTCTGGCAACATTTCTTCTCGCAGGCTCTCAGCGATTTCCACGCGCTTGAAGGCAACATCGTCCGCGGCTTCCGCGAGTTCGCCGACAAGGGCATGCTCGACATCCTCACCTGCTGCGCCACCCACGGCTACCTTCCCCTGCTCGGCACCGACGAAAGCGTCTCCGCCCAGATTCGCACCGGCATCGCGACGCATACGCGCCATCTCGGCCGTCCCCCACGCGGCATCTGGATCCCCGAATGCGGCTACCGCCCCGCCGGCCCGTGGACCGTTCCTGTGCAGCCTTCCGGAGAGCCAGTCTCTCCAGCCGGCACGGAGCGCCTCGGCGTGGACCAGGCTCTCGCCGCGGCCGGTATCCAGTTCTTCTTCGTTGATACCCACCTCATCGAACACTCTGCCCGCACCGCCTCCCCTTACGAGCGTGAAGCCCGGCCCAAGCTGCCCGACTGGATGGACTCGGCCGTCTTCGCGCGCGACCCCCTCACCGGCCTGCAGGTCTGGTCGGGCGATTCCGGCTACCCCGGCGACAGCCACTACCTCGACTTCCACAAGAAGCGCTGGCCCGGCGGCCATCGCTACTGGCGCGTTACCGGCGACTCCGTCGATCTCGCCGACAAAGAGCCCTACGACCCTGAGCGCGCCGCCGAGCGCACCCGCTCCCACGCCGACCACTTCGTGCACACCGTCTGGGAGGCCCTCTCGTCCTCGTTCAACGCCACCACGCCGCCCGTGCTCTGCGCCCCCTTCGACGCCGAGCTCTTCGGGCACTGGTGGTTCGAGGGCATCGCCTGGCTGGAAGCCGTCGCCCGCGTTCTCCATGAGTACGACACCGGCATCGAGCTCATCTCCGCTGCCGCGTACCTCGACCGCTTCCCCCCGCAGCAAACGATCTCCATGCCCGAAGGTTCCTGGGGTGCGGGCGGCGACAACAGCGTCTGGCTCAACGGCGACACGTCCTGGACCTATGCCGAGCTCTACGCCGCCGAGCTCTTCTGCCGCAGCTTCTGCACGTCCCAGAGCTGGCAAGCTAACGATCTCGGCCAACGCCTCGCCCGCCAGCTCTGCCGCGAGCTCCTCCTCCTCGAATCCTCCGACTGGCAGTTCCTCATCACCACCGGCGCCGCCCGCGATTACGCCGAGCAGCGCTTCAGCGGCCATCTCGGCTGGTTCCGCCAGCTCCGCACCCTGTGCGACCACTTCGCCGCCAACCTATCCCTCGCCCCCGATCAGGAAGCACAGCTCGCCGCCATCGAAGAGTGCGACAACATCTTCCCGGACATCGACCCCTTGCTCTGGTCCGCTCACACGTCCGAGCCCCCCGCACGTCAAGCCACCGCGGACCCGTCCTGATGCCGACCCTGCCTCACTCGATCGCTTCGCAAGGGGCAGTGACCTCGCAGCCCGTTCGGCTCAACCCTCGACCTGAGTCTCCTCGTTACCCGAACCGCGCGTCGGCCGTATGGGCGAACGCCCCTGCTCGCGCAGCCACTGAAAAGCTGCTCTCCGCGTGGCACCTCTGCTCGCTGGACGCCCCCACCGTCGCCGCTATCTGGGTTCTCTTCATCGCCCACATCGCGAACATCACGCTGCCTTGGACATCACCGGCAGCCATGTTTCTGGCAGTCTGGATGCTCTATGCGGCCGACCGCCTCCTTGACGCCCGGGCGCGTCGCACTGGTTGCAGTCAGCCGCTGGAGCTTCGCCACCGCTTCCACCAGCGGCATCGCAGAGCCTTTTACGCCGGTCTTCTCCTCGCCTGCCCGCTGCTTACCCTGCTGCTTTTGCATATCCACCCGGTCGCCCTGCTCCTGTACTCCGTCCTGGGCGTTCTCCTTGCCGGATGGCTCCTGCTCGTCCACCTGCGGCCCCTCTCTTCTCGCTTGCCGAAGGAACTCGCCGTTGGCATCTTCTTTCCCGCCGCGGTTTTCATCCCCAGCGTAGCCCGGGCACCCTGGCTTCGCCTCACCTTTGTGCCCGCCGCCCTGCTCTTCGCCGCAGTCTGTACCCTCAACTGCCTGTACATCTTCGCCTGGGAACACCCGCACAATCGCCGCAACGCCCACTGGACCACACGCCGGGCTACCGAGCGCCTCCCGCAACTCACTTTTGCAACAGCTGTTCTCTCGATCGCAACAGCCGCTCTTTCGGTCGTCCTTTCGCCACACGCCCGCCCCATCGCTCTGCCGAGCCTTGCGTGTGCGGTCAGCGCTTGTTCGCTGCTCCTAGTCCACTCCCAAAGGCGCCGTCTCTCACTATTCTCCCTGCGAGTCGCCGCCGACGTATGCCTCCTCACCCCCGTCCTGCTCCTGCTGCCAAAACAGTAGCTTCTCTACCGCTGAACGTCCGCCGCGGATCAGCTCGTAGCTTCACACCTTCATTGCTCATAGCTCGTTCCGACCCGCTCCCGCCCATGCCAGCGCAACACGCAGCACAAGCCACCTCCAATTTCGACCCCGTAGCCCGCCTCTACCGCTGGGCCGAATACCTAACCCTCGGCCCACTCCTGCAGCAAACCCGCACAGCCCATCTCGCTCGCCTCACCGCCTGCCGCGAAGCCCTGCTCTTCGGTGATGGCGACGGCCGCTTCCTCGCCAGCCTGCTGACCCAGAACACGCATCTCCACGCCACAGCCATCGACACCAGCGCCGCCATGCTTCGCCTGCTCCGAGCCCGCTGCCGAGACGCATCGCCCACCGCCATCGCCCGCCTCACAACCCTGCAAGCCGACGCCCTCATCGCTCCCATCCCACCCGCTACCGACCTCATCGTCACGCACTTCCTGCTTGACTGCCTCACGCAAACCGAAGTCGACGATCTCACCGCCCGGCTCACCTCGGCTGTTCAACCCGGCACCCTCTGGCTCCTCTCCGACTTCGCCGTACCCGCCGCACCCGTGCTCCTGCCCGCCTTGTCCCGCGTTTACATCCGTGCTCTGTACATCGCGTTCCGCCTGCTTACGGGCCTGCGAGTCCAACGCCTCCCCGACCCGCAGTCTGCCCTCAAGCGCAGCGGCTTCCGGCTTCTCGCCCGTAAAACCCGGCTCTTTGGCGTGCTCTATTCCGAGCTCTGGGTACTCGACGGACTCATGAACGGCACAACCCCACCTCTACCGTCCACATCCACACCCCTATGAGCCTGCCGCTGCAGCACCCGGAAGCCAATCTAGAAGGGGCAAAACACTTCCCCTCCGACGCGCAGCCCGATCCCGAGCCTGCGTCGCCCTCCCTGGACGAGCCGGACCCCGGCGTCTTCCGCCACGACCCTGCTACCGAAACAAAGCACTGAACCGAACCCGAGCCGACCCAAAAGACCGCATGAACCTCAGCATCCTCCGCCACGCCAGCGCGGGTACCCGCCGCATCAACCCCCTCCTTGACGTCAAGCGCCCGCTCGACAAGGAAGGCAAGCACCACTGCCTCCACCTCGCGCACATCCTCAACGCCGTCAAGATCAGCTTCGACCTGGTCGTCTCCAGCCCGCTCAAGCGCAGCCTGCAGACCGCGCAGCTGGTCGCTACCGAAACTGGCTACGAGTCGAAGATCCTCATCTCCAACGCGCTCGCGCCGTCCGCCACCTACCCACAGTTCCAGCGCCTGCTCGGGGAGTGCGCCCGCTACGAGACGGTCCTCATGGTCGGCCACAATCCCAACCTCACGGCCTTCTTGTCGCAGCTCCTAGGGGGCCATGAGGAGGAAGCCGCCAACCCGCACGTGCGCCTTCGCAAAGGCACGCTCGCCCGCTTGAGCCTGGAACCCAACAAGGCTCGCGGGATCGTCACCCTCCAGTCCCTGCTGGACCCGCGCACGGTCCGCGCAATCTACAGCACCTCGACCAAGAGCCCGCGCCGGAAGACCTCGCGGAAGTAGTCGGCTTCCTTCTTAACCGACCACGCCTCCAGCTCCGCACCCCCGCGCGGCGGCCGCAGCTCCAGCACCACCCGCTTGGGATGCACCTTGGCCTGCACCCGGAGCGCAGCGCTCGCCCGGTCCTGATTCAGCGCCTGCGCCAGCCGCAACAGCACCACCGCACGGCGCACATGCATCTGCTCTTCTACCGGCACACTCCGCATCGGCCGGTCCATCGCTTCCGGTCGGCTCTTGCCCAGGTACCGCGCAATCGCCGCCACAATCGCCCGCTGCTCCGGCGAGAATCCGAACATCTCCGAGTTCGCAATGATGTACTGCGTGTGCCGATGATGCCCCTGGTGGCTCATGAACTTGCCCACCTCGCTCATCATCGCCGCCGCCTCCAGCCACAGCCGGTACTCTTCCGGCAGCTCATGCACTCGCTGCAACTGCGTGAACAGCAGGAGCGCATGCTCGCGCACCGGTTCCGCCAGCTTGGGGTCCACGCCATACCGCCGGCACACTCCCAGCACACCTTCCCAGCGCTCCGCCTCAATTGTCCGGTGCACCGCCGCGCGCTCGTCCGTGTCCGCCAGCATCTGCGCCAGCAGCCCGTCTCGCAGCCCCCATGGCGAGTACCGGAACCCCGGCAGGTGCAGGCATTCCAGCAACGTCGCATACACCTGCGCGCCGCCAATGATGATCTCCGACCGTCGCGGCCCAATCCCCGGCACCGCCGCCCGCTGCGCGTTGTTCATCTTCAGCAGCCGGTCCGCCATGCGCCGCACCGCCACCGTGTCGGTTTCCAGCATGCGGCTCACACGAGACTTCCCCGTCGCGCTTACCGGCCCCGCAGCCGCACCCGCGCCGCGCTTCTTCTTGCCCAGCTGCTCCTGATGCAGCGCCCGGCTCGCCTCCACCAACGCCGCCGCCGTCCCTGAGCTTGCCAGCACTACCTGCACCTTGGGCGCGCCCATCTTCCGTTCCGCCCGCCTCACCTCGCGGTCGATGTACTTCCGCAACCCGGCCACATCTTCCTTCGCCGGCGGGTCGCTGCGCAGGAACTCCTGCTGCAACCGCACCGCGCCCAGTGGCAGGCTCAGCATCTCCTTCACGCGCCCGCCTTCCGACAGCGTCACCTCGCAGCTTCCGCCGCCCAGGTCCATCAGCAGGCACCGCCCCTTGGCATCGGGCTCATGCGTCATGATGCCCAGGTGGATTAGCCGTCCTTCCTCCAGGCCAGAGATGATCTCCACGTTCCACCCGGTACTCGACTTCACCAGCGCCCGGAACGTATCGGAATTACGTGCATCGCGCATCGCGCTCGTCGCCACCACGCGCACGCGGTCCACCACATGCTGCTGCACGGCTTTATGGAAGCGCTTTAGCGCTTTGATCGTCACCGTCATCGCTTCCGGAGAGATCACGCCCGCTTCGAACACACTTTCGCCGAGCCGCGTCACCTCGCGGTCTTCATGCAGCGTCTTTAGCTTGTGCTGCGACACCAGCGCAATCGCCATTCGGCATGAGTTCGACCCGATGTCGATAGCAGCAAACGTAGGCATAGGCAGAAGTCTCCTCGCGCGACTGGCCGTTCAACAGTATTGACTCTACATGCCGCGATACCCTGTAAATGGCATGCCGATCGCGTCCCCCAATCTGACCCGCGAAAGATTGCAGATTTCGGGTGCGGTCTTCAGAGCTTGTCATCTCGACCGGAGCAGGACGGCTTCATCGTCCTGCGGAGTGGAGAAACTCCCGTATTTCGCGCGGACAGGCATGAATGTATCGGGTTGCCACGCACCCGTACGCATCGATCATCCTTGAGCACCCTAGCCCCAAGCCGCCCCGAACTCCACGTCGCAGCCACGGCTCCGCTCCCCCATCGCTCCGAACGCTGGCACATACCCGTCCTGCTCCTCTTCTGGGCCGTGATCATCGGCTTCGTGGCGCTCATCGGCATGCGCGTGCTGCCGGCGCTCAACGAGTACTTCACGATCAAGCGCACGGTCAACAAGATCGCCACCGAAGGCTCGACCGTTCCCGAGA
>CAXSHQ010000220.1:6124-8042 GCA_964236875.1 uncultured Acidobacteriaceae bacterium | reverse complement strand
TTCTATCTGCCCGTGGTGTTCTTCGAGCCCCTCCGTCTGCAGCCCCGAAACGCGACTGTTTGCCTCGTCACCCCGCATTGCAGCGAGAGCACTAAGATATCCGCCGATCCACGGAATGCCACTGATGGCGGCAAGGAAAAACTTTTGAGCAAAACGGTTTCTGCGCGGCGCGGTGTGTTCGCCTATTTCGGCGCGAATCGTCTCAACATCCGCCTCAGTGACCTTGGGCGTCAGCCTGAGTTCTATTGGGTCGTCCGACTCCATCAGCGCCTCTGAATGACTTCAGAGTACAACTTCAGTTTGGAGGAAGTGCGTTCCTGCCAAACACTCTCATCGAAGGACGGGAAGTCTCGTAAACCATGAGCGTTTGAATGGTCGGGGCGCTCAGATTCGAACTGAGGACCCCCTGCTCCCAAAGCAGGTGCGCTACCAGACTGCGCCACGCCCCGATGACCTCTATCTTATCGCACCATCGAGGAGGGCCCCTCACTCACGAAGCCGCGGAGCTATCGCCACCCAGGCGCATGCAGGCTGCGCAGCAGTGACCCGCCCAGCCACAGCACCAGCAGGAACGGCAACATCGCCATCAGCACCAGCCCGGCCGCGAGCAGTCCCATGAACATCCAGTCACGCCACGTGTCCCGCTTTCCGACGGCGAGACTGCGCTCCAGCAGCGCGTAGTTCCTCCGGTTGGCCCGCCAGCCGATGTCGAACAGGTTTCCCAGCACAGGCACCGCGCCGACCACCACCTCGATCCCCAGGTTGGCCACCATTCGCAGCAGCGTCACGGCGGGCACGCCGCGCGCATACGCCGCCACCACGATGATGCAGCTCGCCAGCCCGGCCAGCAGGTCGCCGATCCCCGGGATGAACCCGATGATCCCATCCAGGCCGAAGCGGATGTTCGTGCCCGGGACACGGAACCACGTGTCCAGCAGGCGCGACAGCATGTCGAGGTTCTCATCGCGGAACACATGACCCGCGCGCCCCAGCCTGCCCCTTAGGTCTTCCCCAGCACCCGCCGGTCTACCCGGTCCGAGAGGTCTCAGGACCTCGGGTTCCGCTGTCTTTCCAGCCATGTCGTGCCCTCTTCGCTTCCTGGGAGTTGGATGCTACAATCACGGAGGTACGGCGGCTATAGTTCAGTGGCAGAACGCCGCTCTGTGGCAGCGGATGTCGTGGGTTCGAACCCCACTAGCCGCCCCAACCTCCTCCCCCATACTTCTGAACCGTCTGCCCACCCCGGGCACTGGGGAGTTGCTGTTGCCGAAAGCCGCGCCCAAGACCTCGCCGAAGACGTCCCGCAGATCGCAGTTCCAGGCCATCGCCGCCGCTTCGCCCGCTCTTTCCCCACCACGTCTCTACGCCGGAACTTCCGGCTGGGCCTACCCCACGTGGAAGCCGGGCTTTTATCCCGCGGACGCGCCCCCGCGCGCTTTCCTGCACGTCTACGGCGCACGCCTCAACTCCGTCGAAGTCAACTACACCTTCCGCCAGCTCCCCACCGCCGTGCAGCTCCGCGGCTGGATCGAAGCCACGCCGCCCGGCTTCCTCTTCAGCTTCAAGGCCCCGCAGCGCATCACGCACTTCCAGCGCCTGCGCGGCTCACACGAGGAGGTCGAGCTCTTCGTCCGCGCGCTGGAAACCATGCGCGCCGCCGGCCGCCTCGGCCCGCTGCTCTTTCAACTGCCGCCCAGCTTCCGCGCCAACGCAACGCGCTTAGCCGACCTCCTCGCCGCGCCCGCCTTGCGCGGTCTCCGCGTCGCGCTGGAGTTCCGCCACGAATCCTGGTTCAACGATGAGACCTATACGCTCCTCCGCGCCCACAACGCCGCGCTCTGCATAGCCGAAGGCGACGAGCTCAAAACCCCTGACCTCGCCACCGCCGACTTCCGCTGCTACCGTCTCCGCAAGGGCG
>CAXSHQ010000220.1:0-6114 GCA_964236875.1 uncultured Acidobacteriaceae bacterium | reverse complement strand
GGCTACACCCAGCGCCAGGTCTCCGCCTTCACGAAACGCCTCCTCCCTCACACCACTGAAGGTGACATCTTCGTCTACTTCAAACACGAAGACGAGCCCACCGGCGCGCTCAACGCAGTAGCCTTCCTGGCCTGCGCCAACCGCCAGGCCCGCGCCCAGGCTCACGAGGACGGTGCTCGGTGAGCGCCTCACACCACGAGCGTCCCTGCACGCCCGGCCCCTGGCCGAAAGGCTTTCCGCCATTCCATCCGCGCCGGTTCATGAGCAACGGCCACATACAAACGATTCTCGGCAACTTCCTCCCGCGCCCAAATGCCGGCTCCAGCTCCCTGCCCGAGCCCACCGAGGAGCTCGTCGAAGTCGCGTCCGCGCGCGGCTCGCAAATCTCCAGCCAGGTACTCTGCGAGTGTCACTGGCAGCCCCAGGACGTTCGCGCCGCACGCCCCACCGCGCTCGTCCTCCACGGTCTGGAAGGCTCCTCGCGCTCGCAATACGTCATCGGCAACGCCGCCAAACTGTGGAGCGCCGGCTGCAACGTCATTCGCATGAACATGCGCAACTGCGGCGGCACGCGCGAGCGCAACATGGCCCGCCTCACCCCCACGCTCTACCATTCCGGCTTGTCCGGCGATGTCGAGCGCGCGATGCGCTTCTTTGTCGAGCGCGAGGGTCTCCAGTCCTTCTCCCTGATCGGCTACAGCATGGGCGGCAACCTCGTGCTCAAGCTCGCCGGAGAGCTCGGCACGGCTGCGCCCGCCGAGCTGCGCTCCGTCATCGCCGTCTCCCCTGCCGCCGATCTCGCGGCCTCCGCCGACGCCATGCACGAGTGGGCCAACCGCATTTACGAGCGCAAGTTCCTCCGCGCGCTGCTCAAGCGCTACCGCCGCAAGACGCTGCTCTTCCCCCGCGCGTTCGATCCCCAGCTCGCCACGGGCATTGGCTCCATCCGCGCCTTCGACAACCGCATCACCGCCCTGTACTCCGGCTTTCAATCCGCGGACGACTACTATCATCGGGCGTCGGCTTCCCGCGTCCTCGACCGGATCGCCACGCCTACGCTGATCGTTCACGCCTGCGACGACCCCTTCATCCGCTTCACGCCGGAAACCCGCGCCAAAATCGTCGCGAACCCCTGCATCACCCTGCTCGAAACCGAACACGGCGGCCACTGCGCGTTTCTTGCCACCCCCGAGCCCGCCAACGGGAACGACGGCTACTGGGCCGAGCACAGCGCCTTGCGCTTCCTGCTTCAGCACGCTTAGGAGCGTCTCGTCGCACAGACATCGCACCCAACACGTTCGTTCAGCAGACAGGCCAAAAGATCGCACCGACGCAGAGGCTCGCAAACGATCCAGCCGCAAGCCACAGACGAAGTGGGAAGTTCGCCGCCGTCTGATTGCGAATATCGAGCAACACCCCATCAGGAGCGGTCCGCTGCAGTTCCTTGATCCGCGCATTCAGCGGAAACTGCTTGCGGATCGTGACTGCCAGACCCGCAACCGAGCAGAGCAGGCTCAGGCTGGCCGCTGCAGCCAGCATGCCTTTGTGGTGGAGAACCAGGCTGACGATCAGTGCGGCATTCAGGAGCAACAGACTTCCCTTATACGGAGGCATGCGCCGGTCCATGTACCTGTCGATCGCGAGCCATGCTTCGGCGTACGTCCGCAGGGAAACCTCACGAAGCCCGGGCATCAGTCCGATCTGGCACATCAGCACCAGACCCGCGTAGCCGCCGGAGAGGAGAAGGGTGAGGAGCAGCAGTATCGAATCCACGAGCGGCATGGTGCCGCTGATTGCACAGGGTTTTGCGAAGACAAGGGTATGCATGACCCTCAGGCATACGTAGCGAAACCGAGACGGGTTCCCGGAAGTTCGTGACAGCGTCGGTAATCCTTGCGCGAAGCACCCGTTATCCTTGAAAGATGCTTGCCGACTGGTCAGCCGAGTGCTCCGACGACGCCCCCACGCTCGTCGTCCCCTGGGCCGACCCCGCCACCGGCGCGCACTTCGTCAATCTTCGCACCGAGCCCTACGACCTCGCCGACATCCCGGAAGCCGAGCATTGGCCCGCCCTCAGCCGCGCCCTGCGCTCGCTCAACGCCACACGTTCGCCCGTCCTCACCGCCAAGTGCGACGTCTGGCTTCTCGAGCCGGACTCGGAGGATCTCATCACCCTCGCTACCGAGCTTGACTTCGACGCCAGTGAAGCCCGCAGCGGCCTCGGAAGCTACATCGACCTGCTCTGGCGCGAGCGCAAGGTCTTCGCCTCCGCGCATCAGCAGAGCGATCGGTTGGACCGTCTCGTGCGCAGGGCTGCCCGCCTGCCCCATGACGCGACAAGCGTGCAGTTCATCCTCCGTCCCGCCATGCTCGACCTGAGCGGCCCGCTCGAAGGCTTCGCCGTCTCGCTGTACGTCACCGCCATCGGTCCCGAGCCCGAGTCCGCGCGCGTCCGTTGGGCCGCCGCGCTGGACGATGTTGTCACGCTCCTCCGCGCCCACGACCTCGAACCCGCCCGCGGCTCCGCTACAATCGACGAAGCCCCGGCACCCAGCCAAACGGGCGCGTAGCTCAACTGGATAGAGCACCGACCTTCTAAGTCGGGGGTTGCAGGTTCGAGCCCTGCCGTGCCCACCACTCCCCTCGCAGCGTTCTGGAGAGTGTCATCCTGAGCGAAGCTCAGACGACCCCTTATGCGATCTCCACCTGTGACGGCCGCGCAGGCGATACGCGTTGCGGATGACGCCGGCTGAATCCCGTCGCATGCCGCCACCCCGCCACAGCGATCAGCCCCAGTTCCAGCGCGCACACCCCGTTCCACTCCCACCGCGACCACGCCAGGCTGCCCAGCGCCGAGCCCAGCGCACCGCCCACAAAGAACACCGTCATGTAGATCGTGTTCAGCCGGCTGCGCGCCGACTCCGCAATCCCGAACACCCGCGTCTGGTTGCTTACCTGGTTCATCTGCATGCCGGCATCCAGCGCCACTACGCCGAGCACCAGAAACGCCATATGCCAGGCTGTCCGCACATGGAGGTATTCACACACCCAGATCCACGCGTAGCACACCGTGACCACCGCACCGGCTACCGTCACCACATAACGTGTGCCGTGCCGGTCGGCAAGCCTGCCCGCGAGGGGCGCAATCGCCGCGCCCGCCGCGCCCACCACGCCAAACGTGCCTGCCACCTCAGGCCCCAGGCCGTAATGCTTGCTGAGCATGAAGGTCAGCGTCGTCCAGAAGCAGCTGAAGGTGGCGAACATCACCCCGCCCATCACACCTGCTTCGCGCAGCAAGGGCTCCTCGCGGAACAGCGTCCATAATGACTGCATCGTCTCCCGGTACGTCAGGCTGTGCGCCGGCTCCCGGCTTGGCATCATCCGATACAGGATCGGCACGAACGCCACGTTCATCACCGCCGCCGCAAAGAACACCGTTCGCCAGCCTGTCCCCCGCGCCAACCACCCCGCGAAGCTCCGCGCCAGCAGCACGCCCAGCAGCAGGCCCGTCATCACCGTGCCAATCGCCTGCCCGCGCCGTTCGTTCGGCACCAACTCCGGTGCCATCGGCAGCACAATGTGCGTCACGGAAGCCATCAGCCCGATCAGCACGCTCGCCACGATCATCACCGCAAGCGTCTTCGCCAGCCCGGCGATCAGCAGCGCCACGCTCACCAGCGCATACATGCGCATCATCAACTTGCGCCGGTCGGTGATGTCTCCCAGCGGCACAAAGGTCAGGATCCCAGCCGCATACCCAACCTGTGTCGCTACCGCGACGAACCCCATCTCGCGCGCCGTCTGGTGCAGGTCCCTGCCCATCACCGACAGCAGCGGCTGGTTGTAGTAGATTGAGCCCACGCCTACCGCGCAGGCCAGCCCCAGGAACGGCAGCGCCCAGGGCCCGCCCATGCCGCCCTGGACAACTGATTGCTTCGATTGCTCCACTTCGCCTGAGGACATGCCGCCGCCAATCTCAAGTTTACCGCGCGACGCTCTTACCCTCTCCTCACGTCCAGAGGCAACGATGACTCGGTTCCGACTGTCGGCTGCCGAGTCGCCTCTGCCTTGCGCCGCACCGCCTGCATCGCACCTCACCCGCCATCATCGAATCCATAGCCATGCAGGAAAGCGCTCCCATCGCGGTAGCCATGTCCGGCGGTGTGGACTCCTCCACCGTCGCCGCCCTGCTGCGCGCCGAAGGTCACACCCTGATCGGCCTGACCCTGCAGCTCTGGAACCAGCGCCGCCTCGCCGGCCGTGAAGGCATGCCCGAGACGGTCCAGGGCCGCTGCTGCTCCATTGACGACGTCTATGACGCCCGCCGCGTCGCCGAGCAGCTCGGCATACCTTACTACCTTGTCAACGCGCAGGAGCGCTTCGAAGACGAGGTCGTCCGCCCCTTCGTCTCCGAGTACCTCGCCGGCCGCACGCCCGTCCCCTGCACCCTCTGCAACAACCACCTCAAGTTCGACCAACTCCTGCTCACCGCCCGTCAGATCGGCGCGGAGCGTATCGCCACAGGCCACTACGCGCGCAACCGGTTCGACCCGGAGTGCAATCGCTGGGTCCTTTCGCGCCCCGCCGACCGCTCCAAGGACCAGACCTACTTCCTCTTCGGCCTCACGCAGGAGCAGCTTTCGCGCACGCTCTTCCCGCTCGGCGAGATGCAGAAGCCTGCCGTCCGCGCCTTGGCCGCCGAGCAGGGTCTCGAACTCGCCGCCAAGCCCGATTCCCAGGAGATATGCTTTATTCCCGGCGGCAGCTACTCACAGTTCCTCAGCGCCTATCTGGACGAGCAGCAGCGTGAGCTGCCCGACAGCACGGGCGAACTCGTCTCCACGTCCGGCGAGGTGCTCGGCGAGCACAGCGGTATCCACCAGTTCACCGTGGGCCAGCGCAAGGGCCTTGGGCTCAGCTCACCCGAGCCGCTCTACGTCCTGAAGATTCATCCCGACTCGCACCGCGTCGAAGTCGGCGCCGATGCGCAGCTCTTCTCCCGGGACCTCGTCGCCAACCGTCTCAACTGGGTTTCCATCCCGGAGCCCGCTGAACCGATCCGGGTGGAAGCGAAGATCCGTCACCGCCACGAGCCCGCGCCCGCCACGCTCCGCGTCAACGGCCCCGACCACGTCGAGATCACCTTCGACGATCCCCAGCGCGCCATCACGCCGGGGCAGTCCGTCGTCTTCTACTTGGGCGACGAAGTAGCCGGCGGCGGCTGGATCGTCTAACAAGCCTTCATCGGGTCAGTTCTCCTCGATACTACTCACGACCCCTGTGGCAGACCCCTGCATGCGAAAGCCCCGCCGCAGCGGGGCTTTCAACGTAGAACGTGCAACATGCAACTTACAGATCGTACGGCCCCGGCTTCGGTTTGCTCTTCCCGAAAGGCGACCGTTGCGCCAGAGTCTCCAACCCGGTCTTAATCCCGGCGATCCACCCAGCCACATGGTTGATCGGGTACTTGATGCCTGCCTGGATCTTGGTCGAGACGTCGTGCGTTGTGTTCAGCGCGCCAGTCACAATGCCATCGACCCGCGCGACCTGCCCTCGAGTCTTGCTGTTGGCTTCCTGCACGGTGACGTTCACCTGGCTCACGGTCTGTCCAACTTCTTCCACCTTTGCCCGCACCGTCTTCGACATCGCCTGGACATCGTCTGTCACGCTCTTGATCTTGGGGGTGATGTCCTCCATAATCTCCTGCGCTTTGTCGACGAACGGCGTAGCTCTTGCCATGATCTGCGCAAGCATCGCTTCGCCCTTTTTCTCCAAATCGTTTGCCTTGGTCTTTACCTCTTTGATCACCTTCATCATCTGCCAAGCACCGATTGCCATGCCAACCATCAGCAGGAAAAAGAAGACGGCAATCACGCCCACAAAAATAGTCAGAAGATCAAGTTGTGTTCCGCCTGCGTGCACGGGTTCCTGCAAAAGAAAAAAGCACAAACTGGAAAGTGCCTGCATGAAATACCTCCGGGTAGCGCGAGCCAATTACATCAGAAGAAGCGACTGGAGCATAGCCTGTGGGACAAAGCAACGGGGCCGGTTATCCCCGGCCCCGCGTGCATTTCCGTTCCGTCAACTAATTAGGCGTTCTCGCCCGCTGGAGGA
>CAXSHQ010000219.1:1567-8090 GCA_964236875.1 uncultured Acidobacteriaceae bacterium | reverse complement strand
CCTCCTGCTGACTTCACTTCGTCAGCGATGAAGCAAACGTAAGGCGCGGCAAACGCCGAGTCCAATAACTTCCAGGGAGACAACTATTCCTGCTAGGAATAGCTCTTCAATTTTGCTGAGCAATTCCGCAAACTCATGTTTTGCGATGCTTCTCCGGGTGTGGAAAAGGTAATTGAAAGCTAAGGCCGACGTCCGGACTTCTCTTCTGGAGCCAGTTTCAGGCCATAAACGGTCAGCTTGTCGCTTCCGTTTGGACCGATGAATAGGTAGTACGAATCTGGCTTCTTCCCTTTGAGAGGCAGCTTCACTTCCAGAGAGGCAGCGCCCTCGGAATCGCCGACCTCTGCTTCGGATTCTGCAATGGGATGATTTCCCTCGACGTCGCTGGTGAGCCGTACTTTATACATGCCACGCTGCGTGTTCGTTGGAAGCAGAATTCTCAGCTTGAGATTCAACGCGGGTAGGCTGTAGGACTCCTTGTCGAGTCTGCCGCGGCCTCCAATAGGTACACCAGACAGGTTGAGAGTTACAGGGATAAGCTCGTTACCGTCCGTAACGGGCGCCGGAGGACTTGGAGTTTCAGAAGGCGGGTCATGCTGTGCCGGTAGCCGGGGAGGATGGGGCTCGGATGGATGTGAATCGGGGTGATGCTGCTCGGGCGAATGGGGCTTCTGCGGATTTTCACCCCTCGGATCGGGAGTATCCGGGTTCTGCTTGGGAGACGTGACTACTACTGTGTTCGGCGGAGTGTTGGTCGCGACCTGTATCGGTCCATCGGTGGGTTGAGGGTGATGGCGGAACGCAAAGAAGCTTCCGGGAACACCTATCAGCAGAGCCGCGGCCACAGCCCAGCCGAGTGAGCGCCGCCGGGAGGCTTGTTTCGCCTGCCAATCCAGGCGGTAGCCTCGGTATTCGGCGAAGCACTCCGAACAATCTGCCATGTGCAGGCGTGCCGGGTCAGTTACTGGCAGGCGGTCTTCGGCGGCGTCCTTCAGCGTTTGCTCCGGAGGGCAGCCGACGCGCTCAGGATTCGGGTTCGCCTCGAGGAAAAACTGGCGGACAATTAGATCTTCGGAGGAGTCAAGCTTGTTCATCGTCATCCTCCTTTCGCAGCGGCGTCGGTCTTCCGGCGAGCATCGCGCGGAGCCGCTCTCTGACTCGTTGGATAGCTTTACCGGCTGCGCTGTAGCTGATGCCCAGCGTCGAGCCTATGCTTTGCGGGCTCGTGATGTCCTGCTGCAAGAGTATAAAGATGCGGCGGTCCCGTTCGCTCAGCTGTTCTCGAAGCTCCGCAATCAGCACTCGAAGTTCCACATTTCTGACGCTCTGTAGCTCCCCTCCCGCTTCGCTCTCCAGGTCCTCTCGCACGCCCAGCGAAATCTCTCGAAGCCCTCCCGTTCGGTAGTGGTCTTGAATTTTCTTCTTTAGTGCGGAGAAAGCGTAACGCCGTGGCGCTATCAGTGACTCCTTTTCCGCCATGGAAGAACCCACTTGCTCTGCCCAGGTAGCGAGCAGCGATGGGTCAAGATTGGGGTACTCCTTCACGGCCCACCGATGAGCGGCCTCTACAGCGGCACGAAGCTCCGAAGAGAGAACGTTACCGTGCCGGTCAACCAGGAATAGAAGCGCCTTACTCATTCGGTCCCGTTTTCGATCCAAAATCTCTGGTGGAGGGTGTCAAAAACGGCTGCTGAAACCCGACTGTTAAGTAGAGGGTAGCAAGAACATCATGTTGGACTACAAACCCATGGCGTATGCGCACTGCTGCCGGAACTGCGGGACAGCTCTGCATGGAAACAACTTCGATCTCCGGTCGATGAGCACCGGGCTCATCACCTGTCCAAGCTGCGAAGCGTCAGGGCCACTCAACGTGTGTGTTCTCCCTCTAGAGGGAGTTTCACGAACATGGTCCAAAACGAATTTAGACTCCTAGAGGCAGCGGTCGCGGTAGCGGAAGAGTTGAACTTTTCCCGCGCCTCGCACCGCCTCCGCATTACACAACCCGCACTGACGAAGCGAATCGCGGATTTGGAGAGCCGCTTCACGCTCACCTTGTTTGAACGCGACAGCAAAGCCGTCTTTCTGACGGACGCGGGAAGGGCGTTCGTAGGACATGCACGCCTTTCACTGCTTCACAGCGAGCGGGCAGTTCAGTCAGCACGTGCGGCACTGGCCAACGCGGAAACCGTCCTTAGGATCGGTAAGACACCTCATGGGGACCCGTTCCTGGTTTCCATGTTGCTGGCCTTACGCTTACCGCTATTCCCGCGGCTGAGGATCGAGCTTTCGAGTGGATACTCAACGGACTTGGCGCAGGGAGTTTTATCGGGTGGCCTGGACCTAGCTTTGATCACCGATCCTGTCGAAAGTCAGGCTCTGTCGATGACCAAGGCCGCCGAAGAACCCTTCTATGTGGCACTCTCCGAGGATCACCCCCTGGCGCATTGTCCTGCCTTGCAGTTGAAAGACATGGACGGGTGCCCATGGATCGTGTTTACGAGGAACACACAGCCGGTAATGTATGAATCCATCCAGCGTTTGTCGAGCGAACAGGACATCCGCCCGGCACACCTGCAGGAGGTTTTGGTGCCTGAAGAGGCATACTCCTACATCATGGAGCGCAAAGGGCTCGCCGTACTTACTAGAAGTGCTGCGCTGCGCATCGGTCGCGATGGCGTTACTATCCGTCCGTTGGCAGAGCAGCGACTCCGGCTTAGGACTTACCTTTCGTGCAGGGCAGACAACGACTGCAAAGCAGTCAGCGAGATAGTCCGCGCCTTCGGACGTAAGCTGCGGGCCATGCAGGAAGGCACTTAGGACGCAGTACACACCGGTTGGATCCGCCGCTGCCTTTGGCAGCGGCTTCTTTTTATGTGTGCACTCAAACGGTCCGCGTGTCGGCACAGGTCTCGAGCACTCAACTATTCCTGTGAGGAATAGTTCTCGCCCTGGAAGTTATTGGACGGAGGTTTCGGCGAGGTGCATGCTCGGATTCGGAGGCACCAGTATGGACCAGATCGACCCCACCAAGAGTAAGCCCAACGTCAGAGCCCAGGTTCCCTCAGGAGAAAAGCTTCTTGTCGGGCGCAGCGAAGCTGCGCAGATGCTTTCCATCAGTGAACGTGCCCTTGATTACCTGATTGCCAACAAACAACTATCGGTGCGACGCATCGGAGCGCGGGTGCTAATTGCCGTGTCAGACCTTCGGCGATTCACAAGGGCCGATCATCCGGAGCGGCTGGCCGGATGATCCACTCGTTCGTTTGGCACACGTGCTGCTGGCGCGCTTTGTCGGATCCATTAGACTCCGTGTCTCCGTGGACGCCAGTAGCTTTCCAGCCTGGTCTGTTGAACTCCGACAGCCAACAGCCACCAAAACAGCCACCGGCATAATTCGGCAACAGACTTCCCTGAAAGGGACTTCTAAGTGACTCATTTTGGGTGGGATATGGCTCCTGAGGTAGGACTCGAACCTACAACCCTTCGGTTAACAGCCGAATGCTCTGCCATTGAGCTACTCAGGAACGTTTGCGCAAGCCGCAGGACGCGGACCGCACTGGCACAGGGCAACCGGGCGGCTGCCATATGCACTTTTATAGCAAATCGAGCCTCGTGGGTCAAAGCGGCGCCGCGTCCCTGCGGTAGCATCGCAGAAGGCCGAACCGTCCTACGACGTGCCCCGCGGAGGAAGCAGCATGCCCGCAACCCCACGCATCAGCCGGTTGTCCCGTTCGGAAGTCGCGCCTGAGCTCCAGGGCGTTTACGACAAGTTCCTGCACGACCGCGGCAACGTCCCGTACTTCTTCCGCACGCTCGCCCACCGGCCGGAGATCTTCCGCACCGCCACCGCACACATGCAGGCGGTGCTCAACACCGGCACGCTTCCCACCCGGCTCAAGGAGCTTGCGGTGGTACGCACCTCGCAGCTTAATTGCACGCGCTACTGCCTGGCCAGCCACACCGCCATCAGCCTGCGTCTCGGCTGGACGCCCGAGCACCTGGAAGCCCTCAAAAACTGGCAGGAAAGCACACTCTTCAGCGAGGCCGAAAAGGAAGCCATCCGCCTCGCCGAGGCCATGACGCTGGACTCGCTCCAGTGGACCGACGCGGACATGGCCCGCCTCCGCCGCTTCTACTCCGAAGGCGAGGTCATCGAGCTCATGGCCGCGATCGGCCTCTTCAACTACTTCAACCGCTTCAACAACATGCTCCAGATGGAGCCCACACAGCCCGCCTCCGCTGAAGAGCTCGCCGAGGCCGGCGTACAGCCCGTCTCCGCCTGACCCGCTCTTTTTGAACGCATCATCCTGAGCGAAGCGAAGGATCTCTGTAGTCTTCCGGTGCGCCGCATCCTTCGGAGGAACTCCAGCAGCTCCAGCAGCACTTCAGTCGCGTCTACGGATACAGCAGCACCACCACGTTGTACGCCGTAAACGCCTGCTGCTCCCGTACCGCGCACGCCCCCACTGCCGCCTGGTGGTACTTGCCCGACGCGAGCTTCGCGCGCAACTCCTCTGGCAGCCGCGACAGCTCGGCCGCGGTGAAGCGCATTACGAACCACGGCTGTCGCGCTCCTGCGTACCCGGTTTCCATCTGGCAGGTCCGGCGTGCTTCCGGGCTGTCCAGCAGCTCCACTGGAGCAGCCGCGCTCACCAGCGCCGACACCGCATTCTCCTGCTCTGTGAACGAAAGCTCCGCCACGGATCGCTCGAAGTCCTGCACGGCATAGAGCTGCCCGTCACGCAGAATCACGCTGATGCCGACGGAGTCCACCCGCGCATCCAGCAGGTTCTCGCGATGGCCTTCCGAGCGCATCCACGCATCATGGATGCGCACCGCCGTAGGCGCCTCGGCCACATTCTCGGCGATCACGCTGAAGTGAGCGCCGGCTTCCTTGCCCCGCACGCTCAGCTCCGCTTCACCAGGGTACCGATGAGAGATCGACTGCCGGCGAGCCATCTCGATCGCATGGCCGGTCGCGGCCCTGGCCAGCGCATCGTCCCACCGCAGCTCCGGAAGCCCTCGTTGCGCGCGTTCCGCATTCGCCGCCAGAAACAGGTACTGCTCGGCAACCGATCGCGTGGAGGACGGCGGCGTCTGCCCAGCCAGACTCACAGCCAGGTTCCCACACAGGCTGCCAACCAGTAGAACGGAAACCGGGAGAAAGCGCAGGCCCTTCATACCCAACATGAACACCGCTTACGGGAGGAAGCTGCGTAATCTTTCGCTGCACGGGGTTCCGCGCGGGTTCGATTCAGGCGGCGAGCGGCGGCAGCTGATCGCGATACTTCACCAACATGGCCAGCAGCTTGCGCGCGCCCCAATAGCGCGGCACATACCGGTGCGGCGCCGATACCGACCGAAACAGCCAACCCATGTACAGGCGGTCCGCCCATCCAGGAATCCGCACCTGATCGCCGCTCAGGAAAGCGATGGCTGCGCCGATGCAGTGGATCGCTGGCGTGAAGCTCAAGCCTCGCTTGAGATAAAGTCCCAGCGGCTCCTGGTGCCCGCCGCCGATCGTGATGATCACATGGTCGGGCCGTAACCGCTCCAGCAGCGCCAGCAACTTCGGGTCGTCCACGGGCCTGTCGTAGAACGGAGCCAGGTATACGCACTCGTCGCATAGCTCAACTCCCTGCTGTCGCAGCCACGCGACATTGCGGTCCGCGCTCGCCTGGTTGGCCATCACCCACACCGTCTTGCCGCGTCGCCGTGTCTCCGGGCGCCCCAGCAACTCGCGCAGGTACTCCAGCCCGGAAAGCCGCCGAATGCGCTGCCCCGTAAGCCGGTTCCAGATCATCACCATGTACGCCGAATCCGTAATGGTCAGATCGGCATGGAGGAGCGCCTCGCGATACTGCGCATCTTCTTCGAGATTGCGCAGCGCAGGCGCCGCCGGCACCACCAGCAGGCCACCGCGGCTCATGCGGTCCACCGCTTCCGCAGCCGATCCATGGAAGAAGTCTATGCCGAGGATTCGCGTAGTGGTCGCTCCTTCCAGGGACATACGTCCCTACTTCCCGCTGGCTCCGGAGGCGATTTCCCCTTCGATCCAGCGGTACGTCTTCTCGAGTCCGTCGCGCAGCCGGATGGAAGGCTCCCACCCAAGCTTCTCCAGGATTAGCGTGTTATCGCTGTTCCTGCCGTTCACGCCCTTCGGCGCACCTAAATTGTAGGTGCGCTTTAGTTGGATGCCGGCAATGTCCTCCACCAGGTCCACCAGTTGGTTAATAGTCACCAGCTCGCTCGATCCCAGGTTGATCGGCTCGTCGATTTCGCTTGCCGTAATCATCTGCGTTCCCCGCACGCAGTCGTCGATAAACATGAAGCTGCGGGTCTGGTTTCCGTCGCCCCAGATCTCGATCTCTTGCCTGCCCGACTTCACCGCCTCTAACACCTTGCGGCACATCGCCGCCGGCGCCTTTTCGCGGCCGCCGTTCCACGTTCCATGCGGCCCGTACACGTTGTGGTATCGCGCCACCCGGCACACCAGGCCGAAATCCTCCTCATAATGCCGGCA
>CAXSHQ010000219.1:0-1557 GCA_964236875.1 uncultured Acidobacteriaceae bacterium | reverse complement strand
TCACCATCGCCCCAGATCTCGATCTCGTGCCGGCCGCTGAGCTTCGCGGCGATGACCTTGCGGCAAACGGCCGCCGGGGCCTTTTCGCGCCCGCCATCGTAGGTGCCGAGCGGGCCGTACACGTTGTGGAAGCGGGCGATGCGCGTGTCGATCTTGTAATCCTCGCGGAAATGCCGGCACATGCGCTCACTGAACAGTTTTTCCCAGCCGTAGCCGTCTTCCGGCAGCGCCGGATAGGCGTCTGCTTCCTTCAGCGCCACCACGTCCGGGCTGGTCTGCTTTTCGCCGTTGTACACGCACGCCGAAGACGAGTAGAAGAACCGCTCCACGCCGGCCTTGCGCGCCGCCATCAGCATGTGTGTGTTGGTCAGCACGCTCAGCATGCATAGCGCTTTGTTGTTCTCGATAAAGCCCATGCCACCCATGTCGGCGGCGAGCTGGTACTCTAGCTCTACACCTTCCGCGGCCTGCTCGCAGTTCTCTTTGCCCTGCAGGTCCAGCGACAGGTTCTCTACGCCCTCTGCCGCCTGGTACCACTCGCCCAGCGGCTTCACGTCCACCGCGCGCACCACGTCGATGCCCTGCTCGCGCAGATACTTGATCAAGTGGCCGCCGATAAAACCACCGGCGCCGCACACCACTGCCTTGCGGCCAGCAAACTCCATAGCAAACTCCTTGCAAATGTCCTGCTCGGTTGCTGCCACAGGCCCAGAGTTCCCGCCAGCTCTTCGAACACGCACCATGTCCGGTGCTACATCGTCAGTTTTCCTGTTCTGTTTGCGGAAAGTCAATACGACCTATCGTTTACGGGCGAAAGGAGGCGCAATTCCGGGTGCGTATCATAAGGTTACCGTTCGCATGCCCTACTTGGCCAAAACGTCCGCGGCCACCCTTCGCCGGCATCTGCGCAGCCATCCCCTGCTCTGGGGCGGCGCGGCCATCGTGTTTGTGATGCTGGTCGCCGCCATCGGCGCCCCGCTCTTCGCTCATGCGGACCCCGCGGCCCTGCACCTGCGTGCACGCCTGCTCCCACCCTCGCACGCGCATCTCTTTGGCACCGACGAGCTCGGCCGCGACGTCTTTGCACGCACCCTCTACGGCGCCCGCGTCTCCCTCACCGTGGCGGTAGCGGTGGTCAGCCTTTCGCTGGCCGTCGGCCTGGTGCTCGGCTCTCTTGCGGGATACGTGGGCGGCTTCGCGGACACGCTCGTCAATGTCTATCTCACCAACGCCTTCCTCGCCCTCCCCGGCATCCTTCTCGCGGTCGCCTTCGTGGCGTTCCTCGGCCCCGGGCTGCGCAACCTCATCTTCGCCCTCGCGCTCTCCGGCTGGGTCAACTACGCGCGTCTCGTCCGCGCCCAGGTCATCGCGGTCAAAGACCGCGAGTTCGTCCAGGCCGCGCGCTCGCTGGGCGCCGGCCCCCTGCGCCTCCTCGGCCGCCATATCCTGCCTAACATCGTCCAGCCGCTGCTGGTGCAATCGGCCGTCGGCATGGCCGGAGCCGTCCTGGCGGAAGCCACCCTGAGCTTCCTCGGCCTCGGCGTCCAGCCGCCCACC
>CAXSHQ010000218.1:7522-8112 GCA_964236875.1 uncultured Acidobacteriaceae bacterium | reverse complement strand
ACCACCTTCGCGGACACGATCATGGGGTAAAGAAGCGTGGACATCAGTGCTTCTCCTTCAAGCTGGGATTGGCTGGGCTGGGACTGGCTGGGACGGCGTTGGCCTGCTGGGCGAGCCGCTGTTGCAGAGCAGGGAGGTTGGCTGTGTGGCCGCCGCGCAGCTTGGGGCCGTTGAATGTGCCGTCGGGGTTCATGAAGCTCTGGAGCGACTGGAAGCCGGCCGCTTCGTCGACGGAGTTCTTGAACTCCTGCACGTAGGGCCTGCGCTCGAGCTGGAGAGCGACCATGCGGCTGGTGTTGCCGACCTGGCTGCCGAGCGAGGCGATGGAAAGAACGCGGTGAGCAGGATCTTTCGGCGTCACTGTGAGCGGTGCGCCCGCCGCGGGCGTTCCGTCGGAGTTGCGATGATTGGTCTTCCAGTTGGAGGTGCCGACGGGGAACTCTTCGACGCCGAAGCGCACACCGACGTTGGGTTCGCGCACGTGGATCATCTGCGGCGAGCCAGCAAAGATGGCGATGTAGATGTCCTTGGAGATAGGCTCGGCGCGCAGCACGGCGAACGGGCGGTCGTCGGCGGCACTGTCGCGCAGG
>CAXSHQ010000218.1:0-7512 GCA_964236875.1 uncultured Acidobacteriaceae bacterium | reverse complement strand
TTTCCGCTACCGGGTGTCCTCCGGTGGAGGGGGTGGGCATGACTCGGTGGGGTCTCCGCTCTCGCCGGGCCAAGTCGCATTAGTGGGGTCGGTGTCGTCCGGGGAGGCGGTGTAGGCGGTCACGGCCATATCGGGCCAGCGGCGAACCAGCTCGGAGCGGATGAGCATGCCGGTCAGGGGCTTGGAAGCGTCCCAGCCGACTCCAGCGAGGTCCTTGAGGTCGGTATCGATGGTTTGCCGTACCAGGGCGAGCACGCCGGTGCTGAAGACCATGTCCACGGTGCCGGTGTTGGCGGCCGAAAAGACGCCATCGAGGACGCGATCCATCCAGGTCGCGTCGATATTCAAGAAGCGAATGGATTCGGGAGGAAGCAGCGCGGCGTCCGGAACGAAGTAGGCGATCGGGACATGGCGCAGGAGCCGGAGGTCGAGCAGCCACTGGCGCAGGCGATTCGGTATGTAGACCTCCTTGTAGAAGGCCTCCTGATCGTTGGTGGTGAGGGCCAGACCGTCGACACCGCTTTGGATGGACACGGTGGAGCGGTACTGTTGCACCGCGTCGACGCCGTTCTTGGTAGTAATCCGCTGATACATGGCGTGTTTCTCCTAACCCTGAACTTTGATCGAAGCGATGGGGAACTGCTTTTCGAGATCACCGGCCGCGACGGTGACGATATCGATCTGGCCGATCTGCACTTGAGCAGGCGTGTTCATGACCTGCAAGGTGTTGGCGATATTGGCGAACTGCTTGACCTGCGCACTCACCCCGCTCACATCGCCCGGAACGGTGCCGATAAAAGCATTTGCGTTCTTAGCGATGGCGGCGACGCTGCTGATCTGGCCCTTGTCATACGTCAAAGGCATCGACCAGGGCTTGTCGCCCCAGGCCGGATCGACGACCCACTCGGGCTTTTGCAAGGCAACGGGCAGTTGCGAGACCGCCACCTGCGGTGCGATGACGTTGAGGACGCCGTGTACCTGGCGAAGATCTTCGAGCACATCGTGGCTGCCCACGGCGAGCATCTTGCCCAGCTCGAACGCGACCGCGTGGGAGTAGTCAAGCGGGGTGTTGGGCGCAGCGTCGGTAAACTCCTCAGGCGCGGAGCGAAGGGCAAACCCGGAGTTGCGAGGCGCGGTGGGAAAGGGGCGCAGCGGGCCGCGATAGGTGACTTTGCCGGCCTGGGTGTGGTCCAGCGGCTGGATGAAAAGGCCGTGCTTGTCGAGCAGCGAATCGAAGGTGCTGGTGAGCGGACCGGTCGCCCCGGGCGCGGGCGCTTTGGTGAGGTTGCCGAAGCGCATGACACCGCCATTGGGCTCGATGCGAATGCTGCGCATGACTTCTTCGAAGTCGCCGCCACGGCTGGGCGTGAAGCTCCATGAGTGCAGCACGATGAACGCGGCTTCATGGGTGGGATTGGCAGCGCGCGTAGGGTCGTACAGGTCACAGCGGTTCTCGACCGAAACCAGGAAAGCCGTGTGAAGCTCGGGCGAGTTGCTGCTGCCGTCCGTGGGGAGGCTGGCGTCCGGAAGGCGGTTGCCGATGACGATGGAACAGTCCACATCGTCGCCGCCATTGTTGGTGCGCTTGACGTTGCAGAGAAGCGGCCACTCGGGCGGAAAGCAAACGGGAAGCAGCGAGGACAGCAGGGAGTTCTGCACAAAGAGCAGATTCACCTTTGCGCTGTCCTCCAGGTGGGTGGCGCGGATCGCGTTATAGCCAAGGGAGTCGCGCGTGGACGCATCCCCAACGGTGCCGGCGACGACGGAGGGCCCTGCGCTCGCCAGGTGCACCGGGCCGGGGAGCTCCGCGCGCGTGACCTTGCCCTTGGGACTGATGATCTCGGACGGACTCAGGGCCGTGGTATGGGCCGAGCCTACCGAGGTATGGGCCATGCCCGCAGAAATCTTGGCCGGCGAAGAAGCGGAAGCAAGCTGCAGCTCGGAGCTTTTGAGCAGGAGCAAGAGCAGCCAGGGCTTCTGCCCGCCGGGGCCGGTCCGCTCCCAGGGCAGCGTGCGCCGCTTCAGAGCGATGTGAGGCAGGTAGTTGTCCGGCGAGTTGGTGCTGCCGGGCGCAGGGTACACGCCGGCGATGTCGGCCTCGGTGAGCGAAGTCTGCGGGCCGTTGACCTGGAGGTAGACAGGCTCGTTTGTGTGTTGCAGCAGGACTTCGCTCTTGGCGGCGTCGCCGAGGGTTTGCGCCACGGTGATCGGCGTGGGCGCGAGGCCGGAGTCGATCAGCGGCATGATGTAGCTGAGGAATTGAGATTGCTGGCTCATTGGGAGACCTCGAACTGGATGTTCAACGCGGCTGCCTGTGCCCCGGTCTGGACGCGGTCGTCGACCAGGTGCCACTCGGCAGAGGAGGTGAAGCGGTCGGTCAACTCGCGCGCGGAGGTTGGCACGACAGCGATGGAGGTCACGCGCCAGTCCGGGCCGAGGTCGACCTCCAGGCGCCATGGGGCGCCGCTGGTGATCGTGCTCAGGAAAGCAGTGCGACCGGGCGCGACGATGGTGGACAGATCGCCGAGAACAGCGTTGTTGGCGGTCCAGCGAACCTGGTTCAGGGCCGGGCCGGGGGAAGCGACCACCGGTTCCACGATCAGGAGCAGAGCGGAACCCTGCTGGACGGCGGGGAAGGAGACGCGGAAGTTGGTGAGCGAGCGGAGGAGTTCGGCGCCGGAAAGCGAATCGAAGAGGGACGAGCCGAAGGGCAGCGCGGTACTGGTCTGCACCACGCAGCCATGTGCGGCGAAGGTCTTGGGTCCCAGGGCGGTGGTGAGGGTGTCGGGCTCGATGCCGACCGGCTCGGCTATGCCGGAAGGACCAGGGGTTCCGCTCAGGGAAGCGCGCAGAGGCGATAGCGTGCCCTGATGGAGGAAGAGCACCTGATTGGTGCCCGCCGGCATGGCGAGACTTGTTCCAGCCGTGGTGTAGCGGTCTTCGAGCAGCTCCTGACCGGCGGCGAAGAACAGCGCCCGCAATGTGCCGTCTCCCGTGAGGGTGAAGTGCTGGATCGCGTTCGCGGGACCCTCGTTGATGGACAGGTGTCCGCCTTTGCCGGGAAGCAGGGAGAGATCCGGTGTGCGCGGAACCGGCGTAACCGGCGTTACAGGAACCGGAATACCGACTGCCCTGGGCTTAGTAGCAGCGGGCGGGTTGATGATCCGGCTGCTGCGGTTAGCGGCCTTGGTCCTGGCAGGGATCTGGGCGAGGCGCAGCGGAGTTGCGGAGCGCACCGGTGTGATCTGCAGGGCGAGGGAGAACATCTCGGCGCGGCGCACCGGCGATGAAGGGATGGAGACGGCGGAAACTCCTGCGGGGATGTTGGCGACGGTGAGCGTTCGCGGGCTGAGCGGCACGGTGAGCCGGAGGATGTCGGCCGTGGTGACTTCCATCCAGATCGGCAGGAAGACAAAGCCGACATTGGCTTCCGTGGCCCTTTGCCGCGAAGACGTAAAGGTGACTTTGGGCAGGACGACGGTTGCCGGAGTGTTGACGAAGTGGATGGCGGAGTTGGTGGCCCGCCACGACTGCTGCTGCTGCGGTACCCAGCCGAGCGGAAGCGGAGCTTCCTGGTCATTGTTCTTGTCGGAGTACTCTTCCCAGGTGCTCTTCAGGTAGCCGGAGACGGTGGGATCGGGAAGGGCGGTGTACTGGATGGCAATGCCTTCCGACCGTGAAACCGCCGGCTTGTTCGTGGGCAGGTTGCGGATGCTGTCGCGCACCGTGCTGTCTCCCTGAACGGAGGGCAGCTGGTCGCCGAAGGTGGCAGCGGGGAAGAAGTCGATGAGGCGGGTGAGCCCGGCCGAGGCGATTTTGGTGGCGCTCACGGTGAGGGTCGAGGGCTTCTTCATCACAAAGTCGCAGAGCGGCAGGTTGACGGTGCCGCTGAGGACGGGTGGGCCTGTGATGTCAGGGCCCGCGCCCGGCTCATTGACGGGCAGCTTGGTCTTGACGACGAAGGTGAACTCGGAGTTGACCTGGATGGGCGCGCCCTGGCTGAGGCCTTCCTGCTTCTTGGAAGTGCCCGGGTCCTTGACCGCGCGGCCCTGGGTAACATCGATGTGGAACAGGCCAGCGGCCGTGTCGCTGTTGAAGGCGGCCACGTGGGCTCCGGTCGTTTTGGACCCGGCCACGGGCTGGCCGTTGAGCGTCGATTGCGCCGTTCCCCACTCGGACGCAGGCGCGCCGAGCTGCCGTGTGAGCACTTCGTACAGCCTGGGCGCCGGGGTATTGTTGGGCGGGTTGGCGCCGAAGCTGATGGTGAAGCTGACGATGAAGAGCTCGATCTTCGCTTTGCCGCCGAACTTCGGTGTGTGGATCTCGAGCTGCACACCGATCTCATGACGGCCGAAGAACACGAACCAGACGGTGATGCCCATGCGGGCCACGAGGAAGAAGGGATCCCACTGGATGAGGACGTCGACATAGACATCCAGGCCGGCGGAGATGCCCGCGAAACTAGCGTAGAGCGAGACCGACGCGCCGGCCATGAGGGCCTGCGGCGTGCAGGCGAAGAAGCACTGCACATCCACGTGGATGAAGTCGTACAGCAGGGCCTTGACGCCTACAGGAACCAGCTCGGGGTAGTGGTCGGGCGCTTTGAAGTAGGGGTGGTAGCCGCCGATGGAGACAACGAAGTCACCGGCGTGAGGGCCCGCGTACCAGACACCCATGCCGAACTGGCCCTGCAGGCTGAAGATGCCGGGATCGATGAGGTAGCTGTTGGAAGACATGCCGGCGACCAGGAGGAAGTGCTCCTCGTCGGCGGTCATCATGAAATCGAGCTCGAAGTAGCAGATCGGCTTGAGGCCGAAGGAAAGCATGCCGAGCAGGTTGATCGAGAACTTCTTGCCGAAAGAAACAGCGGCGACGACTTTGCCATCGATCATGGCGAAGCAGGTGAACTGAAGGCCGGCGGCGATCCAGTATTGGCCCTTCTGCACGGTGAAGGAGCTGCCGATGGTGGAGAGCGTGCCGGACTTGTCGTTGGGGTTGAAGGAAATCTCGCCGCGCATCACCTTGAGGAAGGGATGGTCGCCGAGGAGCTTGGGCGAGGGCAGGTTGCGGTTGTAGCCGAAGCCACCGGCGATGCCGGTGATGAAGAACCACGGAGGCCCACCCAGCGGAGCGACCAGCGAGGCGAAGATGAAGAGGGACGCGTTGCCGTTCGTGTCGTTGGTGTAGCCGCCGATGGCGGAAAGCTGGAAGAGGTCGACGACCTTGACGACGGCTGCGCCGATGTAGTCGGGCGGCAGGGGGTCGTGCTTGGTTTCGAGGAACATGCCGCTGAGGGTGATGCCGCCACCCTCGAACGAAAGCCCGAGGCCATGCAGGAATGGCTTCAGCGACACAGGGCTGAAGCCGATGGCGAGGCCGAGCTCGTAGGCCTGCACGCTGATGGGTCCAAGGCTGAAGCCGAGATCGACACCAATGTTGAGGGCGTTCTTGCCGAACTCGATCGCAAGCGAAGAGAGCTCGAGGGGGCCGAGCTTTTCCTGGATGGGGAACTTGCCGCCGCCGCTGAGCGTGAAAGCTTTGTTGGCGTAGCCCGCGGTGATGTTGAAGCCTTTGACATTGCGCAGATCGGGGAAGATCTGCGACACAAGGCCGCTGAGACCGGAGTTCTTGTCCTTGCTGAGGCGGACGTCGGAAAGCGTGAGGGTGAGCGAAGTGAGGGCGGGCGGAAGCGGCACGTAGGAGACGGCGGCCTGCAGGGTCAGCGAGCCGATGCTGATGCCGACGGCGTCCAGCACCTTGGGCAGCGGGCCGATGGTCAGCGCCGCTCCGACTTGCCCGGCCTGGCTCAGGTCGATGGTGAGATTGTTGCCGAGCGGGACTTTTCCGGCGGTGGAGAGGAGCGCGGACGCGGTCTTCAGGATATCGGCGGCGCCGGGCAGCACGGGCGGGTTGTCGATCGTGTTGGCGAGGGTGTGGAGCGCATCCCCAAGCGGTTTCTGGTCGGCGGGCAGGTAGTTGAGAACGGCGCCCAGCAGCTTGTGGAGGGTGTCGTTGGCCGACGCGCCCGCAGGCGGCAAGGCGACCGTGAGGAGCGGTGTGTCGACGAGGAACGAGATGGGCTGGCCGGGCGCGAGGAGCAGGCCGAAGCTGTAGTCGCCGCTCAGTGGTGAGTTCTCCGCGTCCTTGACGGGGGCGGAGAAGAGCGAGATGGCGAGACTGCCCGCCGGCGATCCCAGGGGCGGCGTCCCCATCTTGATGGAGCTTGTACCGTAGTTCAGCGGAAGAATGCTCTGGAGGATCGCGCCCAGTGTGCTGAGCGCATTCACGTTGGGGACGGTGGAGCGCATGGACGCGCCGGTGTTGAGATTGAGGATTTCCAGCGAGAACACGGGGTGCTGGGGGAGAGTGTTTCCGGCGCGGAATTCAATGCCGAAACTTACCGGCTTGTTGCTGGCGTCGAAGCGGAGGTAAAGCCATGCGCCGGACTGAGTGTCTGCGGGCGGGTAGGTGGCAGGGCCGGTGAAGGAGGTCGGCGGTGTGGCCGGGGTGGCCGGAGGCGGTGTAGCGGGGCCGGTGAGCGGAAGGAAGATGTTTCCGGTGGCGTCGAACACGGCATTGCCGCTCGCTTCGCCGGTGATCAGAGCACGCAGGTACCAGAGAAGCGCGGCCTGGGCTGTGTTGAGGGCCTGCTGGCCGAGGCTGGCGCTCTGGAAGGTGCCCTGAGCGGAAGCCTGAGCGGCGGCAGGCGCAGAGGCGTGCGCAGAGGCGACAGGAGCGGGCTTGGCGTTCTGCCCGGGGACAGCGCTGAGGAGGGCTTGCTTCCATGCAGTGAAGGCTTGGTCGGGCGGTTTATTGGTTTCGTCGAAAGGCGGCAGCGGCGGGAAAACGCCGGGCTGGGAGCCGAGTAGCGGGAAAAGGTACTGGTCCAGGACCGTAAACACGGTGCCGCCGGAGTTCGCGGCCTGCCAGGCCACCCACGACCGCACCAGGAAAGCGGCGACGCGCGCGACATCCCAGGGGAGAAACTGCGACGTGGAGTCAATGGACTTGGTGCCGGCGCCGGACTTGCCGGTGGCGGAGAGCTTGACCGAAAACTTGTTGGTGTAGCTGCCGCTCAGGGAAAGCGACTGCATAAACGCCTGCGGCACGGGCAAGGCCGCGGTGAAGGAGCCCTGGCCGAGCAGGACATCCAGCGAGGGCGGAACGTTGCCGATGCCCGGCGTGATCTTGAGCAACTGGGCGAGCAGGGTGGCCGCCGGTGCGCTCCCTGCCGTGTTCAGCGGGGCTCCCAGACCGAAGCCGAGCTGAAGCGGCTTGGTGGCCAGCGGGGTGTCCTCGTTCCAGACGGGGCCCGCATAGACGGGACCGGCGGCTTGGAAGGGGATCCACTCGGCTGAGGCGGCATCGCCAAAGGCAGCGGCGCCATTAGGCAGGCCGAGCAGGTTCTGCAGCAACTCCCCGAGCTGTTCGCGGCCCGCGGGCATGGCAGTCAACGAGTTGTTGTAGGGGTCGCCGAACCAGGACCAATTGATGCCGCTGCCGGCCGGGTCG
>CAXSHQ010000217.1:6078-8137 GCA_964236875.1 uncultured Acidobacteriaceae bacterium | reverse complement strand
AGAAATAGCTGCGCTACACTAACTCACCTACTGGTACAAAACATCGGGCAGGCCACGCTGCTGCTGTGCGATTTCCTGCACCTTCGCAGGCTCAGGTGCGTGGTGATTACCTGCTCCCATGGCTCGGTCTAGCGCAGCATGCTGCGAGATGGGGTTCTTCTGCTGGTCGTAGAACTGGCCGCTTGGCCCGTCGATGTGGATGTGGCGATGCGTGCCGGTGTGCTGGTAGCTTTGTACCGTGCCATTCTCCGCGGCCCAACCGAACTGACGGGCATCGTCGGCGTGCAGTTCACGGTTGATCGGAGCGTAATGCCGATTGTGTTCTGCGGGCGTGTAGATGCGTTCCTTGGTAGCTTCGCGGCTCCCGTTCTCCGGCCGGAAGCCATGCTGGGCGTCGTTGTCCATGTGCTTGCCTCTCTGCTCTGCGGGTTGGGCCTGCTGCCGGAAGTCAACGGCTGAAAACTTCGAGGCGTCATGGCTGAGGCGCTGACCGAGCGCCGCGGCATCGTTGGTGTAGATCTGTGCATCCTGCGAAGCACGCGAGACCGATACGTACGCGAACCTCGTGGAGATGAGGTCGGGATGGACGCGCGTGTCCATGTTGACGAGCACGCGATCGGCCGTTACGCCCTGCGAGCTGTGTGAAGTCACGGCATAGCCGTGATCGAAGTGACGCATGCTCTCGGCCTGGAAGGTGACAATTTGGTCGCGGCAGTCGAGCTTAGCCGTAACCCGGCCGTCGTAGATGCGCTCTATGGTGGCAAGGTCGCGGTTAGCTACGCCCAGCTCGCGAGACGGCGCAGTGAACTGAATCCGATCGCCAGGTGCGAACTCACGGCCGATTTCCTGATAGGCATTCACACCCTGCAGGCGCTTCGGGTCGTAGGTGACTTCCATTCCATCCTCGCGCTTCACGGTGATGCGATTGTTTTCCGGATCGACAGCCGTCACGTTAGCGTAGGTGCCACGCTTCAGACCCAAGTCCTTGCTGCCGGTGCTGTAGTGGAGAACATCCCCCTCGTGGTAGCGGGCAGCCCACCGGCGATCCGCGCCGGTCAGCTCGGAGCGTGGAATGAGCGTCGGCAAATGGTGGCTGTCTGCGGAGACAACCCCACGTTCCTGCAGCTCGAGACGAACAGCGCGATTGATCTCGCGCCGGCTGGCATTGTCGGGAGACACGATGATGGTGTTCTCAGGACGACTCGCGTAGTCCTTAGCAATCGCTACAATCCGATCCCCGCGCTCCACCACTTCACGAAGTCGTCCCTGCTGCTGGAGCATCGCGATACCGGAAGCCGTCTCATTCCTAGAAAGCTTCTCGACGGCGGCCAGGAGCTCGGGTCACGCTGGCGCACGATCTTGTTCAACTGCGCGGTACGCATACCGGCGTCCTGCATCTGCTCGAACGGCTTGCCGGCGTCCACGCCCTGGTGCTGGCGTGTGTCTCCAATGACGAGCACGCGGTCCTGCGGCCCGATCTTTTCGAGAAAGTCGCGCATCTGCCGGGTGCTGGCCAGGCTCGATTCATCGAGCATGTAAAGGTGCCGACTATTTGGATCGCTGGCATCGCGGTCCGTGCCGCCGCGACGCAAAAAGCTTTGAAGAGTGGAGGCGGAAATCCCGGCTTCCCGGAGCTGGTTGGAAGCCTTGGACGTAGGCGCAAATCCTTCCACCGTGTAACCCGCCTGTTCAGCGGCCTCACGCACAGTGGAAAGGGCCGAGGTCTTCCCGGTCCCTGCAAGACCCTGCAAACCCTGCACGCGGTCACGCGAAGTCAGGATCTCCTGGATCGCCTTTCGCTGGCCTTCATTCAACTGCGATCGGCTTTCCGCATGGCAGGCAGCGGCTTCAGCCGTGAGCATCGGGTCGGTTGTGTCCTGACCCAGGCGGAGACTCTTAATTGTGCTCCGCTCCAGCGCAATCGTCTCAGGCGTGGTGAACTGGCGGCCAGTCGCGTGCTTGGAAGCTTTCACAGAACGGAACCCACACACCACTGCGGCGTAGCTGTAGATAGGCACGTGCGGTTGCCAAACGATCGTCTCTTTCCTGCCCCACTGGG
>CAXSHQ010000217.1:0-6068 GCA_964236875.1 uncultured Acidobacteriaceae bacterium | reverse complement strand
CCTTCGGAGTTTGTCCGGTACTGCGCTAGAACGTCCTGGGCTGTTGCGTGCTTGGTTTTGCGGAGCTCCGTGAGTAGCGTGCCGTATTCGGTTTCGGTCATCTTCTTGCCCACCACTATGGAGCGAAGTACGGCATTCAGTAGCATTCGCAAAGCGATAAGTTCAGTGAACGCCGCGTTCTCTGCGCGGCCCTGACGGGCGCGGCTCAGAAGCACTTCTCTGGCCCACTCGCTGAGCGATTTACCCTCTTGCTTGGCTGCGGTCATAAGCTCGCTTTGCTCGGCGCGAGTCACCTTTGTGCTGGCGGGAATCACCCGGCCAGCCCTACCCCGTGAGCGCCGAACACGTCCGGCGATACCTAGATCGTTTGTTTGAAAATTGCTGCTCATGCGGCCTCTGGAAGGCGGTTGACCGTAGTCAACCGCTGGCTATTGCTTCATGCGGCGATGGACCGCAAGTGCTGTGTTTCTGAGGAGTTGACTATAGTCAACTGTTTGGCGCTTCTGCGGCTCCCTGTGAGGGATGGAGTGTCAACATTTATCCGGTGCGCAGCACCGTCCCTACCTTGCCACCCATTCAGGTGCGGGATTATGCTTTCATTCCCGCCACTGTTGCTATCGTCCGCAGAGCTGATTGCGGGACCTCTCCCGCGCGCTTCGGCTGTGCCCCAGGCGACTCGGCTGCCAAAACTTCGCGGATGCGAGTAGTGGAAGCCATTCAGCCCAGTCGCGGCGACACCAGAAGAGCTGAACTCGCCTCATGTGTGCACCTCTTGCTGACACCACTTCGTCAGCGATGAAGCAAACTTAAGGCGCAGCGAGAGGCTACGTCCAATAACTTTCAGGAAAGGCACTATAACCAAATGGAATGGCGTTCACGTTTCATTGAGGAATTTCGCAAAGTAGCGTTTGCTACCCTATAGTGGTTCGAAAGTTTTCTGCTGCAGCAACCCTCTTCGACTCAGATCGCAGAAGTCAGAGCTGAGTCGGCGGCATTCGTAGGTGATCGATCACCGCGGTCGACCAGTGGAGAAGTAGCGGTTTGCAAGTCTTTCCGTGTACAAGCGCAGGTGCTGAGAGCGACAATATGTCGGGCTGAGCTCACCTCCTCTCCAGGGAAGGGGACGGGCGAAAAGCTCGTCGTCTCTGAGCAAACGTTTGCAGGTGTCTCACAGACCTGAAAGGCCGGGCGTTAGCCGAGCTTCCAGGTTGATGGGGTGAAGCGGCTCACACAGCCGCTTCCTCGTGGACTTCGTCCGCCGCTTCCCGCTCTTCCGGGCCGGCCTTCTGCGCCCGGTCCAGCTTGAGGATTGAGTCCACCCGGATTTCCCAGATGGTCTGCTCGGTGCCCGTCTTGTTGCTGTCGTACTTCCGGCTGCGCAGCTCGCCTTCAACCTGGAGATGAGCGCCCTTCTTCAGCGTGGCGGCAAACTCACCGAGCTTCTTGCCGAAGACCACGCAACGGTGCCATTCGGTGTGCGAGATGTACTTGCCGTCCTTCTTATAGGAGCTCTGGGTAGCCAGGGAGAAAACGGTGAAGCTGCGGTTGTCGTTGGTGCGGACTTCTGCATCGTTGCCGGTTAAGCCGATGAGGGTGGCTGTGCAGCCGGACTGGCAGCATGGGTGCATTGGGAAGACCTAGATCAGGGTTCGGTTCTCCTGCTGTTTAGCGGGCTTTAGTCCCGGAACACGGTGAATCTCGTCGATCTGGAAGCTCCGGTCCGAGTGGCAGCCAACGAACGCGGCGCTTAAACGTTGGGAGACACCGCAAAGCCACAACGCTATAACCGCTGGTTATAGTGCTTTTCCTGAAAGTTATTGGACAGAGGATACGAGCTCCCGGACGATGGGAAGTGGGCGTGAAGCTGGTTGTATGGCAGATGCTGCCGGCCAGGTTTGTGATGAAAGTGGAGGTGAGCAATGAGCATGGATAGAGCACAGTTCGAACCGCTTCTCACGGCCACAGAAGCCGGGAAACTGCTGGATACGCATCCCGTCACGCTTCTGCGTTGGGCAAGAGAGGGGCGGATCCCTCATAGGCGACTCGGGCGCAAGGTTACGTTTCGAGCTTCCGAGCTCAATGCGTGGTACGGAGGCTCTACACTGGAGAGGCCGTTCGTGTCGCCTAACCGTGAAGGAGAAGGCACATGAACAACACACGCAATCGCTATCAGCACGGCTCATTGACAATCGAGCGTAGAAAAAGCGGCTTGGCCGTTTGGGTCTATCGCTGGAGGGAAGAAGACTCCCAAGGTCGATTTACACGCCGCAAGCGGATCATCGGCTCCAAGGCCGACATCCCGAGCAAAGCCGCAGCCAAACGAATGGTTGACGGTCTCCGCTTGGACATCAATACCGAGGCGAACTCAATCAGCATCCTCACGGTAGATGAGCTGATTGCTCATTATCGGCAGACGGAGCTCTCTGACGGTAACTCAAAGACCCTGCGAACTAGGCAGGTCTATGGGTACCAATTGGAGAAGGTAATCTCGCCGCATTGGGGAGTTTACCGGCTTCGCGATGTGAAACCAGTAGCGGTAGAGGCATGGCTCGGCAAGTTGCAAGTGGCTCCCGGCACCAAAGCCAAGACAAAGGGTGTCATGAGCATCCTGTTCCAACACGCGATGCGGTATGGCTGGGCGATGGCAAATCCTATTCGACTTGTGCGTCAGAGCGGCATGCCAGCTCAGGAGCAGATCGTTCTGGAGCCTCTTGAGATAGCAGCTCTCCTTTCGGAGTTGCGAGACCCGTTCTACACCCTCATCCTGCTTGTCTCCGCTACAGGACTTCGGCGCGGAGAGCTATTCGGCCTGCAGTGGCAAGACATCAGCTTCGCCGAGGCTGAGATCTCCGTGGTCAGGTCGGTAGTAGATCAGGTGGAGGGCCCGCCAAAGACACTTGCATCAAGAAGGCCCGTGCCCGTGTCCGAAGCGGTAGCGGAAGCCTTGCACGTATGGCAGGAGCAAACCAGCTTCTCCAGGCCGCAAGATTGGATATTTGCTAGTCCAAGCAACTTGGGACGGCGGCCATATTGGCCGGATGCCGTACTCAAACGGCACGTGCTTCCGGCGGCCAAGCGAGCTGGCATCACGAAGAAGATCGGTTGGCACAGCTTCCGGCGTACGCTGGCTACTTTGCTGCAGCACTCCGGTGCGTCTGTAAAGACTACTCAGGACCTGTTGCGGCACGCATCTCCAGTCATGACGCTGGGCACTTATGCCAAGGCGGTCACGGCTGATAAGCGGCACGCCCAGAACACAGTGGTCGAGCTTTTCTTACCCGCTCAGGCACGCAAACCTGCGGCCTAGAAGGGCTTGAAAATAGGTTGGACCCATTTGGACCCGCGAATGGACCCAGATGCTTCTTTGGAAGAGCTAAGTTGTGGAGAAGAATGGTCGGGACGACTAGATTCGAACTAGCGACCTCACCCACCCCAAGGGTGCGCTCTACCAGGCTGAGCCACGTCCCGACTTGCTGCGTTGCGCCAGCCTTGTGGCTCGCGCGGGGTGCGTCCAGTGTACATCAGCGGCTTGGATACGAGTGCCTTGGCTATTCGGTGTGGCTGAGGGTGGCGAGGACCTGCTCGGCGTGGCCTTCGGGCCTGACCTTCTCCCAGATGTGGGCGAGTTTACCTTCTGCGTCGATGAGGTAGGTGGTGCGCTCGACGCCGGTGACCTGCTTGCCGTACATCATCTTGGGCTTGACCAGACCGAAGCGGTTGACCACCGTCTGGTCGGCGTCGGCGAGGAGGGTGAAGGGCAGGTTGTACCTGGCCTTGAACTTCGCCTGGGCTTTGGGCGTGTCGCGGGAGATGCCGAGGACGACGGCTTCGCTCCCGATCTTGCTGAAGCTCGGGAAGATATCGCGGAATTCGCAGGCTTCCGTGGTGCAGCCGGGGGTGTCTGCCTTGGGGTAGAAGAAGAGGACGACTGGCTTGCCGCGGAAGCTGGAAAGGGAAACGGGATTGCCGTCCTGGTCGGGGAGGGTGAAGTCTTCGACAGGGTCGCCGATCTGCATGGGTTCAGGGTACACCCCTCCCCCCTCCTCGCTGTAAAGTCTTCAAACGAGGCAGCTTAGTTCGGTACACCGCTAAAGTATTCAAATTACAGCAGTTAGACGCAAAGTATTCAGTGCAGGCGACTTGGGCTGCGGCTTCAAGGTCGCACCGAGCCTGGGGCTTACGAGAGGGGCTTCTTGCGGAGCCTTGTTTGTCAAGCCCCCACGGATTTGCGGTTCCCCACTCATCGCGCGATAAAGCGTTGCGCGATGAGTGGGGCAACCGTCGGAGGGGCTCAAGAAGAAGGTAGTGGCGCGTGAGTAGCGTTTAGAAGTTCGTGTCTGGTGAGGGAGCTTTGCGGTTGCTCTTCCCGGTGGATGCGGGGTCGGTGGAGGTGGTGTCCGAGGTTGCGTCGGTGTCGAGCACTGGAACCAGCAGTACAGGTGCATAGAGGACCATCGGCTGCGCGAGGACGGGGTTTGCGACTGCAGGAGCCGAGACCGCGACCGGAGCCGCGGCATAGGCTGGAGAGTTGACTGCTGCGACGGCCGGAACGGAGTTTGCGATCGAGGCTGGAACGACAGTGACGGGCAAGGACACCCTGACCGGAGAGGCGATGTGGCTGCCGGAAGCACCGGTGACGGTGAGGGTGGCGGTGCCGCTGGACGCGGTGGTGTAGATGATGTCGGCGGGCTGCGTGGCCTTGATGGTGTAGGTGCCTGCCGCAAGCGTGGAGGGATCGTAGGTGGCGGTGCAGTTCTTATGACCACCCTTGGCCGTGCACGAGACAGTGCCGACACCGGTAGAGCTGCCGTTGACGGTAAGGCTGGGAGTGCCGGTGGGGGCGGTGTTGCCGCCGTAGCCGATCGAGAACCCCAGGGTGATGGTGGACGTGCCGGCGGGGATAGTTTGGCCGACGACGGTGACGCTGAGGCTGGGGCCAGTGGAGCCGGTTAGCACCAGGGTCTGGGAGGCGTCGAAGGCGTACAGGCTGTTGTCGGAGAGGACGAGATTGCCGGTGACCGCGCCGGTGATGGTGGGCGTGTAGCTGAGGATCTCGTGCAGGAGGCGCCGGCAGCGATCGAGCCGCGAACGGTGGAGCTGCTGTAGACGAGCGGGCAGGTGGAGCTGTTGGAGATGGTGAAGTTATTGGACAGGCTGGGGTTCTGGCCGGTGCCGGGGATGGGCACCTTGAGCGCCACGTTGCCGATGTTGTTGAAGGTGACCGTCTGCGAGGCGCTGGCGCCGTTCAGGGCGGTGTTGGGGAAGAGCAGCGTGGGTGTGGCGACAGACACCTGGCGAATCGAGTTGCTGGCGGCGTCACTGATGTACAGAGTGCCGGGCCCGGGCAGGAACAGGCCAAGCGGGTTATAGATTTTAGCTGCAGTGGCGGAACCGCCATCGCCTGTGTTGCCGGCAACATGGGTGCCGACCACCGTGCTGATCGCGCCGGCAGCTGTCACCTTGCGAATGACGGCATTGCCGAAGTCACCGAAGTACACGTCACCGCCCGCGTCTACCGCGATCTGGCCGCGCGGGTTGCCTATCTGGGCGGAGGTGGCCGCGCCGCCATCGCCCGAGAAGCCGGACGTACCGGTGCCGGCGATGGTGGTGATGACCCCGCTGGACGCGCTCACTTCGCGGACACGGTTGTTGCTGGAGTCGCCGATGTACAGGTTGCCGGCGCCGTCGAGCCCCAGACCTTGCGGCTGGTTCAATTGCGCGGCGGTTGCCTGGATTTTGTCGCCGTTGTAGCCGGCCGTGCCGGTACCCGCGACGGTGCTGAGCACGCCGGAAGGGGTGATCTTATACACCACACTGTTGCTGTAGGACGCGGCGTACAGATTGCCGCTGCCATCCACTGCAATCGCGTTCACATTGCCGAGGCCGGTGGCGCCACTGACCGTGGAAGTAACGCCTGTGGCGGCGTTCACCACCTTGACATCACCGTTGCCGTACTCGGCGACGTACAGATTGCCGGCGCCGTCCAGCGCCAGGGCCACCGGTGTGCTGAACCCTGTGCCGTAGGCCGTGGCCGCTCCCCCACTCACCTTGTAGACGGTGTTGTTGCC
>CAXSHQ010000216.1:7943-8163 GCA_964236875.1 uncultured Acidobacteriaceae bacterium | reverse complement strand
ACAACCTGATCCTGGACAGCAAGGGTGTTGAGGATATTCTCGGCGTGCCGCCGCAGAAGGTCATCGACGTGATGGCGTTACGCGGCGACTCCATCGATAACATCCCCGGCGCGCCTGGCATCGGTGACAAGGGTTCGGTCGAGCTCATCCAGCAGTTCGGTACGGTCGAAGCCGCCCTCGATGCCGCGACCTCTACGCCCGAAGCCATCAAGCGCAAGAC
>CAXSHQ010000216.1:3561-7933 GCA_964236875.1 uncultured Acidobacteriaceae bacterium | reverse complement strand
GCGACAACATCCTGCTGAGCAAAGAGCTCGTTACGATCCACACCGGCGTGCCCATCCAGCCCGACCTCGACCTGATGCGCACGCAGCCGATGGACAACGCCGCTTGCCGTTCACTCTTCACCGAGCTTGAGTTCACCGTGCTGCTCAAAGGCCTCGCCGCCGACGTGGAGGAAGTCGCCCCCACGTACCAGCCGCGCCCCACGCCGGAAGAGATCGCGGCGGTGCTTTCAGAAGCTCGCAAGACGGGGCACATCGCTCTCGCCATCGCGGATACACCGCAGTCGATCCTGGAAGAGCTGAGCGCGGAGGCCGAAGACCCGAACGCGAACACTGACATCGAGCCGGAACCCGCACCCGCCGAAACGATGTCGCTCTTTGGCGCGCCTGCTTCCTCAGGCGAAATCGATGCGGAGGAAAGCGCCCCGAACTATGAGGGCACAGCGGACCCCGCCTGCGAGCTGGGCCTTGCCCTCAACGCGCAAAGCGGGCTGCGCGCCTCGCTCGAAACCCCTGGTCTGCGCGAGTTGCTCGAAGACGCCGCTGTTCCCAAGCTCGTGCATGATTTGAAGGCCGTGCTCCGCGCGCTCGCGCCGCATGGCGTCACGCTCGGCGGCGCCATCACGGACGTGATGCTGCAGAGCTACCTCATCAACCCCACGCACAGTTCGCACACGCTCATCGACATCGCCGCGCGGAGCACCTCACGTGCACTCCTTCATCAGCCCACGAAGGAGAACCCCAGCGACCCCGCGCGCCTGCCTGAAGCCGCTGCCGCCATCGCGCGCCTCTCTGCCACCCTTTCGCCGCAACTCGCCGAAGCCGCGCCCATCACGCACGACATCCTCCCCGACGACCCCGCACTGGGCGGCGCGGTCACCGAGGAAATGCTCTTTGCCGACAAAGGGAAACAGCAAGAGGAAAGCAGGAGGCAGGTTGACGCAACGGAGCCTGTCATCCGGAGCGAGGCGAAGGATCACCGCACTTTGCCAGGCCAGTCACAAACGCCGGCGCTCCACCCGAACTCCCCCCTCCCCGACGTTTACGCCCAGCTCGACCTTCCGCTCGTTCCCGTACTTCTGCGCATGGAACAGGCCGGCGTCCGCGTCGATCTGCCGCTGCTCCGCGAACAGTCAACGCGCCTTGCCGTGCAGATCGACGATCTCGCCGAGCGTGTCTACGCAAGCTCCGGCCACCGCTTCAACATCAACTCGCCCAAGCAGCTCGGCGATGTCCTGTTCAACAAGATGGACCTGCCCAAGCCGCTGAAGTATGGCAAGGGCAAGGTCATATCGACCGCGCAGGACATCCTTGAAGACCTCGCTCAGCACCACGAAGTCCCGATGCTCGTGCTCGAGCACCGCCAGCTCCAGAAGCTTAAGTCCACGTATCTTGACCAGCTCCCCGCGCTGGCCGACCGCGAAGCGCGCATCCACACCACGTTCAACCAGGTGGGTACGGCCACCGGACGCCTGAGCTCCACCAACCCCAACCTGCAGAACATCCCCATCCGCACCGCTGTCGGCCGGGAAATCCGCGCCGCCTTCATTGCCCGCGAAGGCAATCTGCTCATGAGCGCCGACTATTCCCAGATCGAGCTCCGCCTCATGGCCCACTTCTCCGGCGACCCGCTGCTGGTCGACGCCTACTCCACCGGCAAGGACATCCACACCCTTACCGCCGCGGAAGTGTTCGAGGTCGATCCCGCCACCATGGACAAGGAGACGCGCGCCCGGGCCAAGGCTGTCAACTTCGGCATCGTCTACGGCATCTCGCCGTTCGGCCTCGCGGCCAACCTCAACATCGACCAGAAGACTGCCAAGGAGTACATCGCCCGCTACTTCGAGCGCTACGCCGGTGTCGCCCGGTTTATTGAGACTACACTCGCCGAGGTCCGCCAGACCCAGGCTGTGCGCACGGCCTTCGGTCGCATTCGGCCCATCCCGGACATCCAGTCGCGCAACCCCAACCAGCGCGGCTTCGCCGAGCGCACCGCCGTCAACACGCCGCTCCAGGGCACTGCCGCGGACCTCATCAAGCTCGCCATGATCCGCATCGATGCCGAGATCACCCGCCGCAAGCTGCGCTCGCAAATGACGCTCCAGGTCCACGACGAGCTGCTTTTCGACGTCGTCCCCCAAGAGGCCGACGAGATGCAGGAACTGGTCAAGACAGAGATGGAATCCGCCGGCAGCTTCCGCGTTCCCATCGTTGCGGAAGTCGGCCTGGGTCAGAACTGGCGCGACATCAAGTAAGTCGCCGCTCCACTCAGCAGAACTGCGGTATCGGCATCCCCGTTTCCTCCCGCTTCGGGAGCTCGTCCGAACATCGCACGAAGCTTCAAAGGTGCGGGGGAAAGGTCTAGCATGGTGAAGCCATGCCGACCAAGAGCCCTGCCGCGCCGAAGACCCCCAAAGCCACGAAAACACAAGCCGAACCCGCCGCGAACAACGCGCAGCGTGAGATGGTGTTCGATATCTTCCGGCGTTGGGGATTCCTGCAGGCACAGCTCGATCCGCTAGGCCAGTTTCTGCCGCCGGAGCCCTTTCCCACGCCGGTGCCGGACGATGCGGCTTCGCATGAAGCAGCGGAAGAGGCTCGGCGGTTTTACTGCGGGTCCATCGGTGCGGAGTTCATGCACATTGCTTCGCAGGACAAGCGGCAATGGATCCAGGAGCAGCTGGAGCGCGAGTACACGGCAGCCGATCCGAAGCGGGTTCTGAACGGGCTGATTCGCGCGGACATCTTCGAGCAGGTGATCCAGCAGCGGTATCTCGGCACAAAGAGATTTTCGTTGGAAGGGCTCACGTCGCTGATACCGTTTCTGGACCAGCTGTTCGCAACCGCGGCAGAGAACGGCGTGACACGCAGCGTGTTTGCGATGGCGCATCGCGGCCGGCTGCACGTAATGGTCAACACGGTGGGCCGCGACTCGCATGAGATGTTTACGAAGTTCGAGGACGTAGACCCGCGCTCAACCATGGGCGGCGGCGATGTGAAGTACCACATGGGCGCGACAGGCGTGATGACGACGCCGAGCGGCAAGACGATTTCGCTGCACCTGGCTTCGAACCCGAGCCACTTGGAGGCCGTGAACCCGGTGATCATGGGCCGGGCGCGGGCGCGGCAAACGCGCGTGGATAGCCTGAATGATGGCGGGGCGCCGGGTGCACAATGCATTCTGCCGATGATTCTGCATGGCGATGCGGCGTTCGCAGGGCAGGGCATTACGGCGGAAACGCTGAACCTTGCGTCGATCAACGGCTACAACGTGGGCGGGACGATCCAGGTCATCACCAACAACCTGCTGGGCTTTACCGCGAACCCGGACGAGTCGAACTCTTCACGTTTCGCGAGCGATCTGGCCAAGCGGCTGCCGATTCCGATCTTCCATGTGAACGCGGAGGACATGGATGCGGTGATGCATGTGGCGGAGATCGCCGCGCTGTACCGGCAGACGTTTGCTAGCGATGTGGTGGTGGACCTGATCGGCTATCGCCGCCATGGGCACAGCGAAGTGGACGACCCGACGGTGACGCAGCCGCGGCGCTACGCGAAGGTCAAGGAACATCCGCCGCTGTACAAGCTCTATGCCCAGAAGCTGGGCGTGGATCCAGAGGCTACGAGCGCGGAGATCGCCGAAGTGCAGCAGGGCTTTCTGGAGGCGCAGAAGAAAGCGGCGCAGGCGGAAGCCAAACTGAATGCGCAGAGCCCAGCGTTTGTTATGAAGCGGATGCACTCGCTGCCGGAGTACTGGGAAGCGTTCGCGGGTGGACCGCTCCAGGCGAACGACAATCCGCGCACGGGCCTGGATGCCGGTGAGATCGCGGAGCTGGCAAGCAAGCTGACTAGCTCGCCTGATGGATTCCACGTGCATCCGAAGGTCGCGAAGCTGCTGGAACAGCGCGCGGAGATGGGTGCCGGCAAGCGGCCATTCGACTATGGCTTTGCGGAGCTGCTGGCCTACGCATCGCTGCTGAAGGCGGGCACGCCGTTGCGGCTGAGCGGGCAGGACTCGCAGCGCGGCACGTTCAATCAGCGGCACTCGGTGCTGATCGATACAGAGACCGAAGTCCGGTGGTCGGCGCTGAGCAACATCGGCGAGGGGCAGGGGCGTTGGGAGGTTTATAACTCCATGCTGAGCGAGGCCGCGTGCCTCGGGTACGAGTACGGCTTCTCGCGCGACTATCCAGAGACGCTGACGCTTTGGGAAGCGCAGTTCGGCGATTTTGCGAATGGGGCGCAGATCATCATCGACCAGTTCATGGCCGCGGGCGAAGCAAAGTGGGGCCTGCTTTCAGGGCTGGTGATGCTGCTGCCGCATGGGTACGAGGGCCAGGGGCCGGGGCACTCGTCGGCGCGCCTGGAGCGATTC
>CAXSHQ010000216.1:0-3551 GCA_964236875.1 uncultured Acidobacteriaceae bacterium | reverse complement strand
AACTGCTCGGGCGGCAACCGCAACGCGGCCACGTCGGTCGAGCCGGGCTCCGGCACGTCGATCATGGCCTACGCCGGCATCTGCGCGCAGGACAACCTGCAGATCGCGCAGCCTTCGACGGCGGCGCAGTTCTTCCACCTGCTGCGGCGGCAGGCCATGCGCAGGTGGCGCAAGCCGCTCGTGGTGTTTACGCCCAAGAGCATGCTGCGGCATCCGGATGCGATGTCGAGCGTGGCCGACTTCGGCAAGGACACGTTCCAGAATGTACTGCCTGATACCGAAACGCAGAGCGCGGGGCGTGTGCTGCTGTGCTCGGGCAAGATCGGGCACAACCTTCGCATTGAGCGGGCCAAGCGTAAGGCCATGGATGTCGCGATTGTGTTTGTGGAGCAGCTCTATCCGTGGCCGGAGACGGAACTGGCGGCTGCGCTTGCGCGGCATAAGGGCGCGCAGGAAGTTATCTGGGTGCAGGAAGAGCCGGCGAACATGGGAGCGCTCTCTTATGTGCGGCCGAAGCTGGAACAGCTTTTGGGCAAGAAGGCGCGGACCATCAAGCGGACGGCGAGCGCGAGCCCGGCGACGGGTTCGGGCAAGGCGCATGAGCTGGAAGAGAAGACGCTGATCGACCTCGCGCTGGGGCACGGGGCGTAGTGGCGGCTTCGATACACGCCGCTTCGGTTGTGGAACTGGTTATTCCTGAAGGCGAGTTCGACGCGTACCTGTTCGACCTGGATGGGACGGTGGCGGACTCCATGCCACTGCACTTCAGGGGGTGGACGAGCGTGATCGAAGAGGCGGGAGGAGAGTTCCCTGAAGAGCTGTTCTACGCCTGGGGAGGTGTGCCTCTCGAGAAGATCGTCGAGCAGCTTAATGAGCGTTGCGGGCTCAACATGCCTGTCAAAGAAACCGCGCGTAAGAAAGAACTGCTATACGTGCATATGCTTCCGGAACTGCAAGCGATGCCGTCCGTGGTGCGCGTGATGGAACGGATGCACGGCAAGGTGCGGTTTGCGATTGTGTCGGGGTCACCGCGGTCTTCCATCGAGAGCACATTGAACAAGCTGGGGCTGCACGATCGCTTCGAGCTGCTGGTGGGCGCGGAGGACTACATGCATGGCAAGCCCCATCCGGAACCGTTCCTGACGGCGGCAAAGAAGCTCGGCGTCGCGCCAGAGCGGTGCCTGGTGTTCGAGGATGCGCAGGCGGGCATCCAATCGGCGGAAGCGGCCGGGATGCAGTGGGTGCGGGTCGTACGCCCAACAGTGGTGTGACACGTAAGGGCCCTCACGAAGGAGAGATGATGCAAAAGCGCATGTTGGGGAAGAGTGGGTTGGAAGTTTCGGCGCTGGGCTTTGGCTGCATGGGATTGAGCTTTGGCTTCGGGCCGCCGGTGGAGAAGAGCCACGCCATCGACATGATCCGTGCGGCGTATGAGCGTGGCGTGACGTTCTTCGACACGGCGGAAGTGTATGGGCCCTACCTGAACGAAGAGGTCGTGGGCGAGGCGCTGGAGCCGTTTCGCGACCAGGTTGTGATTGCGAGCAAGTTTGGCTTTGCCTTCGAGCCAACCGGCAAACAGGCTGGGTTGAACAGCAAGCCGGAGCACATCCGGGAGTATGTAGAGCAGGGGCTGAAGAGGCTTCGGACGGACCGGATCGATCTGCTCTATCAGCATCGCGTCGATGCGGACGTGCCGATCGAGGACGTAGCCGGAGCCGTGAAGGAGTTGATCGCGCAAGGCAAGGTGAAGCACTTCGGGCTCTCGGAAGCGGGCGCACAGACGGTTCGGCGAGCGCACGCGGTGCAGCCTGTGACCGCGCTGCAGAGTGAGTATTCGCTGTGGTGGCGCGAGCCGGAGCAGGAGATCCTTCCGTTGCTGGAGGAGCTTGGGATCGGCTTTGTGCCGTTCAGCCCTTTGGGCAAGGGCTTCCTAACCGGAGCCGTCAACGAAGATACGAAGTTCGCCGAGAAGGACTTTCGCAATGCTGTTCCGCGGTTCAGCGAAGAGAACCGGAAGGCGAACCAGGGAATCGTGGAGATCCTTGGGCAGCTTGCGGAGCAGAAGGGCGTGACGCGTGCGCAGATCGCGCTGGCGTGGCTGCTCGCGCAGAAGAGCTGGATTGTGCCGATCCCGGGAACGACGAAGCTGTACCGGTTGGAAGAAAACCTTGGCGGCGCGTCTGTGGATCTCAGCGACGAAGACCTCGCAGAGATCAACCGCGCGCTCGCGGATGTTGAGGTGCAGGGCGAGCGGTATCCGCCGCACTTGCAGCAGCTTGTGGGACGCTGAGGCACGCGGCGCAACCTTGCGATCAACGAGGTGTAGTTTCGCTGCACGCAGACTGGCGAGATCCTTCGCTGCGCTCAGGATGACGCCGTTGAAGGATAGCCGATTCAAGAGAGCTGCCTTAAAACGTACAGCGTAGAACTTACAACGTTGAACGCTCCGGAACCTCCCTGGCCCAGATTTGATGGGTGATGCTGGGCGGTTCGCTGCCGGCGTGAAGAACCCACACACACTCGCGGATGTCCTGGTCAGCGGCGGTGAGGCGCTCGCGGGAGCGCAGGTAGTCCAGCCAGCTTTCCATGATGAAGGTTTCGTTGAGGTGCTCGGGATCGGCGGCGTCACGGTAGATGCCCCAGCGGACCGCACCGGCGCGCAGGCGCACGCCTTCGAGCTGGTGAATGCGGTGGGAGAACTCGGGGTAGTTGGCGGCGGGAATGCGGTAGTCGACGGAAATGCGGACCGGGCCTTCGTTGGGGTCTTCGACTTCCGGGGCGGAGCGCCGGGGCTGCCAGGGTGTCAGGTCGGGGAGCTTGCCTTTGAGGATGTGGATGCGGAGGACGAACGGCAGCGTGACGGCCAGGACGCCGGCGGAGCAGCACATGGCGACCTTGGTCCCGAAGTGCTCGGCGATGGCGCCCCAGGCGATGGAACCCAGAGCCAGCCCGCCCTGGAAGGTCATGAGGTAGGCGCCAAGCGCGCGGGCGTACACCCAAGCGGGCACCGAGAGCTGCACGCTGACGTTGAGCGTGGACATCGTCGTGGTCCACGCGAAGCCTGCGCCGACGAGCGTAAGGATGACGATCCAGGGCTGGTGAACGAAGGCGAGGATCAGCAGCGTGGCGATGTAATAGAAGGCAGTGCAGGCGAGCAGGGTATCGGCATCTACCTTGCGGCGGATGCGCGCAAGCGTGGACGCGCCGACGACCGCGCCCACACCGAGCGAGCCGTTGAGGATGCCGTATCCCATGGCGCCCTGGTGCATGTCCTGCCGGGCGACCAGTGCGAGCAGCGACCACACGGCGCTGACACAGAACGTGAAAGTAAAGGCGCGGATGAGGGGGCCTTGCAGCGAAGGCGCGTGGCGGAGATAGCGCAGGCCGGAAACGACAGAGCCGTAGATGCGCTCGGCTGGGAGGGCGCTTTTGTAGATGGGCGTGCGGTGCCATCGCCAGAGAATCCAGATGACGGCTACGAAGGAGGCGGAGTTGAGCGCGAACGTGACGCCAGCGCCCGTATTGGCTTTTACAAAGGCCGCCACTAGCAG
>CAXSHQ010000215.1:0-8163 GCA_964236875.1 uncultured Acidobacteriaceae bacterium | reverse complement strand
AGTCCGCGCCGGCTTCCTTCAGACGCCGGACACTCCAGACATCCAGCAGGTCAGGCAGGTGGCCGGGCGTGGTGGCGTCATAGCCGGTCTTCTCGTAAGCCAGCAGCAGGCCCTTGCCGTTGCGCTTCTGCGCGGCGGGGAGGCCGAACTCGGGGTCGAGCAGGATGGCCGAGGCGTGCTGGGTGAGCACCTCGGTGACCAGGGTCTTGAAGACCTCCAGGTCATGCGCATCGGCGGTGCTGCCGCGCGCCGCGCCTAACGACTTCTGCAGCGATCCACGTTGGTCCATGGCAGCAGCGGCGATCACCCCGCGCGCGTCGGATACAGCGTTCATGCCCGCAAGTTTTCCCGGCGTCAGCTTCATCATTTCCTGTTTCTCCTACCCACCTTGTGATGCGGGCTCCGCGGCCCGCGTACAGGTGGCGATTGTACACAGCGGGAGTGCAGGGCCGCTGCGGCGGCGTGCGGTGTTCGCGCGGTTCGGTGCTGTAGGAAGAAGCGGCCTGGTGCGACCGGCGCGGCGTACGGGATGGCAGCCGCGACGGGTCTGAAGGAGAGCAAAACGCGGAGGGCACAGATTCTTTCGCAGATTGCGCGGAGTGGTGTGGGCCGATGAAAGCTGGTGGGGATCGTCAGGCGGTCAGGCGGCTGCGGAGCTCCACCGCCAGCTTGACCACGTTGCGCAGCTTGGCCTGCTGAGCGGGCGCGGCTTCGCGCAATGCAAGCTGCGACTCCAGCAGCAGACCAGCGAGCGTGGAGCGCAACTCGCCGTGTAAAGCGGCAGTGGCCGCCGCGCGTGCCTGGGCGCGGTCGCGGGCACGCCGCGCCAGAGCCGCGCGCACCTGCCGGACGGCGCGCGCCACCCCGGTGATCGCGAAGTTCATCTCCAGCACCACAGCCGTCCCGGCGTTCCCGTACAAGAGCTCGGCGGCTTCCGGATCGCTGCCGGCGATGGTGTCTTCGAGCACCACCAGCGACCACTCCGAGCGGCGCAGCGCGATGAGGCCATCACGCCGGTTGCCGGCGACCTGCACGGTCACTTCCAGGTGTTTGCGCAGCACATGGGCCACGGCGCGAGCCGCGTCCTCCGGCGCGATGATCAGAAGGTATTCCCGCATTGCCCGTTGACTCCTCTACGTGTGCGGTGATGCGTCGGCTCGACCGGGCTGAAGAGCCGCCGAAGCTCAATCCTCCGGCGGCAGGTTCCCCGGGTCGATCCCGTACTCCTTGAGCTTGCGATACAGCGTTGTCTTGCCGATGCCGAGCAGCCGCGCGGCTGTGATCTTGTCACCGTTGAGCTGGCGGATGGTGTCCAGGATGGCCTGCTTCTCCATCTCCGCGATCGACACGACACGCGGCGGGCGTGAGCCTTCTTCGCCCGGCTGGCCGGCCTCGGCGGCCTCCTGCGGGCGCGGTGGACGGAAGTGCTGGATTTCCTGCGGGAAGTCGGCACGATGGAGCACCGGACCGCTGGAAAGCGCCATGGCGTGCTCGACGGCGTGCTCGAGCTCGCGCACGTTGCCCGGCCACGCGTACTCGTTCAACATGCGCAGGGCTTCATCGGAGAACGCCACGCGCTTGCCGGACTCGCGCGTCAGGCGGTCGAGCGCATGCGTGGCCAGCAGCGGCACGTCGCCCTTGCGCTCGCGCAACGGCGGCATGTAGATGTTGACCACGTTCAGCCGGAAGTACAGGTCCTTGCGGAAGCGGCCGGTCTCCACCATGGTCTGGAGGTCCTGGTTGGTCGCGGCCAGGATGCGCGCGCAGATGGGCATGGAATAGGTCGCGCCCACGGGACGCACTTCCCTTTCCTGCAGCGCGCGCAGCAGCTTGGCCTGGAGGTCCAGCGGCAGCTCACCTACTTCGTCCAGAAAGACGGTGCCGGTGCCGGCGGCGACCAGCAGGCCCTCCTTGGCGCGGATGGCTCCGGTGAAGGCGCCCTTGAGATGACCGAACAGCTCGCTTTCGATGAGCGTGGGCACGAGGCTGCCGCAGTCCACCGGGATGAACGGCTTGCTGCCGTTGGGGCCGTGCGAGTGAATCAGCCGCGCGACCACCTCCTTGCCGGTGCCGGACTCACCCAGGATGAGCACCGGATGCGTGGTGAACGCCACCTTGCTGAGCATGCGGTAGAGCCGCTCCATGGCCGGAGAGCGGCCATGCAGCGGACCCGTGCCGGCGGCGGCGTCGGCGCGGATGCGGTCGCGCAGCGCACGGGCTTCCAGATCGTAGGTGCGCTGCCGCGAGAGGCGCTCCAGCAGCTCGGTCAGCTGCTCCATGTCGAAGGGCTTGTGGAGGTAGTCGACGGCCCCAAGGCGCATGGCCTCCACCGCCGAAGACACGGTCGCGAACGCAGTCATGACCACGACAGCGATGTTGGGATAGCGCTTGCGCACCTCCTCCAGCAGCGGCAGGCCGCCTCCGGGCAGCTTCATGTCCAGCAGCAGCAGGTCTACAGGCTGTCCGGCGAGCACGGTCCTTGCCGCCTGTGCGGACTCCGCCAGGATGGGATAGAAGCCCAGCCGCGAGACGATCTCCGCACAGGCTTTGCGCATGGAGCCATCGTCGTCCGCGATCAGGACGTGGAGCGGCGTGAGCGGCGTTGTGGCCGGATCAATGTCGGGCTGTGCCTCGCCCGCAGCCGTGCTGTTGGGCACTGTGCCGGTCTCAGGGCTTTCGGTTTCGGGCGCCGGCCGGGTGGCGGGTGGCGGCTGTGCCGGCCGCTGCGCAGGCGGCGCAGGTGCGAGATCGGCCAGGCGGGTGGCGGCGCGCTCCAGGCCACTGCCATAGCGGTCAGCCGAAGCGAGCCGGGGGAAGGGGGAACGGCTCAACATGCGGCGGCAGCCTTCCCGGAGAAGCGTACCCGCTCGCCGGACGGCCCGTTTGCCCAATCCGCGACGGCGAGCGGAGGCGGAAAGGCGAGGATGGTGGATCGGCTCTGCCGCGGCAGGTGCTGCATGAACTGGCTCCCAACGTGTACAAACTCTGCTGAAAAGACTTACACGTACCGTGCCAAACGGCGGATGCACGGTAAATGCCTGGAATCCCAAGCACTCGAGCTACTGACGGCTATGCGAGCGCAGGAGTTCTCATTCCTAAAACGGTCCTGACCCAAAGAGACTTCTCCCCTAACTTACTTCGTTTCAAGACATGGCCGTGCATTCCCATTTGGGGCTATTCCCAAAAGAGGACGGCTCGTGAACCGAGGGGTACCCGCTGCCTATAATGAGCCGGATGACCTTTCCCGCCACACCCCCGAGCACCTTCACAGAGCCAGTGTTTCGCAGCGAAGGCCGCGCCGCCGGCCAGGGCCGCACCGTGCGCCTGACCCCCCACTTCGTCGCCACCGCGGAAGGCTCGGTGCTGATCGAGGTGGGCAACACCCGCGTGCTGTGCAACGCCACCGTGCAGGAAGGCGTGCCGGGCTGGATGCGCAACTCCGGACGCGGCTGGGTGACGGCCGAGTACGGGATGCTGCCGCGCGCCACGCTCACGCGCAGCCCGCGCGAAGCCGAGAAGGGCAAGATCGGCGGCCGGACGCACGAGATCCAGCGGCTCATCGGCCGCAGCCTGCGGTCGGTTGTGGACATGCGGCTGCTCGGGGAACGAACGGTGATCCTGGATTGCGACGTGCTGCAGGCCGATGGCGGCACGCGCACAGCGGCCATCACCGGCGCCTGCACCGCGCTGGCGCTGGCGCTGGGCAAGCTCAAGGACGCCGGCACGCTCAAGCAGTCGCCGCTGCGCGAGATGGTGGCGGCCACTTCGGTCGGCATCGTGGATGGGCAAGTGCTGCTGGATCTTGCCTATGAAGAAGACAGCCGGGCGGAGGTGGACATGAACGTGGTCATGACGCGGAGCGCGAGACCTACTCGCGCGCGCAGCTGGACGAGATGCTGGATGTGGCGGAGCGCGGGATTCGGGAGCTGCTGGCCGCGCAAACTGAGTGCCTGGAGCGTGACCGCGCCAGCTAAGGTGGACTACACTCTCGGCATGGAGATTCGAGGGATACTTTCAGGTCAAGCTCCGCGAGCTATCTGTGCGCTTGTGCACAGAGCGGCCGCTTTCTGAGGTCTACCGTCCGGAGACGACGGCCCTTGACGTTCTCGAAGGTGTAACCTCGATTTTCGGCGAAGGCCCGGTGGCCGGCTTTGTGTTGGAACTGACACCCATCTGGAACCCGGCTTAACCGGAAGAGCTTCGGAGATTGCCTATGTCACGCTGCACACACTTCGACGAAGCACAGGATGTGCCGAGCCGCTCAGCGAGCCATGCCAAGGGGTGTGAGGACTGCGTGAAGATCGGCGCTTCGTGGGTCCATCTGCGCGAGTGCCTGATCTGCGGCCATGTGGGCTGCTGTGACTCGTCGCCCAACAAACACGCGACCAAACACTTCCACGGGAGCAAGCACCCCGTGATGCGCTCGGCGGAGCCCGGCGAGATGTGGGGTTGGTGCTACGTAGATGAAGCGATGGCTAACCTCAGCTGAGCGGTGGCGCGGAAACCCTCCTGTATCCTGAGCCTGAGGGAGAACAAGAATCACATGGCAGACGAACCTGTTCGCATCACCGTGCGTCCCAACGGCCCGCTTCGCGTGGAAGGTCACATCATCCTGAAGGACGCCGACGGCAAGGAGTGGGACCTGGAAGGCAAGACCGCCATGAGCCTGTGCCGCTGCGGCCTGAGCGAAAAACGGCCCTTCTGCGACGGCTCGCACTCGCGCCAGAACTGGCAGTGCATGGCTTCACCTGGGAACCTTACGGGCAAGTAAGATCCCCTGCCGAAGCAGGCACTGAACTCTCGCGAACGAGCGCCTCCAAGGAGTGATATGTCACGCCTCAAGCGTTGTCTGCTGCCCTGCAGCCTGCTGGCTTCGAGCTTTGCCCTCACGTCGTTTGCTGCTCCGACCGCGGCTCAAGCCCAGGCTCCCGCTGCAACGCCTGCACAGCCTCCCGGTTCGGCCAGCGGCGAGCAGGCTCGCGGCCGTCGTGGCCGCCGCGGGGGCGAGGCCAACCTGCCTCCATGGAACGGCCCCCAGTACGTGCGCTCAGAGGTGATGGTGCCCACGCGCGACGGAGCGAAGCTCCACACCGTCATCGTGCGGCCGGTGGGAAGCGACAAGAGCGGGCCGCCCCTGCCCTTCCTGATGCAGCGCACGCCCTACGGCGCGGGGAACGCCAGTCCTAACTCCGTGGAGCGCGGCAAGCCTGAGCTCGCGCGCTCCGGCTACATCTTCGTCTACCAGGACATCCGCGGGCGCTACAGTTCGGAAGGCCAGTTCGTCATGAACCGGCCCATCGTCGCGCATAAGAGCAAGAGCGACGTGGACGAAACAACGGACACGCGCGATTCGATCGAATGGCTGCTGAAGAATGTGCCCAACAACTCGGGCCGGGTGGGCGTGCTGGGCGTCAGCTACCCGGGGTTCACGGCCATCATGGCCGGCATCGATGCGCACCCGGCGGTGAAAGCCATCAGCCCGCAGGCGCCCATGACCGACACCTGGATGGGGGACGACTTCTTCCACAATGGCGCCTTTCGCGAGACCTATGGCTTCGACTATGTGCAGCAGCTCGAAGCGCAGAAGGATGACGCGCAGGTGAGCTCCAAGGAGGACCAGTACGACTTCTTCCTCCAGCACGTGAACTTTGCCGGCGCGGACGCGGCGGCGGGCATGACGAACCTGCCTACCGCGCAGAAGTTCCTGAAGGAGCCCAGCTATACGAAGTTCTGGCAGGATATGGCCGTGCAGCCGCACCTGCGCAGGCCGGAAGTGCCGACACTGGAGGTGGGTGGCTACTGGGACCAGGAAGACATGTGGGGGCCGCAGGCCGAGTACGCCGCGCTGCGGCCCAGTGAAAACCCAAACGATCCGCAGCACCGCGTGTTCCTGGTGCTCGGACCCTGGAACCATGGCGGCTGGGCCGGTGGTCCGGGCAGCTCGCTGGGCGGGCCGTTCGGCAAGTTCACCTTCCACGGCCAGGAGACCGGACAGTACTACCGCACCACCATCGAAGCGCCGTTCTTCGAGCTCTACCTGAAGGACGTGAAGGGCTTCGACCTCGAGGACACGGCCAGCTTCCGCACCGGTGAAGACCAGTGGGAAACCTATCCGCAGTGGCCACCCAAGACCGGGCCGGGTTCCGGCTTCCGGCTGAGCCGCCTGTATCTCGCCCCGGAAGGCGCCGCCACCTTCAACGCTCCTACAGGCGATTACAACAAGGTGGCCGCGGCGTATGTGAGCGATCCGGCCGATCCGGTTCCCTACCGGCACCGGCCGATCCAGTCCACCTATGGCGAGGGCTCTGTGTGGCGCACGTGGCTGGCCGAAGACCAGAGCTTCCTCCACGACCGCAAGGACGTCGTGCGCTTCCAGACGCCGATGCTGACCGGCGATTTGACCGTGACTGGCGACGTGCTGGCGGATATCTTCGGCGCGACCACCGGCTCGGACGCCGATTGGGTGGTGAAGCTAATCGATGTGTACCCTCCCGGCTCCGCGGCGGAGGCCGACACCTCTCCTGCCGATGCGACCGGCAGTTACGAGCTGATGGTTGCGGAGGAAATATTCCGTGGGCGCTACCGCAAGAGCTTTACCGCGCCCGAGCCGGTGAAGCCGGGCGAAGTGGCCGAGTACAAGTGGAGCCTCCATGGCGCGGACCACACCTTTCTGAAGGGCCATCGCGTGCTCGTGGAGGTGCAGTCCACGTGGTTTCCGCTGTACGACCGCAACCCGCAGACCTGGACGCGCAACATCATGACCGCGCCGGCTTCGGCCTACAAGGCGGAGACCATCTCGATCTACGGCTCGCCCAGGTATCCGTCGCATCTGGAACTGCCGGTGACCGACAACTCGGTGCTTCCGCAGTAGCTCGCGCGGGTGGCGAGTCCATGAACGGGTGTTTCCATGCCGCAAATCTTTGTCGCTGCACGACATAAGGGATCTAGGACCTCAGGCCAAAGATTTCGGCCCTGCCAGAAACTTTTGCCCCCCTCACCCGTATCTCAAACCAGGGAAAGCTTACGCTTGCCGTGGGTCCGTCCCTGTCTGGCCGGTATGTGCTGCCGTTTCGCGCGTCCGAGGCCAGGAAAGAGAGATTAGTGAGTATGTCGATGTCTACCCGCGTCGGGGCCGGTGTTTGCCTTCTATGCTTCGCTGGCATCTGTGGCGCCACGGCCGCTGCGGCCCAGACCCCTAACGCCGCAGTGCCCGTGCAAACCCCTGCTGGCGGCGCTCCCCGCCAGACCGGCACCGTGAAGGAAGTCCATCTGCACGACTTCCTGCTGACCACGGCCACGGGTGAGTTCGCGGTGAACGTACCCGAAGGGGCGAAGATCCTGGTGGTTACACCGGATGTGAAGAAGCTGAGCGATGCACCCGCCGGCGGGATGAAAGACATCCAGGCGGGCGATCGTGCCTCCGTGACCGGAACGAGCGGCGATGCCGCGCCCTCACTGACCGCTACCCGCGTGCTGGTGATGAAGAGCTCCACGGTGAGCGCGGTGCATGCGGCGGACAGCGCCGCATGGGCGCAGGGCGTCGGCGGCATCGTCAAGGCGGTCAGCGGCAACTCCATCACCGTTTCGAGCGGCATGAAGACGGTTTCGGTGCAGACGACAGGATCGACCGTGGTCCGCCGGTATGCCCCGGGATCGGTGAACTTCGCGGATGCGACGGGCAGCACCATGGGGGCCCTCCAGCCGGGCGATCAGCTTCGTGCCCGCGGCGCCAAGTCCGAGGACGGCGCGAGCATCACGGCCGATGAGATCGTCAGCGGCAACTTCAAGAACTATTCGGGCACCATCGCTTCCATCGATGCCGCGGCTTCCACCATCACGCTCAGGGACCTGACCACGAAGAAAAACGTAACCGTGGCGGTGACCGCGAACTCCGAAGTACGCCGGCTGCCCGCGGCCATGGCCACCATGGTGGCCGGCCGCATGCGCGGAGGCGAGGCGGGAGCGCAGGGCGGCGTGGACGGCGGGCCACTCGGTGTCGATGACGCTGTAGTAGGCGGAGTCGCGGACGCCGACGTCAGGGACGGTCATGTGCTTGCGGAGGATGCCCTCGAACTGGGCCGGGATCGCCGCGATCGCTCCCCGCGAGCGCTCGTTACGGGCGTCGGTCTTGAGCTCGACGCGGATCGCGCCAAGTGCCTCGAA
>CAXSHQ010000214.1:976-8184 GCA_964236875.1 uncultured Acidobacteriaceae bacterium | reverse complement strand
AAGTTGCGCATAAGACTTAAGTTTAGCAGCGCAACTGCAGCGGATTACATGCCGGCTCCGGGACGCCAGGTGATGCCTTCGAGACGCAACGTCGGATCGCGTGTAGCGCGCAAGGGGGCGATTTCGTCCTTGTGCCGCACCAGCTCCAGCGTGGTCGCGAGTGCGTCAAGTGCGTCTTCGGAGCTCCCGGCGACACGCAGCGCGGTGCGTCCGAGCGCGGTGTAGAGCGGGTCGACCTTGCGCTTCGCGGCGAGATAGACCTTACGCGCGTCCGCGTTGCTCTTGGCTACCGGGCCGGTCATCAGGCGTGTGTAGATCTCCAGTAGCAGAGGCTTCGGTGGGGTGACGTCGAGCGCGGCGTCCTGGAAGGGCCACACGCGGAAGCCGCCGGCATGGAGGCGCTGAAGGATGGGGATAGCGCGCAGGGAGCCCGTGCCCACCGAGCCGGAGCCGCCGATCTGGAAAGGCGACTTGGGCGTGATGCCGCGCATCTTGGCGGCGCGCTCGGGGTCGCCACCTTCGAGTGCTTGGGCGATCTTGTTGTCGTAGTCGGTTTCGCGGTACATGCTGCGCAGTCCGGCACCGCAGAAGACGGGCGGGCGCTTGTGGGGCTTCCCCCAGAAGCGGACATCGCGCGGCTCGGCTCCGGATTGGGGCGGACAGTCGCGCGCCAGCCAGCGCTCGCCCTGGCCTTCGCTCACCTTGTGCCAGAAATTGAACACGCTGGTGCAGTCGTGCTCGCGGAGGAACCATGCGGGAAAGCTGAAGCAGCAGTCGATGCCGACGGTCAGGCGCGGCGTCTCCTCCGCAAGTTGCAGCAGCCAGCCAGCGACCTCTTCGCGGGTGCGGCCGTTCTCCATGCGTACGGAGGTGTTTCCTTCGGTGTCGCGAGTCCAGACGCCGGCGAAGATGTGGCGGCGCTGGCCGGAGGCGTCGATGCGCCCGGACCAGTCCAGGCCGATGATTCGCTCCACGGGCTTCGTTGTTTTTCCCACGAGAGCTTAGACGCCTTCGCCCTCGGTGACATCGACTTCGTCGATTTCCGCGCCCCAGGTGCGCAGCACTGCCCACACAGCCCGGGTGCTGAAGCCAGCGGCGACAAGGCGGCGCATGGCGCGGGCGGTCTCCTTCTGCTTTTGCGCGGGATCGTTTCCGGGGCCGCCGCTGGGGGGCTTCATGCGCTTGCGGGCGACATACTCGCGGGCCAGCGCCACCTCGTCTACCTCGTCGTACTGCTTCGAGAGAGCGTCGCTGGCGAGCGGAGCGGCAATGCCCTTCTGCATCAGCCCCTGCTGCACGCGGCGGCGGCCAAGCTTTTCGTTCTCCTGGCGGAGACGGGTGTAGTCGGCTGCAAAGCGTTCGTCGCTGAGGTAGCCGAGCTCCTTGAGCTTGGCAAGGACGTTCGCGACGACTTGTCGGCCTTCTTCGTCTGGGCTCGCGCGGTCCGCCAGCTTGCGCCGCAGATCACGCTCGCTCTTCATCTTGGTTCCGAGCGACTTCACGGCGAAATCGAGCAGCGCCGATTCTTCCAGCGGCACTTTGGGCTTGTTTGCGCGTCCGAACGCCACGGCTACTTGTCTACCTTGCTGTTGGAGCCTTTGTTCTGCACGCCTGCATCGGCACCGCGCGGTGCGTTCGTCTTTCCAGTTCCATGCCCCCTGCTGCCTGTTCCTGTTGCAACCACCGCAGCCGGGTTCTTTTCAGGGCCCATGCTTGCGTACTTGTTGGTGCCGGTCCAGCGGTCGCACCAGTCGTTTACGGTCTCGTACCAGAGCTCGGAGTTCTTCGGCTTCAGGACCCAGTGGCCTTCATCGGGAAAGTAGAGCATCTTGCTGGGTACGTTGAGCAGTTGCAGCGCGGTAAAGAGTTGGAAACCTTCGCTAACGTCGAGCCGGTAATCACGCTGGCCGTGGATCACGAGCGTGGGCGTGTGCGCGTTCTTGATCGCCAGCATGGGCGACCACTTGCGGAATGGATCGGCGGCCACGGGTTTGTCGTAGAAGTCCCATGGGCGCGAGGGCTTCGTTTGCTCCACGGTGGCGTGCGCTGCGCCGGCATTGGCGGGGGCCGAGCCCACACGTGACGATAAAGCCGTCACGGGCGGGGCACCCGGATTCTTTGCCATAGGCCGGAACTCCCACTCGTTAAACCAGAGCTCTTCGGTGGTGCCGAAGGCCGACTGCGGGTTGTACATGCCGTCGTGCGTGACGATGCACTTGAAGCGGTCGGTGTGGGTGAGGACCCAGTTGGCCATGTAGCCGCCGTAGCTGGCGCCCAGGGCGCACTCGCGGGTCTTGTCGATGAACGGGTAGGTCTTTTCGGCGAAGTCAAGGCCGCGCATCAGGTCGGTGTAGGCGCGGCCGCCCCAATCGCCGGAGACCTCGTCGGTGAACTGCTGGCCGTAGCCCGTCGAACCACGCGGGTTGATCATCACGACGACATATCCGTTGGCGGCGAGCAGCTCGGGGTTCCAGCGATAGCTCCAGGCGTCGCCCCACGCGCCCTGCGGGCCGCCGTGGATCAGGAACTTGAGTGGGTACTTCTTCGCGGGGTCGAAGTTGGGTGGGCGGATGAGGAAGCCATTCACCTGGCTTCCAGCAGCACCAGTGAACGAGAAGGAGTCCATTTTTGGCAAAGCGACTTGGTCGAGCGTGGAATCATTCACATGAGTAAGGATCGTGACTGATTGTTCAGAGAGCTTCTTACCCGACTCGGGATCGAAGTTCGTCGGCTTCAGGACAACGACCTCACTTGGGCGAGTCACCATCATCCGCGTTGCAAGCAAGCTATAGTCGCTCAACATCGCTACATCGGCAAATTCCCCTTCGAACGACCCGGCGATCCGATGCTGATAGTAGCCGGGGGTATGTTCCACGGTACTTACGATTCCATAGGGCTCCTCTCCATGGAGAGCACTAGTGAAGATCAAGTTTGTGGAATCGGCCAACCACTTGAATTCATCTGCCGATCCTCGAAACGTCAAACTTCTATTTCCGCCTGTCGCGGTAAGCGGATCAATCACCTGTCCCGTGGTCCGCTCCATAACCAGCAACCGGTACTTGTCCGACTCAAACCCCGCCTTTGCCTGCGAGCGCCAGGCGAGGTACTTGCCGTCGGGCGAGTACTGCGGGCCGTCGTCGGAGCCGGGGGAGGTGCTTACTTTGCGAGCGGTCTTTGGGTCGGCTCCGAGCTGGAGGATGAAGATGTCGTTGTTGGTGGATTCGGCTGGGACCTTGTCGAGATTGACGGAGTAGGCGACCTCCTTGCCATCAGGCGAGATGGCGTAGCCGAGCGGGCCGCCAAGGGAGAAGGTGGGAGCTTCGTGGTCGCCGATCACCGACGCGGGGCTGAGGTCGGTGGGCGCGGCACCGGCTGGGTTTGCGTCCAGGCCGGCGTAGAAGATGTGCGAGTGCTTGGGGCCGGTGAACTGGTTCCAGTGGCGGTAGAGCAGGTTGTCGAAGATACGTGCCTGCACCTGGCTGCTGGCTGCGACGGAATCCTTCAGCTCATTGCAGCGCTGCTCCTCGGTGTTTCTGGCTTGGCCCGAACCCGCGTGCGACTCACACTCCGGGTACACGTTGGAGACGAAGAGGAAGTGCTGCGAGTCGGGTGCCCAGATCGCTCCGTCTGCTTCGGTTTCGAGTGAAGTGACGGCGTGGCCTGCGCCCGTGCGGCCGGCGGCACCGTCCCAGGGCGCGACGAAGATCTGGCTGCGGCCTTTGTCGTCCGCAGCCGTGTACATGACCTGCTTGCCGTCAGGAGAGAAGCGGCCGTTGGATTCGCCGGAGCCTGTGGTGAGCTGTGCTTCTTTCGTCTTCCCGTCCAGAGGAACGGCCCAGAGGTGATTCGTCTTGGTGTTCTTTTCAAGCACCACGTCCGTAACGCCGAACAGCACCCATTTCCCGCTGGGGGAGACCTGCGGGTCGCTGACCCGCTTCATGGCGGCGAGATCGGCGAAGGTCATGGGGCGCTTGGCCGCTTGCTGGGCGGCGAGCGGAAGTGCGGTACAGGCGGCCAGGGTGGCGGCAGGAAGGAACAGGCGCATGCGGAGAAGTCTAGCGCGGAACTTCTGAGGGTCGAAAGCGTCTACTCTTATAGGCCCATGCCCCGTTCTCTCCTCCGCTCCTCGCTTTCGCTCTCCGCCCTCACGTTCGCCGTTCTCACAGCGGCTTCAATACCCTCCCCTGTGCACGCCCAGTCCGGCTTTGGCAAGATCGACCCCGCGCCGCCGACCGGCATTGCCGTGCCGGAGTTGATCAAGAAGATGGGCGAGCGCGAAAGTGCGTTCGCGAAAGCGCGCGAGAACTACACGTTCCGGCAGGATGTGACGTTCAACACCATCAGTGATGAGACGAACCGGCCGGATGGCGAGTACCATCAAGTGACGGATGTAAGCTTCGACCCCAGCGGCAAGCGCGCCGAGCATGTGGTCTTCGCGCCGGCGAATACGATCGAGCGCGTCATCATGACCGAAAGCGATATGCGCGACATCCAGGAGCGGCTGCCGTTCATCCTGACCACGGAGCAGCTGCCGGAGTACGACATCAAGTACCTGGGGCGGCAGCACGTGGATGAGCTTGAGACGTACGTGCTCGACGTGGCGCCGAAGGAGCTGGTGAAGAACCACCGCTACTTTCAGGGCAAGGTGTGGCTGGACGCGCAGGACTACGAAATTGTGCTGGTGAACGGAATGAACGTTCCCCAGATCATCAAGCACAACAATGAGGACCTGTCGCCGCCGTTCACGACCTACTACGAGCAGATCGACGGCAAGTACTGGTTCCCGACCTACACGAAGGCCGAAGGCACGCTGCACTTTTCGGCGCAGAACGGCTCACTTTCCCAGGATGTGCATGTGAAGACGCTGATCCACTACACGGATTACAAGCGCTTCCGCACAACGGTGACGATCCAGTACAACGGGCAGGACATCCCGAACGAGACGGACAAGCCGAGCACACCGCCGCAGCCGGAAACGAAAAAGCCCTACTAGGAGCACGCTCCGGGAGCAAGAGTGTTGCTCGGTCTGCCTAGTTCTCGGTAGGCCTCTCGACGTGATCGATGACCAGGTACGGAACGGGGCCTTTCTGGGGCGTCAGCTTCAGCCCCAGTTCGTCGCGCAGTGCAACGAGCAACGAAGGACGGTCGGGCAGCGCTTGCAGGTCCTTCGGATCGACACCGGGCGGAGGCTCGGGCGCAAACGCGAACGTGAAGTCGTAAAGATCGCGGAGACCGGTCTGGTCGACGACCGGGCGCTTGTCGCGCTGCATCTGCTGGCCGAGCCACCAGCAGAAGTACGGCATGGGCACTCGCCTGCCGACAACGGACCCGCCGGTTGCGAATGTGATGGGAATGTCGAAGTTCTCGTCGGTCTGGTTGATGGTGAGCTTACCCGGCTTTTCGACGGTGAGCGCGTACACGTTGCCCGGACGGCTTACCGTGTGAAGCTGCAGGTGGAAGCGGTCGGCCAGAAGGTTCTGGTACATCACGTGAAGATCGTCCAGGCTGTAGCGGCCGTCGGCGCGCGCTTCCACATCGTAGCGGTCGGAGTTCATCCAATCGGGACCGCCTTCAATCTGGCCGATGGGCACGCGGTACATCACGCTGATCATCAGCTTGACGGATATGTTGAGCGCCGTATACCCGTGACCGCCTGGAAGAGCCTTGACGAAGCCACTCTCACCGGGCGCGCTGGGCCGGATGGATGCGACGTCGAATCTCAGCGATGCCGTTGGCGTGGAGGCCTGATGCGGTGAAACCGGCGTCCCAACGAGGACGGCAGCCAGAACGAAGCGTGGAAGAGTGATCATCAAAGACTCCGTCCGAAGGGAGCTACGCGTTCAGCATACGCTTGGTCCCAGGAGGATCTGGCCATGCTTCTGCATCAGGAAAGCGCTTCCTCCGCAGCTTGTATCTCGTCTTCGCTTTCGATTACTTCGGCCACGTCCTCGGCGGCCTGCTGCGCATCGACACCGTACCGGGTGGCGAGATCAGGGGCGTACTTCGCCATGTCGTTGCGCAGACGGATGAGCGAGAGGTCCTTGGCCTTGGATTCGAGCATCACGTCGACATCGATGCCCTGGATGGAGCGCAGAAAGGTGATGCTCTCAAAGGGGTTGTTGTAGTCGGCGTGACCGGTCCAGATGGGCGGCTGCAACACGTGCTCGACGCGGCCGGTTTTTCGGTTCTTGCGCTTGAGCTCGCGCATCTCGGTGCGGGCGCAGGAGAAGTGCATCTTGGGCCGAACCCCCTTCGGCCACGTAGCGCAGAACTTCATCAGGGTGTAGTGAGGATCGAGGCCTTCGGGGTTGAAGCACCAGTGATGCTGGTAATCCCACACGCACTTGACGCCAGTGGCTTCGTGGATCTTGAGGACATCGGCGGCGGAGTAACGGATGTCGTCGTTTTCAAGCACGAGGCGGCGGCGGACGGGCTCGGAAAGGCGCTTCCATGTTTTGGTCCAGCGTCGCCAGCCCGACTCGCGGTCCCCATAGGCTCCGCCAACGTGGACGACCATGATGGCCTCGGGGCCGCACTCCATGAAGTCGAGCATCTCGGCCTGCGAGTCGAGGTCCCACATGGATTTCTTTGTCAGTGCCTCGTTCTCGCTATTGAGCACGATGAATTGCGAAGGGTGAAAGCTGAGGCGGACGTCGGCTTCGCGGGCGAGACGGCCGAAGCGAGCGAGGTCGGAGGCGGACTCCCGCACCATGTTGTGAAACTGCGGCATGTCGGGATGCGTCGCATAGGGCGCGATGTCGGACGACATGCGGTACATATGAAGGCCGTGCTTGCGGCAGTACGCGATGACATCGCACAGGTAGCCGAGCGAGACGCGGAGGTGCGGGTTGGCCTGGGAGCGGCGCGCGTCGCTGGTCTTGAAGCCGCCGCCCCCCATCACCTTCACCGGAAAGCCGAGGCGCATGGCTTCGCGCGGGAAGGTGAGCTGCGGCTGGCCTTCGAGGGCGTCGGCCTGCGACATGGGCGTGGTGAGCATGCGCTGAAGCTCAGCGTCGGCGCGCTCCTTGATAGTGGGGGGCTTGGCCTTTACGCGCTTCTTGGCTTTCTTCTTCGCGGGCTGCTTTACTGCTGCTTTCTTCGCGCTCAAACCAGGCTCTCCTCGGCGAGTTCCTGACTCGCTGGTTGCTGACTACTTTCCGCCGGCTGTTGCTCTTCGACGACCATCTCCGGGCCGAAGCCTAGCTCCT
>CAXSHQ010000214.1:0-966 GCA_964236875.1 uncultured Acidobacteriaceae bacterium | reverse complement strand
GACCGGCACCGGGAGCGAGCCGCCGCTGGCCTGGTTGTGGCCGAGGCCGTAGGTGTTGTCGGCTTCGGGCGGGCGATGGCGGGCGAGGAACTCGATCAGGTTGACGCCCGCGGGTGCACGCCCGGAGAAGCTGACCCAGCCAGGGCGGTAGCCGATGTTCACGCCGAAGACAACGGACTTGGCGAATCGTCCGCGCCACTGCTGCGCGACGAGAGGATGCACCTGGCAGGGGGTGTCCATGCGGATGGCGACGAGGTCGGCGCCGAGCTCCTCGCGCATGGCTTTGGAGAAGCGCGGTGGCTGCTTGCGGGCGAGCGCGAGGGCTTCCGCGACTTCTTCCTTGGCGCGAAGGAGCTCGGCGGTTTCCGGGAACTTGCCGGCGGTGATCTCCTTGGGATGTTCGGCTTTGAGCAGCAGAGCGAGCGCGGCGTCGGCACGGCCTTCGCCGGTGCGGCGCGGCGCGTTGAGGAGGCTGGTGGCGTCGCGAAGAGCGCCGCCACCGAAGCCGGCTTTGGCGGCGGCGAGCTCGACAAAGGGGGCTTTGTCGCCAAGGTCGCTGAGCAGTGAGATGCCGGCGAGCCAGAGCCATGGCGCGGCTCGCTCTTCGCCGACGAGCGCCTGTGCGCACCAGTATGCGAGCAGGCCGGTGGTGGCGACGTCCTTGCCGTCACCGGCTTCGTCGCCGGTGCCATAGCTGGTGATCAGCGTCGAGCCGGCGGGCTGGCCGATGGGGCGGTGGTGATCGACGAGAAGCGTTGGAACCCTGAAGATCACACCATCACGGCTGCCGAGATCGGCGACGATCAGCGCATCCAAGCCTTCTGTTTCGGCGCGGTCGCAGAGGCGTCCAGCGATCTCTTCGCCCCAGGCGGACTCGCCCTTTCGGCGGCACTCGACGGTGGTGTGCTCGTAGCCGGCGGCCCGCAACGCGCGGAGATGCTGGTTGACGGCCGAGGCAGTGATGCC
>CAXSHQ010000213.1:0-8190 GCA_964236875.1 uncultured Acidobacteriaceae bacterium | reverse complement strand
TGGAAGCAGCGCACCAGCGCACACGCAGGCTCGCCGGTGTCCCCCATGCGAAAGCTGTCGAAGAGATGCCGTACCATGCGTCCGGCCGCATCTTCACGCGTCTCTGCGGCGGCGGTCGTCGCCTCAAGGCCTTCGGCGCAGGCGGCCAGGGCCAGCGGCGTTACATGCTGCAGGTCCACGAAGCTGCGCGCGCCGCGGCTTCCGCCTGCGCTCGTTTCCCGCACTCCCTGCGAACGCCCAAATGGCACCGGGTGACCTCACAGCCAAGCATACCGTGCGGAAGTGCTCAGGGCCGGACGGCCGCCGGTGCGGCCGTGACGGGCTCGGGCGAAGTGGCCAGCGTGCCCCAGCCGGGCAGGTCCTGTGAGCCCACGATCAGCCGCACGCCATCCTGCAGGCTGAGGTAGGTGAAGACCCAGTTGCGGAAGACGCTGAGCCGGTTACGGCAGCCTATGAGGAAGAAGATATGGACCACCAGCCAGGTGAGCCACGCCATGATGCCGCTCCAGTTGGCGTGGAAGGGCCACGCGATGCGCGCGACCGCTGCCTTGCGGCCGATGGTGGCCATGTCGCCCTTGTCGAAGTAGCGGAAGGGCTTCTGGCGGCCGTCGGTCCCGGCGATCAGGCGACCGATGCGCTCGGCGGCGTAGTCGCCCATCTGCATGGCGGGCTGCGCGACGCCCGGGACCTGCTTGCCGTCCTGCTCGAAGTGCGCGAGATCGCCGCAGACGAAAATCTCCGGCTGGCCTTCCGGGTTCAGGTGACCGTCCACTTGCACGCTGCCTCGGCGGTCCAACGGCACACCGAGGAGCTTGCCGACGGGCGACGACTGGACGCCCGCGGCCCACAAGGTGCATACACTGTCGATGCGCTCCTCGCCAACCATCACGTAGCCGGGCTGGATGTCGGTGACGTGCTTACCGGTACGCGTTTCCACGCCGAGCGCTGCAAGCTGCTCGACGGCCTTCTTCTGCAAGTCTTCCGGATACATGCCGAGAATATGCGGCGAGCCTTCCAGGATGAGAACGTTGGCCGAGCCGGGATTGATGTGGCGGAAGTCGCGCGTCATGTACAGGCGGGCGATGTCGGAGATTGCGCCCGCGAGCTCCACGCCGGTGGGACCGCCGCCCACGATGACGAAGTTGAGCGGCGGATGATTGCCCGTCTCCAGCTTCTGGCGCTCGGCGAGCTCAAAGGCCAGCAGCACACGGCGGCGGATCTCCGTGGCGTCTTCGATGGTCTTCAGGCCGGGCGCGAGCTTTGCCCACTCGTCCTTGCCGAAGTAGCTGTGGGTCGAGCCGGTCGCCACGATCAGGTAGTCGTACTGCAGCTCCGCGCCGCTCTTGAGCGAGACGCGCTTCGCCGTTTTGTCGATCCCCACCACCTCATCCATCATGACTTCGGTGTTGCGGTTGTTGCGCAGGATGCCACGGATGGGCTGGGCGATGTCACCGGGCGAAAGCACGGCCAGTGCGACCTGGTACAGCAGGGGCTGGAAGGTGTGGTGGTTCTTCTTATCGACTACCGTCACGTCCACCGGGAGCTTGGCTAGCTTCTGCGCCGCGTGAATGCCACCAAAGCCAGCGCCTACCACAACGACTCGGGGCCTTCGGCCTCCGCTCTCTCGATCTGCCATAACCGTATGGCCTCCTCTAAACCGTCACTCTCCTCATTCGATGCTTGGCGAGGCGGTCCGGTCCGGCCGAAAAGCCCCGACACGGGTCCATGGCGTCTTGCGGCTGCTACCCCTTGCAACTGCCGCCGGTCTCGCGATGAAAACAGCTACCGGACACCTGGTGCCAGCCTTCTCCTTGCGGCTTTTGGCCGCAATGCCACTCCGTCGTTTTCCCGGCCACGCAGCACAGCCCGCCGGAGGGAGCGATCTTCTCGCACTGCTTGTAGTCGAAGAGGACGTCCGTCGGGCGTCGGTCGAAGCTGATCTCAAACGCAGCGGGAGCATCGGAGTGCAGCTGAACCTCAAGCTGGTCTATACGGGAAAACTGTATGTTCTGCGGCAAGGTGTATTCACGGTTGCCGCAGCGCACTGGCGCGGCTAACGCACGGCACAGGTACTTGTTCAGCAGGAAGTGGAAGTCATGGGCCGACAGCGAGGTGGCAAACGGCACGAAGTTCGGTTCGTCCAATCCGGCCGTCAGCACCGCAGCCAGGCTGCCGTCACGAAGCACTTTGCAGGAACGGGATTCGCCGTACGCCTCTTCGGTGCTGGCCAGCGGAATGCGAATCTCCAGTTGACGCAACGCGCTGCCGTCAGCGAATGGCCCGGGCAAGCGAACAGTAGCGACGAGCCACGCCGAGCCATGCGCCATGGCGGCTACATCCACGAAACGCCCGCGAACATCCGCGTACACCTCATGCTCCGCGTTGCCGGCATGGGAAGATATCGAAGCCAGACCGCCATCGTGGCCATGGGTAGCGCGCACGATGTGCGTGCCCGGCGTTTGCTGCGCTCCCGACGCCATGACAAGGGAGCCACAGAGGACCAGACCGGCCAAGCCGAACGGTGCTCGCATGCCGCCCATCATAGTGCATCGACGCGTGTACTTCCTTGTTCGCGCGCAAGCTGTTGTGGCCGATAACCGTGCTATTTGGATCTTCTTTGGAGCTTTTTAAGCTTTTGCCCCACGACAGCCGCATACGCGTTGTTCTACTGTGCTGGAATCAGAAGAGAGGTTCTGCCTTGGCTGCTACGTCCGCTACTCCGCCTGCCGCGAACACCGCGAAAGCACCCTCCGTTTCCACCCGCGTCCTGACCACCAACAAGCACCTGATCCGCTGGGTAGAGAAGATGGCCGACCTGTGCCAGCCGGCGGCTATCCACTGGGTGGACGGCTCCGACGCCGAGAACGAGTACCTATGCAACCAGCTCGTGGAGGCAGGCACCTTCACGCGGCTCGACAAAACTCTATGGCCGGGCTGCTTCTACGCGCGCTCCAGCCCCAACGACGTGGCCCGCGTGGAGGACCGCACGTTTATCTGCTCGCTGAGCAAGGATGGCGCCGGACCGACCAACAACTGGGAAGACCCGTTCGTCATGCGCAAGAAGCTGAAGGCGCTGTTCAAGGGCTGCATGCGCGGGCGCACGATGTACGTGATGCCCTTCAGCATGGGCCCCATCGGCTCGGACATGTCGCAGATCGGCGTGCAGCTGACCGACTCCGCCTATGCCGTGGTGAACATGCGCATCATGGCGCGGATCGGCGCGCCGGTGTTCGCGGAGATCGATAAGGACATCAAGCGCGTCGTCCCTTGCATGCACACTGTCGGCGCGCCGCTTGCGCCTGGGCAGCAGGACGTGTCCTGGCCGCAGAACGACAGCAAGTACATCGTCCACTTCCCGGAGACGCGCGAGATCTGGAGCTACGGCTCGGGCTACGGTGGCAACGCGCTGCTGGGCAAGAAGTGCTTCGCGCTGCGCATCGCCTCCAACATCGCGCGCGACGAAGGCTGGATGGCCGAGCACATGCTCATCGTCGGCGTGGAGTCGCCGACCGGCGAGAAGACCTATGTCGCCGGCGCGTTTCCTTCGGCCTGCGGCAAGACGAACTTCGCGATGATGATCCCGCCGGAAGGCTTCGATGGCTGGAAGGTCTGGACGGTAGGCGACGATATCGCCTGGATCAAGCCGGACGCGACCGGTCAGCTGCGCGCCATCAACCCGGAGACCGGCTTCTTCGGCGTGGCGCCGGGCACCAGCCCCAAGACCAACCCGAACGCGATGACCACGCTCAGCCGCAACTCCATCTTCACCAACGTGGCGCTCACCTTGCGCAACGGCAAGCCGGAAGGCGTGTGGTGGGAAGGCATGACCGACGAGCCGCCCTGCACGACCGATGTCGCTGTGACGATGCTGGACTGGCGTGGCAACGAGTGGACTCCCGACGTGAAGACGCCCGCCGCGCATCCCAACGGCCGCTTCACGGCGCCCGCTGCACAGTGTCCCTCAATCGATCTTGCCGCATGGGAGTCGCCGGAAGGCGTGCCGATCGCGGCGTTCCTGTTCGGCGGCCGGCGGCCCACCACCATCCCGCTTGTCTTCCAGGCGTTCAACTGGTCTTCGGGAGTGTATCTGGGCGCGACCATGGGGTCGGAAACCACCGCGGCCGCGGGTGGCGCGCTGGGCACGGTGCGGCGCGACCCCTTTGCGATGCTGCCCTTCTGCGGCTACCACATGGGCGACTACTTCCGGCACTGGCTCAAGATGCAGCGCGAGCTTTCGGCCACACCCCGCATCTTCCACGTGAACTGGTTCCGCAAAGACGCCGACGGGCAGTTCCTGTGGCCGGGTTTCAGCGAGAACATGCGCGTGCTCAAGTGGGTGGTGGACCGCGTGCGTGGGCGGGCGCAGGGCAAGGAAACGCCCATCGGCTGGACTCCGCACTACGGCGACATGAACTGGGACGGGCTCGACATGCCGCGCGAGAAGTTCGACGTGCTGCAGCAGGTGGACCGCAACGCCTGGCGCGGCGAGGTCATGGGGCATGAAGAACTCTTCCTGGCGCTGCATGACCACCTACCGCCCGAGATGATCTACGAGCGCGAGCTCCTCATCTGCCGCCTCTAACGCGCACGCTTGTAGCCGGGTGCCGACATCCACAGAGGCCGCATCGTTCGACGATGTGGCCTCTGTGTCTTGGCCCGCTCACTTCTTCGTTACCGGCATGTCTACCGTGCCCATCCTGCCGGAGGTCATGTCGCGCACCACGAAGCGCAGGGTCGTCGCCTTGAGCGCGGGATTGGCCATCATGGCGAAAACGGCTGTCTTGCTCTCGTCCCGGAGGTTCACGCCCGGTTTGGCGTCGGCATGCTCCGCGCTGACTTCGTGCTCCAGCATTTTGCCGTTCCTGTCGAGCGACACCGCCATGATGTACACGCTGGCTCGGGAACTGCCATCCTCCTCCGGGCTCCAGGTGAGCCCCGGCGCGCTCACGCTAATGGCAAAGCGCTCTTCCTGCCCCGCCAGCGCACTCCCGGATTCCACGGTGACGTGCAGCGCGTGGAGCGGCATCGCGCTTTCCGCCGCCGCAGAAAGATCGTTTGTCACGCTCGTCTTCGCGGCTTCCGCGGCTGCTGCTGCCGGGAAGTATCCCTGGCGTGTAGTGGCCACGCAACCGGGCCGCAGGCACTCGACGTGGATTCTGCGGTAGGACGCTGCCGCGGTGTTGGAGGAAGTGGGCGAGTAGCTCAGCGTGTAGTACACCGCGCCCGTGTTAACCGCTGCTGCGATCTGCGCTGCGATGTCGTTCCGCCCGCGCACAACGCCCCCGCCGGAAACGATGCCGAGCTTGTCGAAATCGTCGCCGGCTCCGAAAGTGTCCAGCGAGCCCTCGCCGAGAGCGCCGCCACCTGCCGTGACGAACTGCTGTTGCGTCACAGTCGTGATCTCGGTCATTCCCGGCAACGTGCTCGTAGGGTCGACTGCATAAAGAGTCACCCGCGTGTTCAGCAAGACATCGGTGACGTGTTCCAGCGTGGCCTGCACCTCCCCGTAATCGCGCCCGCTCAGCGTGTCCGGATCGACGCTGGGAAAGCCGTTGCCCACCCACACGAGGTTCTTGCGCCCGCGTACTCCCGCATAGCTTTGCGCAATCTCTTCCAGCGCATTCAACGAAAGCTGAAGCCGCTCGATGGGGCCATGCTCCGCCTTGCCGTTTTCTTCCAGCGTCCAGGCGTACTTCACGGGTACCTGGGTGAGCGCCCTGAGCAGCGCGTCGCGGTCGCGTGTAAAGCGGTACAGCTCCTTGAAGCGGGTCTGATAGAGCGTCACCAGCGTCGTGGGCTGCGCGAGCACAGCCGGCTGCTTCTGCAGGAAGTCGTGCAACTCGCGGCGGGCAAAGGAACTGTCGGCGAAGTGAGTGTTCAGCTGGTCCAGGACCAGCACAGTGACAGGCGATGTGCCAAAGCTCGCCGGCTTTTCCAAATCGAAGACTGCCGCCGCGCCGTGCTCCACGGCAGACTCCGGAAGTGCGTGCGCCGCCGCACCTTCAAAAGAACGGATGCGCTGCGGCACCTTGTCCTCATAGACCTTGAAATCGTCAGTCGTAAGGCCCTGGATGGGCTTACCGGCCTTGTCGGTGGCCGAGACATCGAGAACCACTAGCCGCGCGCTCACTGTCAGCGTGGCAGTCTGTCCTGGTTGCGAGGTTCCTTGCTGCGGGTGCGGAAGGCTCAGCCCGCTCGCCTGCGCCCTGCCTGGGCATGCGCCGCACACGAGCACAATGCCCACCAGCAGCCAAGTCGGCTGCCACCGTGCTCGTTTTCGTCTTGGGTCTGCTGCCAACATTGCCTCTGCTTCGGGGCCGAGCGGCCACCTGCGCACTATAGCAAGACGATGGCGGAGGAACGCAGGACGCCTGTGCAGGGCTAGCGAATGGTGTCTAAGGGAAGGCTTGCCCCGCGGAGCCAGCGGACATCACAGGCTTCGCGCCGGTACTATCGCCACAGGACGATCTCATGCACTTGCCCAGCACTTCCCGCCCCTTGTCTCGCCTCCGCTCCCGCCGCCTCGCGGCCGCACTCCTGCTTGTGTTTTGCACGCGGCAGAGCTGGGCCTGGGGACGCGAAGGCCATCGCCTGACCGCGCTCGTGGCCGAGCACTACCTCACGCCCGCGGCGCAGGCGCAGGTGAAGGAGTTGCTGGGCCGGGAGACGCTGGCCGGCGTGGCGCCGTGGGCGGACGAGTACCGCGTCGCGCACCCGGAAACGGGCAAGTGGCACTATGTCGATATTCCGAAAGACGCGAGCAAGTACAACCGCGATCGAGACTGCCCTGCGTCTGTGACGGAACCGACGTCTCCCTGGCGCGACTGCGTGACCGACCGAATTCTCTACTTCGAAGGCCTGCTCGGTGACGAGTCGCTGCCGCGCAATCAGCGTGCCGAGGCACTGAAGTTCCTCGTCCACTTCATCGGCGACATACACCAGCCGTTCCATGCGCTTGGCGATGATCGCGGCGGTAACAACATCCGCGTGAACTTCCTCGGCTTTCCGCAGTGCGGCTCCTTCAACTGCAACCTCCATGGCGTATGGGACGAGTCGCTGATCGAGCAGCGCGGCCTGAGCGAGGAGAAGTACACGGCACTGCTGCTGCAGGAAATCCAGGACAATCACTGGGAGAAGATGTCCGGAGGAACGCCCAGCACCTGGGCCGACGTTTCGCACCACTACGCCGTGGAGGCGTACGCGCCTAACGGCGCCCTGCTCGCACACGATTACGTGGCCGAAGAAGACAAAGTCGTCGACGCGGAACTGGCGCTGGGTGGATTGCGGCTGGCCCACGTGCTCAACCGGATATTCGCCTCACCGGATCCGGCAGAGACGCCTGCACGGACGCCTCTGCCGAAAGAAAGTGGTAAGTGAGAAGTGGTAAGTGCAAGCGTCCTTGATGACCACTCACCACTTCTGATTACCCACTTCTAATTAGAAGTGCAGCCGAGCTGCAATCTGCAACTGGCGCGGCGTGTAGATGGTATTGCTGTTGGAGTTCTTGTAAGTGCCGAAGTTGGGATTCGCGATGAAATAGTTGCCCCCCGCCAGATTCGTCGGGCAGGCACCGGCGTCCGTGGGACTGCTCACATTGCCACCCCTGCAGATGGTGTACGCGCCTGTGCTGATGGAAGTAATGTTCTGGTGATTAAGCGCGTTGAACAGTTCCGCGAAGACCTCCACACGGAAGTGTTCGGTGAGTGCATCCATGCTGAAGCTCTTGCTGAGGCGGAAGTCGAGTGTCTCGGTTACGGGGAAGCTGAAGCTGTTGCGCTCCGTTTCGAAATTCCCAGAGACGTCGAACTTCGGCAGCCGGGGTGCGCCACCCGAACCCAACGGCCCTGAGAGATTGGAGTTGAGCTGCGTTCCACTGGTTGTGGCCGAGTAAGGAAGGCCGGTTTGCGCCTGCAGGATCGGTGAGAGACCCCAGCCATCCAGGATGTAAGCTTTGTAGCCGCCGCCTGTGTACTTCGGGTTGTAGTGAGCCGCCAGAATGAAGCGCTGCTTCACGTTCAGGCTGCTGTTGCCGTAGTCCTGCCGCTTATCCTGCGGGTCGACCGGCAGGTAGGTAGTCGAGCCATAGCTGGTGCCGAGATAAGGGTTGTAGTCCAAACCGTGAGCCCAGGTGAAGCTAGAAAGCAACGACAAAGAACGTGAAAAGCGCTTATTGAGCTGAACGGCCAGGGC
>CAXSHQ010000212.1:7471-8212 GCA_964236875.1 uncultured Acidobacteriaceae bacterium | reverse complement strand
GCGCGGGCAAGGCTGCGGGCTGCCGCGTTCTCGGTGTGCTGGGCACGCATCCGGCGGAGGAACTGCGGGCGGCAGGCGCGGGGTGGGTCGTGGAGTCGCTGGAGCAGGTGAAGGCGGAGCCGTCTGCGCAGGGTGTGCTGCTGCGGCTGTGGGTGCTTGGTGAGGGCACCGAACAGAAAGCGATGGGGACGAGCTCAGAGCGGTGAGCTGATCAGCGAAGAGCGCGAAACGCGCGGTTTTGAAGGATGGCTTCCACCACGCGGAGGTCGTCTTCGGTGTCGACGCCTACAGTGTCCTGATCGATGGCTTCGACGTAGAGCGACAGGCCGTGTTCCAGCAAGCGAAGCTGCTCGAGGCGCTCGACCTGTTCAAGCTCACTGGCAGGCAGGCTGGCGAAGCGCTCGAGAGCCGCGTGGCGGTACGCGTAGAGGCCGAGGTGCTTCCAGTGCCGGGCAAGGGTGCCTGGATCGCGAACGTAGGGGATGGCGGCGCGGGAGAAGTAGAGCGCACGGCCATCGGTGGCGGTGACCACCTTGACGGCGTTGGGGTTGTGGAGATTGGCCTCGGTGCAGGGAACCTTCAGGGTGGTGACGTCGACGTGCGCGGCCTGGAAGGGCCGGAGGATGGCCTCGATGTGGGCCGGCTCGAGCAGCGCCACGCCAGGCATCCCCCGGACCGCGTCGAGCAGGACCTCGGCCTCAGGAACGACGAGGAACAGCGCCGAGACCGCCCTGCGTCCTA
>CAXSHQ010000212.1:4376-7461 GCA_964236875.1 uncultured Acidobacteriaceae bacterium | reverse complement strand
TCGAGCAGCGGCTCGTCGCCCTGGATGTTGACGTAGATGTCCGCGGGCCAGGTGCGGGAAACCGCATGAAGACGGTCCGTGCCGCTGGGAAGGGCAGGATCGGTCATCATGCAAGGCCAGCCTCGCGCCAAGCAGAGGGCTTCCACCTCGGGGGAGTCCACCGCAACCACGACCTGATCGAACTGCGGGCAGGCCTGGGCGGCGGCCACCACCCAGGCGAGCAACGGCTCCCCGGCGATCTCGCGAAGCACCTTGCGGGGAAAACGGGTGGAGGCAAGCCGGGCGGGAATGACGCCGAGGACATGCCGCGTGGAGGCGGATGGGTTGCGGTCGACGGCCGCGTTGTCCATTGTGCTGTCGCTGATCGTGCTGTCGATCATTATTCCCTGTCTGAGTCCTTGTTCTTGCGCCAGAGCCGGACGGCAAGCAGGACCACGAAAAAGAAAATGATGGCAAGGCTACCGGCGATCCAGTACAGCCAGTGCAAAACCTGGCTGGCGGGGCATGCTGTGCCCGCAGCGTCACAGCCTCCTTGCAGGACGAGGCCGAGCGAATCGAGTGCGTGGGCGCGAGTCGGCATACACCAGCAGCTTCGCACGTTTGACCGCTCCGGTGGGGATTTCCTATGATGGAGAGAGCGGCTCCCGGTCGCGGTGCTTTCGCGACGCAGTCGTGGGGAGTTGCGCCGGCGGGATGCCCCTTTCACCCGGCGGTGTAGCTCAGATGGTTAGAGCGACGGACTCATAACCCGTAGGTCAGTGGTTCGATTCCACTCACCGCCACCAATTCCTCTCAAAAATCCTGGATCGCCCGCCATAGGCGCAGGTGTAAGCTGGCGGGCATGCCCAACTTCGTTGCTCGCGTGCAGCTGCCTGGGAAGCCCAGCGAAGAAACGTACCAGGTCGTTCACGACACACTGCACACAGAAGGTCTTCTTCTGCAGATGCGTGGGTTTACCCCGTCTGAGGAGCGGATGCATGGCTCCATGCCTCACGCCACCTACTTTGGAGACCTGGACTCCACTGCGGCAACGCTCCGCGACCGCATCGTGGCCGTCCTGCTGCAGCATGGAACATCGGTCAACGCCGTCTTTGTCGCGGAGGTTGCCGACTGAGCATCGTACGGGCATGTTTGGAGGTAAGATCGCCGCACTTTTCCGCGACCCTGAACATGGTGGCGACGGTCGCGGGCAGGCGTCAGGCAAGAGCGCCTGCGCAGTGGGGCACGGAGTATCATTTTGGAAGCGTGGGCGTCTAAACCCACAGGTTCTGATCCGTTCCGCTGGAGTCCACCGCTTCCCATGCCCAAGATCGCCAAAATCTCGCTTCTCGCGTTGTCCGTTCTGCTGGTCCTTGCCCTTTTCCTGGGCGTGAATGTGCATGGCGTGCGCGCGGTGTCTGCGCAATCGCAGCAGGAGGGCGCATACCGGCAGATCAACGTGTACGGCGAAGTGCTGCAGCACGTGCAGAACGACTACGTGGTGGATCCCAACATGCCGGCGGTGACCAACGGCGCGTTGCGCGGGCTGCTGGAGTCCCTGGATGCGGACTCAAGCTACCTTACCGCGGCAGATTACAAGATCTATAAGGCCAACAAGGGCGGCAAGGGCCAGCTGGGGATCTACGTATCCAAGCGGTTTGGGTATGCGACCGTGGTTTCGGTGGTGCCGGGCAGCCCGGCTGACAAGGCCGATCTGAGCGACGGTGACATCATCGAGGCTATCGCGGGGCAGGATACGCGCGATCTTTCTCTCGCGGTGATCAAACTGATGCTGGAGGGCGCGCCGGGCAGCGAGGCGAAGCTGGCGGTGATTCGCCGCGGAAAGGCGAGCCCGGACCCTGATCCAATTACGTTGAACCGCGTCGTGATCAGCGAGCCGAACGCGACCGAGACGCTGTACGAGAACCAGACAATCGTCGACCTGCAGCCGGTGATACTGGACCACGAGCATGTGAGCTCGGTGGAAAAGCAGCTCAAGGCGTTCGACAAGAGTGGCAGCAAGAAGGTTCTGCTCGACCTCCGTGATGTGTCCGGCGGCGACCCCGCGGAAGGCGTGCGGCTGGCGAACTTCTTCCTGAAGAGTGGAACGATCACAACGCTGGAAGGGCAGAAGGTGCCCAAGCAGACGTTTGGCGCGGAGCCGGCGAAGGCGCTGAACACAACCTCTCCGCTGGTGATTCTGGTAAACCACGGGACTTCCGGAGCGGCGGAGATTGTGGCGTCGGCGATCGCGGACAACAAGCGCGGCGACCTAGTGGGCGAGAAGACGTTTGGCGAAGGTGCGCAGCAGAAGACCTTCGAGCTGACGGATGGATCGGCCTTGATCCTGTCGGTAGCGAAGTATAAGTCACCGGCAGGGAAGACCTTCGAAGATGAGGGCGTGACGCCGGGGACGCTGGTCGCTTCCGCGGCTGCCGCGGATACGGACGAGGACAGCGCACCTGCACCGACCACGACCGACACCGCGACGCGGAACGCACCCAAGGCTCCCAAGCCGCAGGTGAGCCGGCCGGATGACCAGTTGAACAAGGCGCTTGAGATGCTGAAGGCGAAGTCGGCCTGAGCACGCTTGCGCTAGCAAGCCAGGACAGCTTGCAACTGTCCTCTGCGAGGTGGGAGTCGCGCCTCATGTGTCGCGCCTTCAGCGCTCCTGGATTGATGGGTAGTCTACCTAGGCCTTCGGCCAAGGCTGGTATGTGTCGCGCCTTCAGCGCGAAAGGCGACACCTTAGGGAGAAGTGTTCCAGTCGCTTAGTGCCTTGTGGGTGGGTACGCGATCTGCTTGCCGGTGTCGGCATCGAATGCGATCTTCTTGCCGTCGTGAAGGCGGATTACGAACTGCGTCGGCTTTTCGAAGCCCCAGAAGTCTCCCCAAGCCCAGCCGGACGTTGTTCGCAGCAGCTTGTTCCAGTCAGGAAAGACTTTCTCGACCTTGACCGTAGCGGCGAGAGTGGGTCCGGCGTAGAACGTCATGAACGGATCGGAGCCCTTTATGCTGCCGTCGAAGATGTTGCCGGCTTCACAGCCCTTCACGAGATGCTTGCCATCGTTGGACAGGTAAAGAATAGGTGCGTAGCCGGGGATCT
>CAXSHQ010000212.1:4156-4366 GCA_964236875.1 uncultured Acidobacteriaceae bacterium | reverse complement strand
GCTTCGAGATGCCCGTGCGATACACCGACGTATGCCCGGCCTTTAGGAGGCTCACCACGTAAAAGTGCCGGTCGGGTGAGTACACCTTTACGTCCTGCTTGATCGTTCGTGGTGTATCGCGGGCATGCATGGCGGCACCCATGCTCAGGAAGAGAGCGCATGCTCCCACTTGAGCGACGCGGCTGAGACGGTCAGGCACTGAAGGTGGTT
>CAXSHQ010000212.1:0-4146 GCA_964236875.1 uncultured Acidobacteriaceae bacterium | reverse complement strand
ATCTTGTTAAGAGCCAGAATCGTGGAGCTGAGGTGACGGGCCCTGATCTCGCGGCCCACATTCATAAGACTGTGGTAATCGTGAACATTGGGCGGGTCCCAGTGTGTGCCGTTGGGATAGATGTGGCGGTACTCGTCGTCGTTGCCGGCGCCATTGGGATCATCCAGGGTGTGGCCGAACTCATGCGGTCCAGTCATAAATCCAGGCTGACCGGGCTCTCCGGGGATGCCGTTCCATGCCGCATACGGCTCGAAAATGATGGAGTACAGCGTGATCTCCTTGGTGGAGAAGGAGACGAAGGACCGGGTCGCGTCGGTGAGGTGTTGCCCTGGAGGGAGTTTGATGCAGCTCACCTTCCACTGCTTCAGCCGAAGGTCCCAGCGGATGTCGTAGTCCAGCAGCGCGGACGTTTTGCCAAACTGCTTGGCGAAACCGGAGGTGCCCTGAACCTTCAGGTGGCGATTGCTCCACCATCCCCAGATCTCAACGTCGAGCTTGCGATGGAAGGCGCGTTTCTGGCGATACGTCCAGGGAGTGGCCCCGGGCTTGTTGCTCCACTCGTAGTACCAGTCTTCCTGCACGAGGATCGCGCCCGTACCGGTGTCGATATCGATGTTTGCCCAGTCGAGTTTGGCCGTTACATGTCCCATCGGTCCTACCCATACTGCGCTCAGGGAGGGCCAATCGCAACACTTTTGTTCACCTGCCCGATTTGGCCCGCGAGGCACCTTGGGAGGCAGCCGCCCGCCCGTCCGGACGGGCAGGTTTCCGCAGCAAATCCCGAACTCCCTTACGAGCCTGCGTGGTAAGGTGGAGCTTGCCGTGCCGAGCCTGCTGAACCCGGAACAGGAGTCTTCCGCGAGCCGAAAAGCGAAGGTTGCGGAGGCGAACGGAACGCGTCCACCTCGACCCACGCTGCTGCAGGCCATGAGGCGGTTTCCGTTCCGTGATGCGGAGTTCCGGAACCGGCGCGTCGCTGCCAAAGCCTCGTTTCTCCTGCTGCTGGGGGCGTCCTCGCTGTTCGGCATCATGCTGGGGCTGGTGATGGTCTACACGATCAACCTGCCGCAGATGGAAGATCTGGAACGGTACCGGCCGAGTACGACGACCGACCTCTATGACGTTCATGGAAAAGTGTTTGGGTCGTTCGCATCGGAGCGGCGCGTGGTGGTGCCATACTCTGAGCTTCCGAAGAGTCTTCATGACGCGATCCTGTCCATTGAGGACAAGAACTTCGAGTCGAACAGTGGCATCAACCTGGTGCGCGTGGTGGGAGCGGCGTGGCAGGATATGCACTCGGAGCGCCGCTCGCAGGGCGCGTCCACGCTGACGATGCAACTGGCTCGCAATCTGTTCCTGTCGTCGGAGAAGACATACGGGCGCAAGATCCAGGAAATATTCCTGACGCTACAGATCGAGCGGCACTTTACCAAGCAGCAGATCTTCTCGCTGTACGCCAACCAGATCTATGTGGGGCGCGGCACGTACGGTTTCGAGGCGGCATCGCAGTACTACTTCTCCAAGCATGTGCGGGACCTGACGCTGCCGGAATCCGCGCTGCTGGCGGCGCTGCCGAAGGGGCCGGAGGAGTACTCGCCGGTGCGGCATGCTGAACGGGCTTTGAAGCGCCGGAACCTGGTGCTCAGCGAAATGCTGCAGGACAAGATGATCAGCGCGAGCGACGCGGAAACGGCCAGGGCTGCGCCTCTGGGATTGAACTTGGAGAAGCCGGCGAGCAGCGAGGCTCCGTACTTCGTGGAAGAAGTGCGCCGGCAACTGGAGCGCGAGTACGGCACAGAGCAGGTGCATGGCGCGGGGCTGCGCGTGTACACGACGATGGACCTGGACCTCCAGCGTGTGGCCACGCAGGCGGTGCTGGACGGCACGGCCGCGTATGAGCGCCGGCATGGATGGAAGGCGCGTCTGCCGAATGTGCTGACGTCAGGGCAGGCGACGGACCTTGCGAGCTATACACATCCGGACTGGAGTGCGCCGGTCGTGCCCAATGCGTACTTCCACGCGTTGGTGATGGATGTGACGCCCACGCGGATGACGGTGCGGATCGGGACAGAGACGTCGTTGCTGACCTACCCGGACTGGGCGTGGACGGAGAAGGTTAAGGCGACAGACCTGGCGCAGCCTGGCGACATCGTTTATGTGAAGGTGGCGAGCGCCTCCGATGCGGCTGCGCAGGCGAAGGCGGCTGCGGCGGCAGCGAAGGCTGAGGCGGATGCCGCGCGGGTTGCCGTGGAGGCCGGTTTGCCGGTACCGAAGCGGCGGAAGAAAGCTGTGACCGAGGAAGCCAAGCCGACGGGACCGCGCCTGCTGCTGGAGCAGGACAGCGGAGCGCAGGCGTCGTTCATGGCTGTCGACAACTCCGATGGCGAGGTGCTCGCGATGGTGGGCGGGCGTGACTATGCGCTTTCGCAGTTCAACCGCGCGACGCAGGCGACGCGGCAGGTGGGGTCGTCGTTCAAGATCTACGACTACACGACCGCGCTGGAAAACGGCATGAAGCCGACCGACACGGTGCTGGATACGCCTACGACGTTTTACACGGCGAGCGGGCCCTACACGCCGCACAACTACGAGACGGGGCAGTTTGCGGGGGCGATGTCGCTGATCAATGCGTTCGCGGAGTCGCGCAACATTCCGGCGCTGCGGTTGGCGGACAAGTTCGGGATCAAGAAGGTGATTGAGACGGCACACCGCTTTGGGGTGACGAGCAACATCCCCAATTTCCTGCCGGTGGCAATCGGTTCGGCGGACATCACGCTGGCGGAGCAGGTGGGCTCCTACAGCGTGTTTCCGAACGACGGCATCCGCATTGCGCCGCACTACATTCGGCGCGTCTCGCAGGCGGATGGCCTGCCGCTGCAGCAGAAGACGCCGGAAGTGAAGGAAGTGATTTCGACCGACGTGGCCCGCGAGATGATGGTGCTGCTGCAGGCAGTGGTGCAGCATGGCACCGCGGCGACGGCTTCGCAGATGAAGCATCCGCTGGGTGGCAAGACGGGCACCACCAACGGTTTTACGGACGCGTGGTTCCTTGGATTTTCGCCTTCCGTCACGGCGGGTGTGTGGGTGGGTTTCGACGACCCGAGCCACTCGCTGGGGGACAAGGAAACGGGCGCGAAGGCCGCGCTGCCGATCTGGATGGACTTCATGAAGGTCGCGGTGGCGGACCGGCCCAACGAGCAGTTTGCGCGCGCGAATGCACCGAAGAAGCAGCTGGCGGTGGCCGTGACGTCGGGCGATGAAGACACGAAGCCGGCGAAGAAGGATGAAGACGAGGACAAGAACGATGAGGACGATCAGCCGGCAACGCCGAAACCTGCTGCGGTTCCGCCGCCGGTGACGGACGCCACACCGCAGGACACAGCGCCTGCGAAGCCAGTCGTGCTGCCTCCGCCAAAGCCGACTGCGCCGCAGCCAGGTGGGACGCCCCGCAGTAGGTTCTAGGTTCCAGGTTCCAGGCTTGACGACGCTGCCAGGGTGAAGAAGCGTTGCGCGTGTCGGACGTCCCGGCCGATCTGCTCGCGCAGGGCTTTCGGTGACGGGAAGCGGCGCTCCTCACGGATGCGCTTGAGGAACCGCAGCTCAAGCGGCGTTTCCGGCGTGAGGGCAATCGGTTCGAAGTCGAGCAGGTGGGTTTCGACAGCGAAGGAATCAGCGCCAAAGGTGGGGCGGTTGCCGGTGTTGGTGACGCCGCGGAAGGTACGTCCCGCAGGGCCCGTGCCGATACGCAGCGAGGTGATGTAGACGCCGTTGGCCGGGAGGATCTCGGGATAGGGCGCGAGGTTGATGGTGGGGACTGTGTAGAGCGTGCCGTAGCCGCGTCCGGACGCCGGCTGGCTCGTGATGCTGAAGACGCGGCCCAGAAGAGCACGTGCGGTGCTGACTTCGCCGACAGCAACGAGAGCGCGGATGCGGCTGGAGGATACGGCGGCGCCGCGCAGAACGAGCGGCTCGTAGCTGCGAACGCTGAAGCCGAAGCGCTCGCCAAGAGCGGTGAGTCCGGCTATATCGGCGGCGGCGTTGTGGCCGAAGCGAAAAGTCTCTCCCTCATGCACTTCAAGCGTATGCAGGGCATCGCAGAGGACTTCCTTGGCGAACTCTTCAGCGCTGCAACTGCTCAGCTCCGGG
>CAXSHQ010000211.1:7861-8241 GCA_964236875.1 uncultured Acidobacteriaceae bacterium | reverse complement strand
GCGTGTCGCGAAAGCCTGGCTCTACAACGAGCTGCAGCACAGGTGACGCAGGCCATGGACCGGGAACGCTGGAAACGGGTTACAGACATCTTCCACGCGGCCGTAGAGCTACCACCGGACGAGCGCCAGGAATACGCGCACCGGCAAACGTCAGGCGATCCTTCCCTCTGCGCCGCGGTGATGGGGCTGATCGAGGCCGACGAAGAAGCCGGAAGCTATCTGGACGCGGCCGCGCCGTTCCCTGAATCCGGCGTTCCCCCCTCTCCGGTTCAGCCCGGCGACCTGCTGGCGGCCCGTTTCCGCATCGAGCGGGAAGTCGGCCGCGGTGGCATGGGCCACGTCTTCGAAGCCTTTGACACCGATCTCCGCGTGCGTGTCGC
>CAXSHQ010000211.1:0-7851 GCA_964236875.1 uncultured Acidobacteriaceae bacterium | reverse complement strand
GTGTCGCACTCAAGACCATCCGTCCGGATATCTCCGCCAACTCCATGGTCCTGCAGCGGTTTCGGCAGGAGGTGCGCCTGGCGCGCCGCATCACCCATCCCAACGTGTGCCGCGTGTACGACCTGAGCCGCGGTGAGATTCAGGATCGCGAGGGGCACTCCGGGGAGTTGCTCTTCCTCACCATGGAGTTCCTTGAAGGCGAAACCCTCGCTGCCCGCCTGCGCCGTGCCGGCAAACTGGCGCAGGGGGAGGTGCTTTCCATCGCGCGGCAGCTTGCCTCCGGGCTGGACGCAGCGCATGCGCTCGGCGTCATCCATCGCGACATCAAGCCCGGAAACATCTGCATGGTCACTGGCTCGGAGAACGCCTCCGCGCCGGAGCGTATCGTGATTACGGACTTCGGTCTGGCGCGCCTGGATCCCATCCACGCGGGCGCCGAAGCACTCTCATCCATTGGCACCTCGCACGGCGTAGGAACCTTCGGGTACATGGCCCCGGAGCAGCTGCTCGGTCACAACGTTTCCGCAGGGACGGACATCTACGCCTTCGGCCTGGTCCTGTTCGAGATGCTGACCGGCGCGCGCCCCTCTTCACCGCAAGCGGTGCGTGACGAGCTCGGCTTCCATCTCAGCGGTGGGCTTTCCTCCCCCGGCATTACCCCGCTGCTGCCGCCCCCGCATTGGGAGGAGGCGATCGCGGGCTGTCTCCGCCTCGTTCCGGAAGAACGATTCCAGAGCGCCGCAGCCGTCATCCGGGCACTCGACGAGGGCGAGTCTCTTCTGCCGGCTGCATCGCTGGCCGCCTCTCAACCGGCTCCGGAGAAAGCTCGCTCCCTCCGCTGGCTGCCGCGACGGCCGCTCTTTCGCGCTCTAGTCGCCACTGCGGTGGTGGCCTGTTTCGCAGCGGGTTTGCGCTTTTATGGATGGCAGCAGTCGTCGGACACCGCTCCGGGCGCGCTTGTGTACCTCGCGCCCGTGGAAAACCGCACGGGGGAGCGTCCACTGGATGATGTGACGGAGCTGATCGAAGCCGCGCTTCAACAATCCACAAACGTTAATGTGCTGGGCGCACAGAGTGTAGGAGATATCTTGCAGAACATGGCGAAACCACCGGAGGCTGCCCGCGACCGTTCCACGGCCCGCGAGATCGCTATGCGCGCTGGCGCCGTCCGCGTTCTCTTCCCTGTCCTCTCGCACTCCGGCAACGTCTACCGCCTCGATGTGGACGTGCAGCAACCGGACAACACGCCTGCCGTGTTTCGCCGCCACTGGCTCAATCATTTCGTATGGAATGCGTCCACACAGTCCGCAACGTCCTCTTCGGCTGTCCCTCCGGAACTCCTCGGCGCTATGCGCGATGCCACCGACTGGATCCGCAAGATCGTTGGCGAATCCAGCGCGGATATCGCTCGTCTCGACGTCCCGCCCGGAGACGTCACCACCGGTAACTGGCGGGCTCTCCAGGACTACGCCGAAGGCCGCCGACTGCTCACGCAAGGCCGCAAGGAAGCCGCCGTGGACATGTTCCGCAGCGCCACCACTTGGGACCCGCACTTCGCGCTCGCTTATGCGGAGCTGGCCGACAACCTCATGTCCCTGTTCCGCACCGAAGAGTCCCTCGCGGCTTACAACAAGGCCCTGGGGCTTGAGCAGGAAGGCCGGTTGACTTCCCGCGAGCGCTTCTTCATCGTGGGCACTCATTCGTCCGACACGGAAGACTTCCAGGTCGCCGCCGACGCTTTCAAGAGCTACACCGACCTGTACCCCAACGATTACCTCGGTTGGTTTTACCTGGCGTATCCGCTCACCGAGCTGGGCAGACCGCGCGATGCGATCCTTGCGCTCAAGCGTTCGCTGGACCTGCATCCCCGCGGCGCCGGTACCAAGGCCAAGCTCGCCCTCACCCACCTGATTGCGGGTGAGCCTACGGAGTCGCGCGCCTTATCGCAACGACTAGCCCAGGAAGGCTACTCGGACGAGGCGTTCTACACGTCGGGTGTCGAGGCTTTCGTGGAAGGCAACCTGCCGGCGGCGGAAAGCGACTTTTCGAAGCTGCAAGCCAGCGCGCAGTCCCAGACGTTCAAGGCCTTCGGCTACTCACACTTGGCGCGCGTGCTTGCGGAACAGGGTCTCTGGTCGCGGTCGCTCGGCGTGCTGGATCAGGGCATCGAAGAAAGCCGTCAGGCGGATGACCAGGGCAACGTCACCGCGCAACTCCTCGATAAAGCGTGGGTATTGTGCCATCTGGGCCGTGATCGCGAGGCATTCGAAACGCTGGACCTGATCACGTCGGAAGAACTCGACCCATTCCATGTCACGACTTACTCGGAGGTGCTGGGAAACGCCGCCTTCGATCCGTCTCCCGCGGTGCGGCTGGAGAGCATGCGCCGCATGCACGCGCTGCTCGCTCATGTGCGCGGCAAGCCGTCCGACCGCTCAATGATGATGGCGCAGCACCGCCTGCAGAGCGAGCTTGCCGGCGCCTCCGGCGACTGGGCGCGGGCACTTGCCGAAGCGGCCGCCGCGAGCAAGCTCGATGCCGTGATCACCGACCGTACCTACCTCGGCTGGGCGCTGAAGCACGCCGCCGAACACGAGCACGACGCCGCCCATGCTCTACTTCTGCGAAACCAGGCCGTTCAGGCGTATCGGCTTACTGTCGACCACCCCGCCAACTCCTGGTATGAAGCATGGCTCTACCCGCCGGGCTTTGTTGCTGAAGAGCGGCACTCACTCCATCGCCTTTGCCCGGGGGCGCCCGCCGCTGACGAAGCGCATCCCTCATCTCCGCTCCGCGTTCCATTGCCCTTGGCTGCCTGTGGCGCGTCAACGCCAACAGGTGTGCCTGACCTCCACGCAGCGATCAACTGACAGAACTGCTTCTCAAGGAACGATCATGACGATAAAAAAGAATGCTCCAGCCAAGAAGACGTCCACCAAGAAAGCCGCAAGCAAGCAGACTCCGGGTAAGAAGACGCCGTTCAAAAGAAGGGCTGACATGCCGCCCGTGACTTTCTACTACGCAAACACGGACAACGACCCACCCGCGGGTGTGAAGGGTTACCCGATGACCCCCGAAAACCTGGCGCCCGCCCTTGTCGTGTGGCTCTTTCTCACCACAAATCCGAGCTGGATCGTGCAGTTTTACAGTCAGCAAGAAGACGCCCACACCGGCTCCGTCAAAGAGCTTGCAGATGCCGTCGGTCTCACCGAAGGCAGCGTGCAATTCATCTTAGACCGCGCCAAAGATAGCAACACAAGGTCGGCGATGAAGGTAGTGGCGAACGCTTTCCAGAACATCAAGGACGCCTTCCAGGGCGCAGGTTCGTACCATCCGATCTGTCCGCCTGAAGGTACCGACATTCTCAAGCTCGCACCATCGGCTTGGGTTACTAACCCCGGCACACCGATCTAGCTGTTCCTTCGCTTGTGTGCGAAGTCTTGCCAGGCGGTCTGGACTTCCGGCGTGTGCCCTGATACCTCGGAGCATGCCGGGAGGTTCGCCGCCGGCCGGGCCTACACCTTCACATACGTGCCGGGAGGCTGGCAGCAGCCGCGTCTTCCGGCGAGGAGGCTACCATGACAGCCACTACCGTCTACAAAGCTCTGCGTCTTTCCGCTTTCTTGCTTGCACTCAGTTCCATCGGTCTCGCCGGCCGGCAGCCGCACCCGGCGAGTTCCGCCAGGGCTTCGTCTTCCCGCGCCACAGAATCGCGTCCGTCCGCGCCTGAACCGCACGATAGAAGCTATGGCTGGCAGCGGCTTCAGGCCGTACTCGCCCAGGGAGGTCAACAAGAGACCTGGCAGAAGTGGACCACAAAGTGTGATCTGGCGCATGACATCGTTCACGCTGCGGGCGAAGACAGCGCAATCAATCTTTATGGCGAATGCGTCAGTAAACGAAAACATTCGGGGCCAGGGACCTTGTCCCGGGCAGCCACCGACTCTCCACAGGACCAGAGGGAATATCGCCATCTCGCCTCCGTATACTTCAATTCCGAGGCTGCCCACTCCGTGCTCCGGAACAAGCTGAGCTTGCCGAAGCTCCCCTCCCGGCCTGATCCGCTTCGCCCTCATCCCGGCGCCAAAGAAGCCATTCCTGACTTTGCTCCGAACTCCACGTTCGTAAAAGCTATATGGGAGATCGTGAACAACGAAGGCAGCGACACGAAGCCCCGCTGGCCTCTGCGGGTATACGACCGCGGACAGATTCAGTGGCAAACCGGCCCCGCCGGACAGACATCCACGCAGCTCCTGCCGGTTGTCGGCAATGTCCCCAGCAGCGATCCACACTGGAAGACGGACGTTCTTATAGACCCGGGCGACAAGCCCTGCCCCTTTGGCAAGGGCGAGAAACCGAAGGACATCGAGTTGGAACCGGTTTCCCCGCCGGCTACGAACCGAACCCCACTCTCCGCGCCCGTGCCGATCAACTGCTTTATCCACGAGGCGGTGTCCGACGATACCCTCGGTGCCGCCACCGTCCGCGCAATAGGCCATTCCATATCGTCGAACTATTACATGGTTCTGGTCGGTCTCCACATTGCCGTCAGAGAGCCTTCCGGCTGGACATGGACGACACTCTGGTGGACCAATCATCCCAGCGTCGACCAGGCACACTTTGCAGGACAGGAAACGATCCTCGGCACGCTCCCCGTGCAGTATTCGCACTTCGCCATGGACACGAGCGTTGCGGCCAGTGGCCCCCTCTTCAATCCCTACCAGGAAGGCCCGCAAGCGCCCGGCGCTACCCTGAGCACCTGTGCCGGATGCCACCAGTACGCCGCATTACGCTTGGCTCCGCGAACAGGCAAACCGGTCGACACCGACGCCGGTGTGGGGCTGGGACTGTCCGGAAAACCTCCCGCGGAGGTCTACCTGAAAGGGGCGCGGACCACTGATTTCATCTGGAGCATCGCGACCGCGAGGAACAGCTACGGCACCCCATTGCTTTCCTTCCACGCTACTCGACTACGCAGAGAAGAACAGCCGCGCAAGTAGTGCTCCTCACCGGGAGCGATCCCCATCGTTCGTTGTCGAATTGCTCGGGACCGGGAAGAGTCTAAGCGTAGGAGATCGCCGGCCTGAACGGCTACATATGGCCTCACATCGTGGGTCGACACGACTCTCTAACGAGACCTTCTTGGTCGCAACTCTACCCACGCCTCAAATCTCTCGAAAGATTCTTGATCTGAAGGCGTACTGCTGCTTATAAGTGACTGCAGGTGAGCCCTTTTGTATCCCATTGGGGAGGCTCTGATTTACTAGGCCGCTAAGTTGCTAATTTTTTGGTAGCGATATCGGGGCTCGAACCCGAACTCTTCGCCTTGAGAGGGCGACGTGTTAACCAGTTACACCATATCGCCACGAGACGAACCGGCAGGTTCGTTGCGACGAGCCCAGTATAGCAAAGCCCGTCCGGCGGTCTACAGGCCCAGCTTCTTTACCTCGTCGTTGTAGTACTTCCGGTACAGGATGTCCCACTCCTGCGACCCTTCCAGGATGATCTTGCGTTGGGCCGAGATCTTCTGGCGCGCTGCCTGGTCGATCTTCAGCTCTTCCATCAGCAGCTTTTCCAGCGCCTTGCGCGCTTCCTGGCGAATGGTATTGCGGTCCTCCAGGAAGTCCACTTCGGCGGTATCGGCAAGCGTGTCGGCCACCACGTGGGCCAGCTTGTTCAGTTTGTCGCGGGAGATACGCATCGCTAGAGCACCACCTTGTACTGCGCGACCAGCTTCTGCTTCACCTTCTTGAACATCTCCGGATAGCTGACGCCGCCCTTGTGCATGTCGGTCTGGATCGCCTCCAGGATGACCCGGACCTCCTCATTGATGCGGTCCTCCAGCGAGAGCTCTTCGATCAGCCCAGACGTGACGCGTTCGTTCACGACCTGCGGCTTGTCGGTCTTGATCATCTTGGCCGCGACCAGGTGCTTGTTGGTCTGCCGTGCCAGATAGCCTACATAGTCTTTCGAGAAGATCATTTCGGCTTAAGCGTAGCACGTTGAGCACCCCTGACCGGCACTCCTATCCTCGGGTCCACCGCTACTTCTTGTGCGGGCATTGCTTGGTGTTCACGCACGCCTCCGGTAGCCGGAGGCGCTCCACCGGCCGCCCTTTCAGCAGATGTTCCTGCACGATCTCCTCTGCATCGTGCGGTCGCACGAACCCGTACCACACGGCCTCCGGGTAGACCACCACCACCGCTGCATGCTCGCACTGGTCCAGGCAGCCGGCCTCGTTCACCCGCACCGAGGCCTTCAGCCCGGCGGCCTTCACGGCATCCTTCAGCGCGGACCGAAGCTTCTCCGCATGTTCACGGCCGCAGGAGCCGCGCGACGCGGACCTGTCGCGCTCATTCAGGCAGACAAAAAGGTGGTGAGAATAACCGGGCATATCTGCATCGGATGCCGGACAGCTGCCGGCGAAGCCGCGCTGTGCAAAGCGGCGACCCCCAAATCCGGAACCATCTGCGAAAATGGAACCCTATGGTTCAAGAAGATCTGTCTCCCGTGAAGGATGACATGGTGGCGTTCATCGCCGGACACGGGCTGCGGCGCATGAGCGCGTTCGTGCCTGAAAACGTGCCTTCCGTCATGTTTGAGGATGATGAAACCAGCGGAGACCCGGATGGCTGGAAGGATTTTGTCGAACACGCCAAGGCTGCCGGCACACCCTTTGTCACCATGAGCTCCGTGGTCCTCGAGCCCGAAGATGTGGCTACGCTTATCGGCCATGTGCGCGACGGCAACTACCCGGACCATGACCCATCCGAGATGGAGGCCGCCCGCGATCTTACCGAGCACGTCGGCCAGATGGGCTACCTGCAGCTCGGCTTCGCGCAGGGCGGCGTCATGTTCCTGTGGGAAACCGCCACCGAGTGGTATGACACCTTCCAGGAGCTTTCTGAAAGCCTGGGCGAGCTCGGCCACATCCTCATGGACGACCCGGACGAGGACTAGCGCGGACGTGGCAGTTACTGCAGGCGGAGCCTACGGACGTTGGACTTTGCGGACGGAGCTCGATCACCCCGCGCCTGAGGCTGACGAGCTACGCCAGGCGCTTGGAGTTCCGCGTTCCGTCGCGCAGCTGCTCCTGTGCCGCGGTCTGCGCACCGCCGAGGCTTCCCAGGCCTTCCTCAACCCCTCCCTCGATCAGCTTCACGATCCCATGGAGATGCTTGGGATGCCGGCAGCCGTGGCGCGGCTCCGGCAGGCCCTGCTTGCCAGTGAGCCCGTCCTCGTCTATGGCGATTACGACGTAGACGGCACCGTCGCCACCGTGCTGCTCAAAACCGCCGCCGAGCGCGCCGCGGCATTCCTTGGGGTGAGGGCGGACGTCCGCTACCACATACCCCACCGGCTGCGTGAGGGGTACGGCATGCAGGAGGGCCGCATTACGGCGGCCGCCGCGGAAGGCGTCCGTCTGGTCGTCAGTGTGGACACCGGCATCCGTGCCTTCGCTGCTGCGGAGGAAGCCGCTCGCTGCGGCGTCGACCTGATCGTCACCGACCACCACCTGCCCGACACTGCCGTGCGTGTGCCCCAGGCGGTGGCCGTGCTCAACCCCAACCAGCCGGGCTGCCCTTACCCCTGCAAGGATTTGTGCGGCGCGGCAGTAGCGTTCAAGCTGGCGCAGGCTTTGCTGGAGAGCTGCGCCCCTGGCGAGGCCGAGCGCACGCGCGTTCGCGAGAAGACCTTACCCTCGTTCCTCAAGCTGCTCGCCATCGCCACCGTGGCTGACGCCGTTGCGCTCACCGGTGAAAACCGTGTCATCGCTGCCTTAGGTCTGCGCGAGTTGCAGCGTCCCGCCCAGAGCGGCCTGCGCGTGCTGATGCTGCTGGCCGGATTGGA
>CAXSHQ010000210.1:0-8258 GCA_964236875.1 uncultured Acidobacteriaceae bacterium | reverse complement strand
CGCATCCATGCGCGCAAAGCCTGTCTGCCCGCCGGCCTGCGCTTCGGCCTGCAGCCGCGCCGTCTCTTCGCGTTCCGTTTCCAGCCGCTTCTTCCGCTCGGCATCGTACTGGTCACGCACAGCCTTGATCCGCGCCTGCGCTTCCCGCACGGATTGGATCTCGGTATTGGCGAGCTGCGTTTCGATCTGCCGTATCTGCTCGTCGCGCTGAGCCGCAAAGGAGGCTTCGCCGCGGAGCTCGGCACGGTGCGACTCCGCCTGCATCCGCAGTGTCTCTTCGCGCTCCTTGCGCGCCTGCGCCGTGGCCTCCGCAGAAGACTTCTCGCTCGCAGCACGCACCGCCTGCTGGTATTCCGCCAAGCCAGCGTTGTCGTCAGGCGTGTAGAGGGTGGGAAGGTCCTTGTCCTTCACGCCAGACTGCTTCGCCAATCCTCGCGCTTCTACGCTCTTCTGAGCGAGGTACCGTTCGTTGTCTAGGGCCTGCTGGCGCTTGAGTGCGGCCTCGTCGATGGCAGCGCGTTGCTGTGAAGCGCGAGCGGCTGATCCGGTGAGCGCCGCCGTCCGCGCCGCAGCATCCCCTTGCTGCTTTTCGAGCGCCAGCGACTGCTCCTGAGATCGCTGGCGGTCCTTCGCGGTGTCGTTCAGTTCACGCGCATGGATGAGGTTCTGCTCGTCAGTCTTCGTGTACGTTGTGGGCGCGTTGATATCGCGCACGCCCAGGCTCATCGTCCCGCGGAGCTGCTCCGGCGTGACGGCGTCGATGGCAGCGTTGTAGCCGCGCGTGATCAGGTTCCCCGCGCCCTGCACCGCAAAGCGCCCGTATTGCGTGATGCTGCCCTTGCCGTTGAGCTGCACGCCGGCATTCTGCCGGTTCGCGTTGATCCGGTCGATCTCACCCTGCGTCTGTCCCGTCAGCGATCGCGCCGAACCCACAGACGCCGTGTCGAAGAGCTTCCCCTGCGCCGCGTTCGCCGCGTTGGTGGCGTACTTCTGCATCTCCGAATTCACGTCGGAGAGGTTCTTGTAGAGTCCGTACACCTGGGTGGCGATACGGGTGAATACCTCGATCGCTCCCAACGCTACGAAGCCGCTGCCGACCGCGCTGATACCGGACATCAAGACGCTGTTCTTCGCGATGACCGACTCCATGGCGCGCGGAAGCCGGATGCCGAGGTCATCGCGCAGCAGCCGCACCTTGTCCATGCTGCTGAGCGTGTGCGCGCCGGCGTGGTCCATGCCCTGCGCGATCTTCTGTCCAGCTTTCTCTCCTTCGTCGCCGATCTGCTTGGACCACCGCAGCGCGGGAGCGCCCACCGAACGCACGCTGTCGCTGGCCTTGTTCATGCCGGCCGCGATCTCGTCGCCGGCGCGTTTGCCGGCCGCGCCCATGCCGCCGAGGTTCTTCGTCACCTGGCCGACGACGGCGCCGGAGTTGGCGTCGACCACGTTGATCGATATCTTGACGGTCGAGTTGTCGGCGCCTGGCACCTTACTTGCTCCTCTTGCCGTACTTCACGCCGCAGTCCACGCATTGCATCTGGAAGCGGTTCGGTTGCGCCACTCCGCATGCAAAGCACGCGGGATGCTTGAGCTTCTGACGGAGGCGGGCGGCATCCACCTCCACCAGACCATCGACCTCCACCGCAAGCAATGCCGGCAGGGGCAGCCGGAGTTCGTGGTGCCGCTCCAGCAGCAGCAGGTGGCGCGCCCATCGTTCATAGCCCGGCGACAGCGTTACCTGCACCACGTCGGCAAGCTGGCGCTGCACGAAAGCTGCCGCCTTGCCCTCCAGCCGCGGCGTGAGGCGGAAGATTTCGTACTCGCGCTCGAAGATCTCGTCGAGCACGAGGGCGACACCTCCGCGGTCACGCGCTGGCTGGTACATGGCTACTCGATCTCCACCGGTCGGAAGAGAGCACGTATGGCGACCACCTTGTGGCAGGCGTCCATCGCGCTCGCGATCTCAGGCTTGCCCGCCCCATCGAGAGCGAGAGCATTGTTGCTGTAGCCGAAGACGTTCGTCACCAGCTCGTCATACAGGCCCACCATCACGTCCTGGCCGCCGAGGTACCGAGTCGTTCCCATGCGGCCGTCGACCACGGACCGGCTATTGGCGCGCGAGTAGCGCATCTGCTGCTCGGCCGTGGGCTCGTTGAAGACGTGGCGAAGTCCGGTGATGACCTGCATGTTGCCTTTATCGTCGGCGGTCCAGAGGGATTGCAGCGCCACAGCGGTGGTGCCGAACGGAGTGGCCGCAAGCGGGTCATCATCTGGAAGCGTGTCAATCGACGTAGCCGTAAGCATGTCGGCCGCGGCCTTGCGGTGCGCGATCGGCAGCGCGCTCTGCCAGCCGCCCGCCTGCTTCTTTTCGTCAGGGAGCTTGTAGCCGCTGCAGTCCACAATGGCGGACTCCAGCAGCGCGATCGCCGCGCCGTCCACGTCGAAGCTGGACTCGACTTCGCCCTGCTCGTTGCGCTGCTCGGTTGAGACGATATCGCCGAAGTACTTCAGCCACATCTCGGTGGAGATGGGCTTGAGGGTGAGGGTGTAGGCGCGCTTGCGCACGCTGAATGCGATGACACGGTTGCCGGTGAGTTCGAGCATGAGTTCTCCTCTAGGGTGCTGCGGATGTGTTGTGGTGCTGGCGGGACCAGCAAAACCCAGGGTGAGGAACCCTGCCGTGCCTGAGAGCGCCGTAGGACGCGCTGCTCGACCGTCGCTGTAGAAGTGCAACGGGTACTGCGGCTGAGGTGTTATCCCCGAAGCGGGAGCCACCGCGCTCCGGGCAGACAGTGAGGTTAAGCGTTGAGGGGTGTTAGCCTTTCCGCCATGGATTGGTTGTGGAGAGTCGAGCGAGCGAAGAAGGCGGGCGAGCGCAAACAGGCAGAAATGTACAGGAAGCGCATTGAAGCTCTCAACCTGCGTATCGAGAACGCTACTGATCCCTCCACAGACCTAGCGGAGTTCTACGAGTTGATCCGGCAAGTGGAGGTCCAACACTCCAAGATGTGGATGTACGAGCAAGCTGCCCTGAGAAGGACAGCGACTCGTCTCGGGATATCTATTCCGGAAGGTAGCCTTAGACAGAACGGGGTCCAATTCGTTGCCACTCTAACGGATGAAGGCGAAAGTCTGCTCAGGCGAGAAATCAAGAGAACGCGACGTGCAGACAGAAAACAATTTGTCGAATCGTTCAGCCCCATCGTAGGTTGGTGCATATCGATCGGCTCCCTTCTGGTCGCTTGGGCCGCGCTGCACAAAAGGTAACTAAGCGGCAATCCTTGCTTCCTCTCCCGCTACTGACGCGGTGGCCAGTTCCAATGCCCAGACTTCGGCGTCTCCGAGTAGGGCACGTCGCGGTTCAAAAACTGTCCTGTCGGATTCAGAACACATAACCCGACGACACCGGAGACTTCGACTCGGGGGTCAGACCCGCCCACCTCGGTGATGATGGCGGCGCGTGGGAGCGGCTCATACTCCCCGCCTGGCGTGCCGTAGGAGTGGTAGTGGACGATGCGTCCAACGCTGGGTGACTGTTGCATGGTTTCCTTTCATGCGGAAGGTCGCAACCCTTTACACGGCCATCTAGCCATCAGCTCTTCACGTCGTCTACGGCTTGACGAAGTGCTCCAGGCCCCAAAGCGAATCCACAACAGCGAAGCCCGTCTGGGTAAGGAAGTTGAGGCCGTTCCAGCGAGCCGCCCAGCCGAGGCCGACGAGGAGATCGCGGCCGTGCTTGGCAGGCTCCGCCGCAGTCAACTTGTCGATCAGGGTTTCCTTCGCCATCGTGGCTCCTTCGCTTGCGCAGGGTTGGTTTAGACCGGCGCGATCATGAACGCCGGCTCCGAGCTAGTGACCGCAAACGTGATCGGCGGTGTGTTGCCGTTCTGGTAGGTGGTGGTTTCGTCGGTCTCGATGTTCCACACGGGCATGTCGCCATCGAAGCCCATCTTGGTGGTCTTCAGGTTGCAGCTCGGGATGGTGACGACGAGGCGGCAGTTGGCGGACGAGGCGATGGTGAAGGTCAACGCCATCTTGTCATCGGCCTTGTAGTGGGTGAGGATGTCATCCACTTCCTTCGAAGCGATGGTGACCTGGACGCCGAACTTCGGATCGGCGCGCTTCATGAAGAGGGCATACAGGCCGCCGCCCGGCGCTTCGTGCACCATGCCCTGGTTGTCCACCGTGATCGTCGCCGACATGAATCGGCCGGTGAAGTCTGCCTGCGAACCCACGGGGCCGAAGCTCAGCACGGCATCGTTGCCCATCAGGTACGTCTCGGCCGGAATGGTGGGAGCGGTGACCAGCAGGCCCGCCGTCTCCTTGCCGGTGCCCTGCAGGTCAAACTCCAGCGAGACAGAGCCCTTCGCCGGGATCGTGAACGTTGCCTTCGTGCACATCACGTCGAGCAGCCGCGTGGCCAGATCGGCGGTGTCGCGCACGTACACCGTGGTGGGGATCGCCGTCCGGGTGGTCTCGTCGAAGGTGACGGTATGCACGTACGGAATTGCGTTGCCGGTCGTGACGATCTTGCCCATCAGGTTCGCCAGCACCCAGGCGGAGATCCAGTCGGTGGCCTCGACCTTCACGCCGTCGAACTTGGTAGCGTTCATCGTTTTCTGGCTGTTGGTGGCGAAGCTGTAACCCTTGCCGCTCATGCCTCGATCTGAGCGCCGCTCGGTGCCGCGGTCGATCACGGCCGAGCCATCGAAGCGCTGCACGCGCGTGAGATTGGCATCCGGCACGGCCGTGCCGAAGTCCGCCTGCTTGTTGACGGGGATCACCAACTGGCGAGTGAGTTTGGATTGGACCTGGAAGACTGACATTACTCGGCTCCGTTTTCCGCCGGCGCGGCGTCATCGCCCGCCAGCTCAAAGAGTGGGTGCCCCGCCGAGTCCACGTCGGCCGCGATCTGCGGCCACTCGGCGAAGCGGAGAACCTCGACGGGCTGCGCGCCCGTAAAGACGTAGTGGAAACGGCCGGTGGCGATCCGCAGCGTTTCCCCTTCGCCGGCGAACGCGCGGCCATGCTCGCTCAGGCGGACATGGACGAAGTCCGGACGGAAACGAGGGCTCATTGCGCACCTCCTGCGACAGAGAAGCCTGCAGCGTATTCGCCGGAGAGCTGGAGGAACCCGCCCACCTCGATCGACACGCCGTAGCAATCCGCCACCGGGCCATATGCGTCGGACATCTGCGCGACGCCGCGGACCAGGATGGGCTCGGAACGCGTGCCGTCCGGCAGTACCAGGCGCGTGCCGCCAAGCAGCCCTACCGCGCACGCGGCGAGCTCCAGTGTGCGATCGCGCTGCTCATTCTCGCTACGCAGGCTGCCATGCGCACAGACGACCTGGAAGTAGAGACTGGAAGACAGCGTGGTGCGCGTGATGTCCCGCGTCTGGCCGAACTCTCCGTCGCCGAAGCGCACGCGGATGGCGATCTTCTTCAACACGAGCTGGCCGTCATTGTCGAAGTCGCCGGAACCGGATTCCTGCACGTCGACGGGCTTGCCGTAGGCGTTGCTCATCGTCGCCTTGAGGAAAGCGACAAGGGCGTCTTTCACGGGCACGATCGTCAGGAGCGCCATCACGCACCACCCTGGGCGAGGCCGGCCTGCTGCTCGGCACGCTGGATGAACTCCAGCACCTGGCCGCGGATGCGCGGCTCGTCGTCCGGACGGAACACGAGATACGGGCGCGGCGGGATGTTCTGGAAAGCCGTGTGCGCCGACACCTGCACGTTCTGCTGCAGGCGCGGTCCCTGGTACGCAGCCTTCACATTGCGAGAACGGCCGTTTTTGTCGCTGACCCGATGCTCGCCGGTGCGTTCGGCAGCGGGCACCATATGCTGCTTGCCGTCTCTGCCCGTGACGCTGCGGAGTCCGTAGTGGATCTCGCGCAGGAAGATGCGCGAGTGCTTGCCCACTGAAGCGCCGCGGCCGGCGATGCGGGCCTGCGGGCCTATGGCAGCACCCGCGCGATCGGCGGAGCCTTCCTGCTGCACGCGGGCATACGGCAGGTTGGTGCCGATCACGATGCCCCCCGGCGTGGCTTGCGACTGGATGGAGTTGAGCAGCTTGCCGGAAAGGATGAGGATCTTGCGGCCGGCGCTTGCCTTGCTCTTTGCGCTGCGCAGCGTTGCCGGCGCGAGCGGCGCCCAGCTGCCCGAGGGCGATCCCTGCTCACGGAAGGTGCGCCGCAGGCTGACCAGCATGCCCGCAGCGATGCCCTTGAGCAGCTCATCCCGCTGGCGAAGCGAGAGCGAGAAGCGGCGGAGCGCGAGCGTGACGCGCTGGCCTTCCACTTGTACGATCTCTTGCGGCATCAGCAGAAACCCCGAAGGTAGTCATCATTGAACGTCAGAGGAGTGGTGGGCGTCGTCACCGAAGCCGACGACGACTGCGGTTGCGCGGCGGTGGCGGGCTGATCCAGTGAAGCCTTGCCGGCCGCCACATCGCGGAGGAGCGCGATCGCCTGGTCGCGGCGCTCAGACCAAGTCTCGTTGGGCTTGGTCTGCCGCCGCCGCGTCGCCAGCGCGTAAGTAACCAGGTCGAGCATGATCGCCCTGACCATAGCGCTCGCCTGCAGCGGCGTCCCGTAGCGCTGCCCACAGTAGCCATCCACCAGCCCCGTAGCCTCGGCGAAGGCCGCGCTGACCACCGTCATATCCGGCGAGGTTGCGTCCGGATCGTCGTTGGTCAGCTCCGTCAGGTCCTCGCCCGTGAGCCGCAACGGGACGAGGTCGTCGATGGTGGCGTAGGGCATGGCGACTTAGGCGGTAAACACGGCAGCAACGACGGGCTCAGTGCCTGCGGCGTTCGCCTGGGCACGCGCTTCGGCCTCGGCAGCCTCGATCTTCGTGGGGTCCGTCTCTACCTTGCCGGCGAGCTCGGCCGCCTTCGCGATGAGCAGCTCGGCGTCGGGCGCACGCACCGCGCCCTCCTCGACCGCCAGGCCGGTCTCCGCGTCCAGCACGCGGCTCACCTCCTGCGGCACGATGTGATGGGCGAGAGCGCCATCGGCCACGAGCTGGTCGGCATGCTCCGGGTGCATGACCACCAGATCACCCACCACCAGCGGCGTCTTGCCGTGGAGGATGGGACGCAGGACACGGTAGAGCTGCTTGGGAGCGAGCGAAGGAGCGGGCGCTGCGGGGGCTGCGGGGGCGACGCGGGCGGGCGGCGCGGGGGCGGCGGCCTTTACAGGGGCGGGTGCGCGGACTACGGCTGCAGCTTTGACGGGAGCCATGGAGTTTCTCCGGGTTGGGACTTGTACTGGTGGCCGGGGTGTCGCCACCCCGGCCGATTGTGCGGACTAGAAGCTCGCTACCTGCCGAGCTGCAACCTGCCGCGGGTTAGCTTTAGTTGCCGCCCGGCGTACCGAGCACGGGTGTTACAAGGAAGCCGGCGTCCGGAGCGGTGATCTTCTCGTCGGAGTACCAGTCCACGCCAACCATGTCGGACTTGGCCGTGGCGTCGGGATGGCGAGCCTTGACCACGCCATAGCCATTGACGGTCTGTGGGCCGTTGATCCATGTGAAGCTCTTGCCGAAGCTGGTGGACTGCACTGGCACCGTGCCTTCCTCACTGGTCGCACCGAGGACGCCGGCCGCGCCCGTCCCCGGGTCCGTGTAGAAGAACAGCGCGAAGTTGGACCAGTCGAAGGAATTGAGGCCGCTGACCGGATCGTTCGTGACCGTGCCGCCGATGATGACCCTCTCGACGTTGAACACCTGCGCGAGCTGCTGGTCGTTGAGCTGGCCGGTCGCCGTCGTGTACTGGAACCGCTGCAGGAGCTGCGGGTGCACGCGAAGCGCCTCGGCCACGTCGAACCCCAGTGCGAGGCGGTTCGGCCGCATGGCGATACCCTTCGCAATCACCGTGCGCGCCCGCTTGCCTATACTCAGCGGGTCGCTCGCCGCGTTGTCCCACAGCGCGGTCGACGAGAGTGCGAGCGTGTTGCCGGTCGCATAATTCGCCGTGTTGGTCACGCGCTGCATGATGCGGTATTCGCGATCATGGAGAACCTTGCCCTGCAGCAGATTGACCGTGTCCTGGTCCAGATCGCCGCCATAGGACTCGCGATCCTCATCGGCGATCGTCGCCTTGAGGGCACGCGACGCGCAGTAGTAGGTGTCGATGCTCTTGCGGAACCGGGCCTCGGCCGCCGGCGTGCCGGTGGCGCGAAGCGTCTGATCCGTGCGCTGCAGGAGCTCGCCCGTCTGGTCAACCAGGCGGGCGACGCGCCGTTGAGCGTCAGC
>CAXSHQ010000209.1:7063-8284 GCA_964236875.1 uncultured Acidobacteriaceae bacterium | reverse complement strand
CACTCCGCTTCGCTCCGGTCGAGATGACACTTCTGAGGTTGAGCGAAGTGCGAGCAGGCGCTAGCGGTCGGGGTGGAGCTTGCGTTCGAAGAACTCGGCGGTGGCTTCGTAGGCGCGGAGCCAGTTGTGGTGGAGCAGGAAGCCGTGGACTTCGTCGGGGAAGATGAGCTCTTCGACGGGCACATTGCGCGCGCGGAGGGCGTCGGCGAGCATGGGCGTCTGGTTGTAGGCGACGTGGGAGTCGTCGTCGCCGTGGATGAGCAGGATGGGCGAGCGCCAGCGGCGGATGTCGGCCATGGGGGAGCTTTTGTGCGCCAGGGCACGGCGGCGGTCTTCGTCGGCGGCGGAGCCGCGCAGCCAGTCCTCCGGCTCGTAGGAGCCGGGACGCCACTCGTGAACACCGTGGAAGTCGACGCCGGCTGCGAAGAGGTTGGAGTTGCGCGCGAGAGCGAGCGCGACGAAGTAGCCGCCGTAGCTGCCTCCCCAGATGCCGATGCGTTTGGGGTCAACGTCAGGGCGGGCGCGCAGCCAGGCCGCAGCGGCGAGCGCGTCGTTGTACTCGCGGGCGCCTTCGGGACCGGCGTGCAGACACTGGCGGAAGTCGAGACCGTAGCCGATGCCGCAGCGGTAGTTGACGGAGAGCACCACGAAGCCGCGCGAGGCGAGGTACTGGTTCATCGCGTAGGCATTCGAGTAGTAGTCCATGGGCGGGAAGCCGAGCATCATCTGGCGGTTGGGGCCGCCGTGGAAGAACAGGATGGCAGGGCGACGATGGCCGGGGGCGAGCGGTGTGGGCGGCTCGAAGAGCTGCGCGTGAAGGCGGATGCCGTCGGTGGAGCGGAGAAGGATTTGCTTCGGCGTAACGAAGTGCGCGCCGGGATAGTCGGCGGGTAGCCGGTTCGGGCGAAACGGCTGGGGCTTGCCCTGCGCGTCCCAGAGCACCGGGTGCATGGGCTCGCTCACGGACGAGGCGAGCGTAGCCACGTTGGGATAGGCGCTGTGCGGGTGCGTTTCGATGCCCGCACCCTGCGTCACCGGCTGTGGAACCATGTAGGGGTAGCGTGGGTCCCGATGGAAGTTCAGCCGGAAGACGTGGCGGCGGTCACTGTTCAGCGCGTCGCTGCCTGGGTCGTTGGCTGCGTAATACACCATGTTTTCGTAACGGTCGATGACCGGGTCTTCGACTTCGTAAGGGCCGGGCGTCAGGAGCTTTGGCGCGGC
>CAXSHQ010000209.1:0-7053 GCA_964236875.1 uncultured Acidobacteriaceae bacterium | reverse complement strand
TCCACTTAAGCTCGTAGAGATGGTTCCAGCCGTCGGCTTCGCTGGAAAAGACAAGCGTGTCGGGATCTGGAAAGAGCAGCCCGGGTTCCCCGGTAGACATGTGCGGCAGCACGCTTCCGGGGCGGTTTGGCGGAGCGGTGTACACGGTGCGGACCGGCCACTCATGATTGGCCGGGAGGTCTTCTTCGTCTCCCTCGCCGCGGGTGAGTTGAAGCATCTGGATCGACCACGGATAAGGTGAAACACGGTTGGGAGCGTAGTCGGTGGCTTGCTGAAAAGCGCGGCGCAGCCAGGCGACGGATGAGCCGCCGTCCACGAAGGCGGGAGAAAGATCGTTGCCGGTAGACGCTCCTGGAAAGCGAAGCGCGTGGCTGCGCACATCGTAGAGGGCGAGAAAGCTGTGGCTGTGGCCCTCCGTGCGGCGGGTGCTGATGTAGGCGATCAGGAGGGGGCCGAAGCCGCCGAAGGAGACGGTGAGCTGACTGGCGGAGCCGCGATCGAAAACAAGCTGATGAGCAGAAGCAGGCGCGTCGAGCGATGCTGTCCAGATCTGGCTGTTGCGAAGGTAGACGAGGCTCTTGCTGCCGGGCGCCAGGACGGTGGGCGGAACGTCCGGTAGGAACAGCGGAGAACGGCCTTCGCCGATCACGACAGGCGGCCCGGCGGGGGAGGCGTCCGGCGTAAGCGGCTGCACGACAATGCGCAGCGGTGTGGGCCTTTGCAGATGTGCGGGGTTGGCGGGCTGACCGCCGGCGCCCGTGCTCGCGCCAAGGGCGTAGCCGATCTGCCGACAGTCCGGGGACCACGCGAGGTCGGTGATGTCCTGCGCGTCGTCTTCCGTGTTGTGGGTCAAAGCCTGCGCTGGTGAGAGGCCGTTACCGATCCACAGGTTGTGGCGGCCTTCCGCGTCTTCCACCCAAGCGAAGAACGTGCTGGTGGAAGCGGGGCATGGAGTAAGTTCGGTGGCGTAGGGAGCGCTCAGAGCCTGTTGGAGCGTGAAGGCGGTCGGCTTGCTTTGGGCGGAGGCACTGGTCGCCACGGCCAAGGCCAGCAACGCTGAGGGCCACGCGGTTCCGCAAAGAAGAAGCAAGCGGGAAGGCGAAGTGCGACTCATGGGCTGAGACTAGCACCGGAAGAAAAGAGGAGCTGCCTCGGCAGCTCCTCTTGTACAGCTTGTTGTCTGCTTGCTCCAGCTTGACTAGCGCGGGTGGCCATAGCCCTGGCCCGGAGGCGGGGGCGGCGGTCCCTGGCGCTGCATCATGCGGTTGGCGGCGCGCTCGTAGCCACGCTGAAATCCGTTGCGGTAGTCGTCGCGGAAACGGCCGGGCGTAGGCGGATGGCGGTATTGCTGGTTGCGCTGGAAGGCCATGGGACGATGCTGGCCGAAATCGAAACGTGCGGCTTCGAGCCCGTCATGAAAGCCGCGGCGGCCAATCTCCGAGAACTCGTTCGGTGGCGCATCCCAGCCCGGTCCCTGGTCGCGACCGTACCCCTGGCCGTTGCCTTGTCCATAGCCTTGGCCATTGCCCTGCCCGTAGCCCTGCCCCTGAGGCGGACCCTGCTGTTGACCATACTGGCCTTGCGGCGGGGGGCCGTTCTGGCTGGAAGGCTGACCGTACTGCTGAGCATGCAAAGTCAGGCCCAGGGTCATCGCCAGGAGTGGTGTGCCAAGGCGGGTTGCGAAACGTGCTGCATTGTTCATGAGTCCTCACAATCAGCCACGCGGTTCTCGCAGGGCATGTACAGTGAGACACCGGATTGGGCTGGGATGTTGTGTGAGGAGCGGCGCACAGTACCTGTTTCGGCCACACCGGATCCGTCTCCATCCTGGCACTTGGGCAGGGTGAAGCCCGCCCGTGACGATGGGGCCGTCACGGGTGGGGCATCCGGTGTGCGATGGAAGTGTGCTCAGGCGGCGGTTTCGGCCTTGAGCCTCTCGGCTGTGTTGAGGCGGAGCACTACTTATGCAGCGGCTGTTCTGCCTTGAGCATTTCAGCGGTGTTGAGGCAGAGCCCTGCTTATGCAGCAGCTGTTTCGGCCTTGAGCCTCTCAGCCGTGTCGTGTGCGATGAGGGCGTCGACGGTAGGTTGCAGCATGCCTTCCATGACCATCGCGAGCTGGTGGTTGGTCAAGCCGATGCGATGGTCGGTGAGGCGGTTCTGCGGGAAGTTGTAGGTGCGGATTTTCTCGGAACGGTCGCCCGAGCCAACCTGCGACTTACGTTGCGCGGCCTGGATTTGGTGCAGGCGCTCCTGCTCCACTTCATACAGGCGCGCGCGCAGTACGCGCATAGCCTTTTCGCGATTCTTGATCTGCGACTTTTCGTCCTGACAGCTTACGACGGTGTTGGTGGGCAGGTGCGTGATGCGGATCGCCGAGTAGGTGGTGTTCACGCTCTGGCCGCCGGGGCCGGAAGAGCAGAAGGTGTCAACGCGCAGGTCTTTGTTCTCGATCTTCACGTCCACCTCTTCGGCTTCGGGCAGCACGGCCACGGTAATCGCCGAAGTATGGACGCGGCCCTGCGTTTCAGTCGCCGGGACGCGCTGCACACGGTGCACGCCAGACTCGTACTTCATCTGCGAGTAGACTTTGTCGCCTTCGAAAATGGCCGTGACTTCCTTGAGGCCGCCAACGTCGGAGGGCGACTCGGAGAGAACTTCTACCTTCCAGCGGTGCTGCTCTGCGAAGCGGAGATACATGCGGAAAACCTCCGCGGCGAAGAGCGAGGCCTCGTCGCCGCCGGTGCCGGCGCGGACTTCAATGACGATGTTCTTTTCGTCATTGGGGTCCTTGGGCAGCAGCAGGACCTTGAGGGCTTCTTCCTGCTCGGTCAGCCTGGGTTCCAGCGTGGCGAGTTCTTCTTCGGCCATGGCCTTGATGTCGGCATCGTTCTCGCTCAGCATGGCGCGGGCGTCAGCGACGGCGGTCTGCGTGTTGCGGAAGGCGCGGAAGGCATCCACCGTGGGTTCGAGGTCGCGGTGCTGCTTGGCGACGCCCTGGAACTTCTTCTGGTCGGCAAGGAGGGCGGGGTCACCCAACTGGCGGCCCAGGTCCTCATAACGGGCTTCAATCTGGTCGAGACGGTCAAACATGGCGGTATCCGGAGTATGCAGGAATAAGGAAGCAGGAACGGGGCAGGGTTTGGGGACCCACTACAGGCGCAGGGAGCGGCAGTAGTGCGGCTACAGAAAGCCGGGCCGCGGGGTGTGCACGCGGGTATGCGCCGGGTTGGGGAGAAAGTGCCGCATCGCTCATTCGATGGTAGCGCGGCGCGGAAGGGTGCGCCCGGTAACCTTTCGAAGCACCTTCGGGGCAGGGGGGAGAGACCCAGATAGACAACAGTGAAGGCCGAAAATCGTCAATGGACGATCTGTTTGGGCGTACAGTAGATAGACCTATAGCACAACAGGGCTATTACCTATTACCTAGAGCAGTCAACAGGAGTAAATATGGCGGGAAGTGTAAGTTCCGTAAACTTTCGGGCAGCGATCAGCGGACTGCTGCTGGCTGGTTGCACTGCCGTGCTCGCCGGTTGCGGCGTGGGCTCGGAGATGGCTTCGTCTACGGACTCGCCGGTCACGGGCAGCCTGGGCACGATCAGCGGCAAGGCCTATGGCGGCCAGCAACCCATCACCGGAGCACGCGTGTATGTATACGCGCTAGGCACGGGCGGCTACAGCACGGCGTCGAACTCCCTGCTGAAGGCCAGCAACGGCGCGACCTCGGACGGCACCAACTACTACGTCCCGACAGACTCGAGCGGGAACTTCAGTATCAGCTCAGCCGTGGCATGCCCGGCGAGCACGCAGGCCTATCTCTACATCGTCGGCGGCAACCCGCAAACGGGGACAGGCTCCACGAACAACTCCGCGATCGGCCTGCTGGCGCCGCTGGGCGCGTGCTCCTCTTCGAGCACAGTCTCTCCGCCAACGACCTACGTCGTGACCAACGAGGTGACCACCGCGGTGACAGCCTATGCGCTGGCCGGCTTCGCCTCTTCTCCCACGCAGATCTCCTACCCCGGCACGCATTCGCTCGCGGTAACGGCCGCGAAGAACGCCATGGCGACCGCGCTTAACATCGTGAACCTGGGAACGGGCCAGGTAAGCAGCGCTACGCAGAATGCCGCGGCGCAGGTGCCCGCTGCGAAGCTCAACACCGTCGCCAACGCACTGGCGAGCTGCGTCAACTCGGCGGGCGCGAGCTCACCGGGGTGCTCCAGCCTCTTTACGGATACACAATCTGCGACTTCCAGCGACACAGCGGCAGTCGCCATCAACCTGGCAAAGGCGCCCTTTCTTTCCAAGAACCCCAACGCCAACCTGTTTGCCCTGGGCACCGCGACGGGAGCGCCCTTCACTCCCGCTCTGGGGAGCGCACCGAAGGATTGGACACTCGGGCTCCAATATCAAACGGCTCAGTACAGCAACAACCTCTCGCTGGGGTCCGGCGACACCGACTATGTCCATAACTATTCCCTGGCGGTGGACTCTCAAGGCAATCTCTGGACGCGCGGCACCAACGAAGCGGGAAACAACACGACCACAACCTTTGTGAAGTACAGCCCGCTGGGGGCCCTGCTGGTTTCGCCCGTCACGGTGACCAAAGCCAGCTCCACCTACAATCCGTTCGTTCACGTCGGTATCGACAGCTCAGACCGGCTCTGGTCGGGTGTGCTCGGCGGGGAAGTGGTGCTTTCCACCGGCGGCTCCGTCACGACGGCTACCACGACGAGTTGCGCGACCATTTCCGTTCCGACTTCCACGGTCTTCGGCTCGGATGGCACCGTGTATGTCGGTGACCATGGGTCCCTCACCACCGGCTCCACCACGCTTTACAAGTTCAATTCCAGCGGAGTTTGCCAGGGTAGCCTGACGGCTCCCAGTTCTGGCAAGTTCAGCGGGTACCTGGCTGTACAGCCGAACGGCAATGTCGCTAGCTCCGGCTTCAACAGCAACAACAGCAACAACTTGATCTATGTGTACACGCCGGGCACGGGGTTCACTAGTACGTTCAACGCGGGTGGAGACTTCATCAGCACGGACGGGTCGGGCAACATCTGGGGTTTCAGCGAAATCGGGGGGACGGCGTATGACTCCCTCCACGAGTACTTCCCCCCCAACTACAACAGCAATGCGCAGACGTTCTACCAGGGCGGCCTTAGCCAGACAGTTGGCGGCGTGGGGTACGCGAGCTATCGGGCTGGCAACGAGGGAGTGCACGTTGACGGCGCGGGCAGTGTGTGGGTGGGGGTATGTCCCAACAACTGCACCACGGCCAATCCTCTGTCGGACATCATCGTGGGCCTGACCGGCACTGGCACCGGCATTACGCCGGACGCCGGCCTGGCGCTGCCTTTCGGCGAGACCGGAGCCTACGCGCTGGCGCCGGACGGCTCCGGCAACCTGTGGGTGGCGACCAAGGATGGCGCGCTGGTGCAGTATGTGGGCCTCTCCACGCCGGTGGCGACCCCGATCCTGCCTGGTACCGTTGGCATAAAGCCGTAAGCACCTGCAGCAGATTTGTAGACGGCCCGGGAGACATCTCCCGGGCCGTTTCCGTGTGTACGCAGGCGAAAAGCCTCTGGCGCAGCGGGCGCGGAGAACGTTAGGGCGCCCGGCGGCAGCTTGACCGGCCCGGAGACGGTGACTTGGCTGATCCTGCTGCATCTTTCCCGCAGCGGGTCACGTCTATTCTGTAGTAGACTTTGTAAGCTGGAGACCTGCGCCTTCGAGTGCCGAAGCCTTTGACGCCCTGAGAGCTTCCGCCTGCGCCCGCGGCCCTGACCGCAACCCAAGTTCCCAGCGACCCAAGATACCTCACGGGAGCCGTGTGCTCGCGAAAACGCGAGTGCGCCGGTTCACATCTAACTGTTTTGGTCCCGGAGCATGCCGCGGCTGCCTTTCGCCGCGCCTTCCCGCTCAGAGACCTGTACGAGGAGCGCCGCTGTGGCTGAAGACCTGGATAAGTACGAAGAAGACGTAGACCGGATCATTGATACCGGCAAGGAGAAGGGTTATCTCACCTATGGTGAGGTAAACGACCTGCTTCCTGGAGATATCACGTCGCCCGATGAACTGGACGACCTGATGACCACCATCAACACTCAGGGCATCGAGGTGCTTTCGGGCGAGAGTCGGCGAGAGCGCGGGGCTGCCGAGGAGTCGGAAAGCGACGAGGAGTCCGAGGACGTCGAGCTCGACCTTTCGCCGGGCATGCTCGAAAAGACCAACGACCCGGTGCGCATGTACCTGCGCGAGATGGGCACCGTGCCCCTGCTCACGCGCGAGGGCGAGGTCGAAATCGCCAAGCGGATCGAGCGTGGGCAGCTGCGCGTGATGAAGGCCATCTCGCGCTCGCCGATCGTAATCCGCGAGATCTCGGGCCTGGGCGAAGATCTCAAGCGCGGCGTGCGCAACATCAAGGAAGTGGTGATCTTCGACGAGGAAGAGCTCACTGAAGAGATACTGCAGGCGCGCGTTCGCGAAACGATCACCAAAGTGGACTCGATGGTGAAGCACCAGAAAAAGGTCGCGGAGCTGAACGAGAAGGTCGAAGAGAACAAGTTCAAGTCGGGCAAGGAAGCGCGCCGCTGCCGCTGGTCGCTGGGCCGCGAGCAGGTGTACGTGAACCGCGTGGTGCGTGAGCTGAAGTACACCAACGGTGAGCGCAAGCGGCTGCTGGACAAGGTGAACAAGACGGTCGACTCCATGCGCACGCTGGAGCGGCAGATCAAGTCGCTGGACACGAAGTTCGAGGCATCCCGCTCCGAGGAGCTGAAGAAGGAGTACCGGCGGCAGCAGAAGAACTGCCGCACGGACCTGGAGCGCGTGGAGCACGACGCGGGCATCTCCATCGATGCGGTGAAGCGCACACAGCGCGAGATGATCCAGGGCGATATGGACGCCGAGAAGGCGAAGCGCGAGCTGATCGAAGCCAACCTTCGTCTCGTCGTCTCGATTGCCAAGAAGTACACGAATCGCGGCCTGCAGTTCCTGGACCTGATCCAGGAAGGCAACATCGGCCTGATGAAGGCGGTCGACAAGTTCGAGT
>CAXSHQ010000208.1:5587-8302 GCA_964236875.1 uncultured Acidobacteriaceae bacterium | reverse complement strand
CGTAGAACGTGCCGAACTCGGCGGAGCGGATTTCTACCGCGATGCCAACGGCTGCAAGCTGCTGCTGGACGGACTGCGCGAGCAGGCGGGTGGTTTCGTCGGTGGAGGTCTTCAGGGTGAAGCGGAGGCGGATGCCGTGGGCGTCGGGGTGGAGGCCGGCGGACTCCAGCAGCGCGACGGCTTCCCGGGGGTTGAAGGCGTATTGCGGGAGATCGGCATCGGCGGCGCGAGCCCAGTGGCCTGGGGGCAGAAGCGAGTCGGCGGGCTGCGCACTGCCTCGCCAGATGGCGTCGATGAGCTCCGGACGATTGAGGGCGTAGGCAACGGCCTGCCGGATGCGCGGGTCGCGCAGGGTGGGATCGGTGACGTTGAAGTTGGCGTAGAGGACGACGGAGCCGGGCGCAGTCTCGGTGCGCAGGCCGGGGACGTTGCGCAGGGCATAGACTTCATCGAGAGTGATGGCGTTCGACTCCGCATCGGCGGAGCCTTTCTTGAGCTCGAGTGCGGTGGTGATGTTGTCGGGCACGACGTCGAAGCGGATGCGTGCAATCTTCGGCGAACCTGCCCAGCAGCCGGCGAAGCGCTCCAGCACGACATCGCGATCCTGCACCTGGCTGACGAAGTGGAAGGGGCCGGTGCCGACGGGATGAAGGCCTTCGTCGCGGCCCGCGCCGCGCTCGACCACGCCGAAGAGGCCGTCGCTGAGGTTGAAGAGCAGCCCGGCGTCGGGAGCCTTGGTGTGCACGGTGACGGTGAGCGGCGCGGTGACGTCGATGCGATCGATGCCTGCGAAGGCACCGCCTTTTGCGGTGATGAGTGTGCCGTCGGTCATGCTGCGGATGGACCAGGCGACATCGTCCGCAGTGAGGAGCTTGCCATCGTGGAAGTGCACGCCCTCGCGGAGATGGAAAACCCAGGTTTGCGGATCGGGTCGCTCCCACGCGGTGGCGAGCCAGGGGATGAGGTTGAAGTGCTCATCTTTGCGAACGAGCGCATCGTAGAGAAGCGCGCCAACGCGCTCGGCCTGGGCGTCTGAGCCCTGGCGGAGGTCGAGATTTGTGGGGGAGCTTTCGATGAGAAAGCGAACCGTGTCGCTGCGGTCCGGTGTCTGCGTGTGGCAGCCCTGAAGCGCTGCGAGTGGAAGCAGCAGAAGAGCGCCGACAGCCAGCACGCGCGGGAACATTGCACTCAGTCTAGCAATGGAGCGCACTTGCCTTCAGGAGAGAGGTTCTATGAGATTTCGCTTGACCGTGAAACCTTTGTCGCGGAGACTTCGATAGCTGTTTAGGAATGCGATGGAGGAAAGTACGCAGATGGAGATCTCCGGTCCCTCGATAGAAAAGATCAAAGCGTCGATGCGTTCGACGTGGATGGCCGGCGATTTCGGCATGATCGCGAAGATGCTGGAAGCTGGCGCGGATGCGTTCGCCGCGCAAGTGAGCCTGCCTGCCGGCGCGCGTGTGCTGGATGTGGCGTGCGGCTCCGGCAATGTGGCGATTCCGCTGGCTCGGCGTGGCTACAAGGTGACCGGTGTGGACATTGCGCCGAACCTGCTGGAGCAAGCCCGCGAGCGCGCCGCGACGGAGAAGCTCGATGTGCCGTTCGATGAAGGAGACGCCGAACAACTGCCGTACGCGGACGGTAGCTTCGATGGCGCGGTAACGATGTTCGGCGCGATGTTTGCGCCGCGCCCGGAGATCGTCGCGGCCGAGTTGGCTCGCGTGCTGAAACCGGGTGGCTTGCTGGCGATGGCCAACTGGAACCCGGCGAGCTTTTCCGGGGCGATGTTCAAGGTGAATGCGAAGCACGTGTCTCCGACACCCGGCATTGCACCCCCGGTGCTGTGGGGCGATAAAGAAACGGTGCGAGCGAGGCTCTCGAAGGACTTCGACGAGATATGCCTGGAAATTACGCTGATCGATTTCGATCTTCCGACGAACCCGGCTGGAGCGGTCACGTTCTTCCGCACCTACTTCGGGCCGACGCAGGTGGCGTTCAGCCGATTGGACGACGCCGGGCAGGCGGCGCTCGCCGGGGATTTGGAAGCGTTGTGGACTTCGGTCAACGTGGCGGAGGATTCGGAGAGCCACACGCTGATACGGAACGAGTATCTGCAGGTGCTGGCGAAGCGAAAGTAGCCGCGTGGCTGAGATAGGATGGTGGGCCATGCGCCCCCTCCTGAGATCGCTGCTTCTTGTGTCTATGTCGTTTGCCGCTGCCTGCGTCTCGCTGCAAGCGGGCAGCTCTGTGCCGATGGCGGAGACGCATCCAGTGCCGTCAATCCAGGACCGCGAGACTCCCGCTCAACGCGACGCGCGGATGGCGTGGTGGCGCGCTGCGCGCTTCGGCATGTTCATCCACTGGGGCCTCTATGCCGTGCCGGCGGGTACGTGGGACGGCAAGCAGGTGCCGCGGCTGGGCGAGTGGATCATGAACCACGGATCTATCCCGGTCGCTGAGTACAAGGCGCTGGCGCCGAAGTTCAACCCGATAGGCTTCAGCGCGCATGACATCGTTTCGCTGGCCAAGAGCGCGGGCATGCGCTACATCGTGATCACCTCCAAGCACCACGATGGGTTTGCCATGTTCGATTCCGGCGCGGAAAGCACGATCATGACACTCGCGGCGGCCAAGCGCGCCGGCGTGACGCCGGCGACACCGGGCGTGAAGCCGGTCGGGTATTTCGGCGGCATCGGATCCAAACAGATTCCAACC
>CAXSHQ010000208.1:0-5577 GCA_964236875.1 uncultured Acidobacteriaceae bacterium | reverse complement strand
CGTGATCACCTCCAAGCACCACGATGGGTTTGCCATGTTCGATTCCGGCGCGGACCGCTTCAACATCGTGGCGGGGACGCCGTTTCATCGCGATCCCCTGCGGGAGTTGGCAGACGAATGCCGCAGGCAGGGCATCAAGCTCGGGTTCTACTACTCGCAGTCGCAGGACTGGACGGCTCCGGGCGGCGATGCGTACGTCGAGACCGGGCACGATGCGCAGACAGGGCACTGGGACAAGGCGCAGGATGGCAACTTCGACACGTACGTGCACACGAAGGCGATTCCGCAGATTCGTGAGCTGCTGGGGCAGTATGGCGAGTTTCCGTCGGTGATCTGGTTCGATACCGGCAAGCGCATGACCCCGGAGGATGCTGCCGATGTGGTGACGCTGCTGAACCAGCATCCGAAGCTGATCTGGAACAACCGGCTGGGAGGCGGTTACCAGGGCGACACGGAGACGCCCGAGCAGTTCGTGCCGGCCACGGGGTATCCCGACGGCAGGGACTGGGAGTCGTGCATGACGATCAACGACACGTGGGGCTACAAGTCGTATGACACGAACTTCAAGCCTACCGAAACGCTGCTGCGCAACCTGATCGACATTGCCAGCAAGGGCGGCAACTACCTGCTGAATGTGGGACCCGACGCCGACGGTGTCGTGCCGCAGCCCGAGCAGCAGCGCCTGCGTGAGATGGGCGCGTGGCTGAGTGTGAACGGCGAAGCCATCTACGGCACGAGCGCCAGCCTGTTCACGCAGTCGCACACGATGACGAGCGCCACGGAAGTGGATAAGGCAGGGAAGCCGAAGCAGGTGCCGGTGTGGGACTGGCGGTCTACGACTCGAAAGGACCAGGTGTATGTGGAAGTGTTTGCGTGGCCGAAAGGCACGCTTAAGCTGCCATCGCTTGCCCGTCACGTGACCGGAGCGTACGTGCTGAACGACCCGCGCAAAGCGCTGAAGGTGGTGCAGACGGCCGACGGTGTGGAGATTACGCTGCCCGCAAAGGCGCCGGACCCGATGGCGACAGTAGTGGTGTTGAAGACAGCGGGCTAGCGCTCGCGGCGGATCACAAGCGTGCCGACGATGAAGAGGAGCGCGCCGACGCCGCCAAGCAGGTAGATTGCATGACGGTAGGCAGCCTGGACCTGCGGCGGCGTGGCGCGGGTGCTGTCGAGGCACTGGGCGCAGCCTTGGCCCCAGGCCTGCACGGCCCAGGCGAAGACGAGGAAGCTGGCGAGCCAAAGGGTGAAGCGCAAGCGGCCAGGCTTGGGGTTCCGTGGTGGTCCGGAATACAGGGGTCTCTCCACTCCGCTTCGCTCCGGTCGAGATGACAGAATGTTAGAAAGGGGCTGACCCCCCGGTTTCACTGGCAGAACTCCAGCAGGCAGAAGAGCGCGATCCAGAGCGCGCCCATGGCGTGCCAGTACCACACAGTGGCGTCGACGACGATCTGACGGGTGGCGAATTGGCGCGAGCGATGAAGCTCGAAGAGCGCATAGATAAGCGCTCCCAGGCCGACTGCCACGTGAGCAGCGTGCGCGACCGTGATGATGTAGAAGAAGTGCGTGCTGGGGTTGGTGCCGTAGCGGGTGTACTGCGGGTAGAGCTGCTTCCAGGCGAGGACCTGCCCGGCGACGAACAGCAAGCCGGCGCCCAGGGTAGCCCAAAGCCATAGACTGGCGCGGCGCGAGATAGGGCGGCCCAGACCGAGCCACTCTTCCAGGCTTTCGTGCTCGCGGAACATACTGCGGCGCGCGACTTCGGCCAGGGCGGAGCTAAGTACCAGCGCAGCGGTGTCGAGCCAGAGGACCGACGGCAAAGCCGTGGGCAGCCACTCATTGATGTAGTGATCGTAGGCGTTGAAGTGGCCGGAGGCGCGCGTGACGAAGAACGCGCTGGCCAGTGCCACGAATAGCATGAGCACCGCGAAAAGGCCGAAGAACAGACCCATGCGCACTTGAGAAAGCCGCTCGCGGGGTCCGCGGCGGCCCTGGGGACGGTCGCCCCAGTTATCGCCTTCGCCGTTGCCGCCGGTTCGCTTGTCAGTAGGCGGCGGGGGTGGACGGCGGCCGGAGCCGTGGTCGCCCTCGTCGCGATCGTGAGTGCGCTCGGGCCTGCGGATCTCGGGAGGTGTGAGGACGCTAGGCATTTGAAGAGCACGCGCGCCGGGCAGGCGGCTGAATTTCAGCTTACTCCGGTGCGGCTTGAGATGTCGCGGGCGGCTCCCACTGCGGTTTCATGGCATTGCCGTCTTCGGTGTAATGGCATGGACCGCGGTAAACAAGGAGAGGCTCTGCCGGGGCGGATGCGGGTTCGCTGGCTTCGAGGTTGAAGGCGTTGGGCGCCCACTCCATCGTGGTGGCGAGCCATGGGTTGGCTGGCGCGTTGGCGGGTGAGCGCGACGCTTTGAGGAGTGCCAGCAGGAACGGAAGCTGCGCGAGCACCGTGCAGAAAGCGCCAAAGGTGACGTGCGTCTGGATGGGGATGGCGCGGGAGAGGAGCGCGTTCGCCGCCGGCGCTATGCCGGTGAGCTGGGCGTAGTGGCGCGGCTCGCCCGCGAGGCCGGCCAGGTGCATGGGGAGGAAGGTCGCGTACGCACCGAGGAAGGTGCCGATGAAGTGAAAACGGCCTAGTGGCTCCGAAAGCGTGCGGCGGAAGACCAGCGGGAACCAGTAGTAGATCGCGCAGAAGAGGCCGAAGACGCCGGCCATCGCCATGATGAGGTGAAAGTGCGCGACGACGAAGAAGGTGTTGTGGAGGTACTCGTCCAGGATGGGCTGCGCGAGGATGGGGCCGCTCAGCCCGCCGGTGATGAAGAGGGAAACGAAGCCGAGCGCCCACAGCATGGGCACGGTGAAGCGCGGGCGCGAGCGCCAGGTGGTGGCCATCCAGCTCAGGACCTTTGCCGAGGCAGGGAGCGCGATAGCCATGGACGAGATAGCGAAGGCCGAGCCCGCGAAGGGGTTGAGACCGGCCACGAACATGTGGTGTCCCCAGACGAGGATGCCGAGCAGGCCGATGAGCAGCGTGGTGGCGATCATCAGGCGATAGGCGAAGACGGGGCGGCGTGCGAAGTTGGCCAGCACCATGGAGGTGAGGCCCATGCCGGGCATGATGGCGATGTAGACCTCAGGGTGGCCGAAAAACCAGAACAGATGCAGCCACAGCAGGGGCGAGCCGTCGCCAGTGTGGGTGAGGAGTGTGCCGTTGACGAGCTCCTGCGCAGGCAGGAAGAAGCCGGTGTGCAGATGGCGGTCGCAGACGAGCAGAAGGATCGCCGCAAGCAGCACGGAGAAGGCGAGAACCGCCAGCAGCGCAGCCGTGAACCAGGCCCATACGGTGAGTGGAAGGCGTATCCAGGTCATGCCGTCGGCGCGCAGCTTGACTACGGTAGTGAGAGTGTTGACCGCGCTCATGGTGGAGGCGATGGCGAACAGGGCAATGCTCGCGAGCCAGAGATCCATGCCCCAGCCCTGGCCCGGGCCGGCGAGCGGTGTGACGGAAAGCGGCGGGTAGCTGGTCCAGCCGGAAAGCGGCGCGCCCGAGGGGACGAAGAAGGCGGCAAGCAGCGTCAGCAGCGCAAGCGCGGTGAGCCACAGGCCTGCGGCATTGAGGCGCGGAAATGCCATGTTGCGTGCGCCGATCTGCGCGGCCAGGATGAGGTTGCCGAAGCCGGACTGCGGGGCCACGGTCATCACGAAGAACAGCATCAGCGTGCCATGCATGGTGACGAGCGCGAGATAGTCTTCAGGCAGGATGGGGCCGTGAAGCGGGATGACGCGGTCAGGCCAGGTGAGATGGAGGCGCATCAGCATCGAGAGCGCTGTGCCGATCGTGACCGCGACGAGCGAGAGCGCGAGGTAGCCGAGGCCGATGTGGCGGTGGTCGGTGGTGAAGAGGAGGTTCGCGACTCGCCGGAGTGACTGCTTCGGGACGGCGGGAGCTGCGGTGTGCGACGGGAGCTGTGGTGTGCTCACGGTTGGGCTCCGGCCGGCTGCTGCTGCGAGAGCCACGCGGCGAACTCTGTGGCAGGCAGAACGCGAAGTGTGCTCTGCATGCGGTAGTGACCGGAGCCGCAAAGCTGGGTGCAGAGGATGGCGTAGGTGCCGGGTGTCGTGGGCGTGAAGTGAATGTGGACAGTCTGTCCCGGAACGGCGTTCTGCTTGAGGCGCATCTCCGGGATGTTGAAGCCGTGGATGACGTCCTGCGCGCGCAGGGTCAGGTCGACTTCGCGGTTGGCGGGAAGAACGAGCTGGCTGCGGATTATGTCGTCCGTGGCAGCGGAGTCGTGCGGGTCCAAGCCGAGTGGATTGCCTTCACCGGGGGCGACGAGGTCGAGGCGTGTCTGGCCGAACCGGGCGTCCTGGCCGGGGTAGCGGAAGTACCAGGCAAACTGTACGCCGGTGACTTCGACTTGCATGGCTGCGAGGTCGGAGCCGGTATAGCGCTGCGCGGCCCACAGGCGCTGAGCGCGGATGGCAAGAAAGGCAAACAGAAGCGTGAGCGCGGCGAGCGGCAGGTACTCGAGCGTGAGCCAGTGGAGGGGGCGATGGGCGCGGCGGCGAACGGCCAGGCCGAGCAGAACGAGCAGGTGTGCGGCCGCGAGGAGCGCACAGGCCAGCCAGAGGTTCAGGAGCAAATGGTGGTCGAGCGCGGGGCCGTGCAGCGCGGCGTCCGCGGGGAGGAACCAGCGGAAGGGCTGTGCGGAGGCCATGCGCTGATTGTAGTGAGGGCTAGGTAATGGCTGCTCGCACCATGTCAAGAAACAGGGCGTGGACGCGGCGGTCTTCGGAGAGCTCGGGGTGAAAGGTGGCGGCCAGTAGCCGGCCGTGGCGAATGAGCACGGGGTCGTCGTTGCGGGTGGCGAGGGTCTCGACTCCGTCGCCGAGACGGCTGATGCGGGGGGCGCGGATGAAGACCATCTCCAACGGACCGCCGGGCAGTGGAGTTTCCGCCTGGAGAATAACCGAGTCGTTCTGGCGGCCGTACGCGTTCCGTTCCACGGTGATGTCGAGCGCGGCGAAGGAACGCTGCGGCGGGTTTAGTACCTCGCGAGCGAGCAGGATGCAGCCGGCGCAGGTGCCGAAGACAGGCCTGGTGTGAACGAACTCGTTCAGGACGTCGTAGAAGCCGGCGCGCTCGAGGTGCTTGAGGAAGGTGGTGGATTCGCCGCCGGGGATGACCAGGCCATCAAGGCCGTCAAGGTCTTCGGGCTTGCGGACGAGGCGGGTCACGGCACCGAGCTCGGCGAGGCGGCGGGCGTGGACCTCAAAGGCGCCCTGGAGGGCGAGAACGCCGATAAGAGGAACGGGGGGAGGCGCGCTGGGAGAAAGAGACACGGAATTCTTATAGATGCTCAGCAGGGCAGGGGAGCCGAGTGGAGGCGGTGAACCGACCACGCGCTGCTGCCTGCCCAGGAGGGCAGCGGGTACGGACGAACGACGAAATTAGGGTCGCTGAGCAGCCGGTCGTGCAGCCAGGGCATACGGCGGCCTTCCGTGATGAGCACCAGATCGGGAAAGCGGGTGAAGATGTCGTGGCAGGAGAGGATGCTGTTTGTTTCAAACCCTGCGCGC
>CAXSHQ010000207.1:7928-8317 GCA_964236875.1 uncultured Acidobacteriaceae bacterium | reverse complement strand
TTGCGAGGTCGTGCACGGTGCCGCGGCGCTGGATCCACGCGGCCCACATGCGGCCCGCATCATCCTCGGAAAACTCGACAAGGCGGAAGCCGAGCTTATCGCGATACCACGCGGTCATCGCACCCACGTGCGGGGTCAGCACGTTGTTGTGGTCGACGCGCTGGATGCCGGCGCCGCGATGCAGATGGTAATCCTGCAAGAGCCACTTGTAGCGTTGCGACTGGAAGTAAAATGCAACCGGGAAGCCGAAAGAATCCTGCATGCGCAGAATCTTCGGGCGATCCTGTTCCTCCTCCCAGCGGTAGGGCAGGCCCTCCGCTTCGGCCAGAGCGACGAGATCGTCGAGCGCCGCGTCGGACCACACTTTGTAGCCGACATGCTTCAAGCCG
>CAXSHQ010000207.1:0-7918 GCA_964236875.1 uncultured Acidobacteriaceae bacterium | reverse complement strand
ACCTCAAGCTTCAGCGTCCATTCACGGTCCTCGGTGCCGCGCAGGTAGAGTGAGTCTGCGTTTTCATGCAGCACGTTCAAGCCGAGCAGGTCCACGTAGAAATACCGCGATGCCGCGAGATCGGTAACGTAGAACACCGCCTGGCCAATGCGGACGACGTGAGGCATCTGCGGCATATCGAAGCTCCTTGCGAATAGCGTGTCAGTGCTTTGCGGGCGTTCCGTACTTGGGGATGGCATGGGACCCCAGCGGAACGGCGATGTGCTTGAGCTCCGTGTAGAACTCGAAGGAGTGATCGCCGCCCTCGCGGTGAGTGCCGCTGAACTTGACGCCGCCGAAGGGTGTGGGCAGATGCCGGACGTTGTGGCTGTTGATCCAGGTCATGCCAGCTTCGATCTTCAGCGCCATGCGATGCGCGCGCTCCACATTGCCGGTCCAGATGTAGGAAGCAAGTCCGTAGCGCACGTCATTGGCCTTGGCGAGGGCATCTGCCTCATCGCGGAAGGGAATGGCCGTCAGCACGGGCCCGAAGATTTCTTCCTGCGCGATACGCATGCTGTTCTCGCCCGTGAAAAGGGTCGGCTGCACATAGTTACCTGTGTTTCCGACACGCTGGCCACCGGCGACAAGCTGCGCGCCCTCCGCTTGCCCGATCGCGATGTACTCAAGCACGCGATCGCGGTGCTCCGGGTGGATGAGGGGGCCGACCTCGGTTTGCGGATCAAGCGGGTTGCCTACCTTGACCGCGCGGGTGCGTTCGGCCAGCCGCTCCACGAACGGGGTAAAGATGCTTTCGTGGATGAGGGCGCGGGAGTTCGCCGTACACCGCTCTCCGTTGAAGCTGTAGATCTGGAAGACCGTTGCATCCAGCGCGCGGTCGAGATCGGCGTCGTCGAAGATGATGACCGGCGACTTGCCACCGAGCTCCAGCGAAAGCCGCTTGATCTGTTCGGCGGCATTCTTCATCACAATTGTCCCGGTAGAGGTTTCGCCGGTAAGCGTGATGAGCGGCACAAGCGGATGCGCCACCAGCGGCGCACCAGCCTCTTCACCAAAACCGTGCACCACGTTGAACGTGCCCGGGGGAAGATCGGCTTCCTCGAAAATTTGCGCGAGCTTCCATGCGGTGAGCGGCGACCACTCCGCCGGTTTGAGTATGACGGTGTTGCCCGTGGCCAGTGCGGGGGCGATGCGCCATGTGGAGAGCATCAGCGGAGCGTTCCATGGCGTGATGATGCCGCAAACTCCGACGGGAACGCGCAGGCTGTAGTTCAGCCACTCCGCATCCACCGGAAAGGTGCGGCCGTCCATGGCGCGTTCTGCCCACTCCGCATAGAAGCTGAAGTTTTCGGCAGCCCGTGCGATCTGGGCGCGCACAATGCGTAGCGCCTGTCCAGCATCGAGGCACTCGGTGACCGCGATCTCGTCGCCGTATTTTTCGATCAGGTCGGCGATCTTGAGCAGGAAGCGCTTGCGTTCTTTCGCCTTGAGGCCACTCCATACGCCAAACGCCTTCTGAGCGGACTGGGCCGCGCGGTCCACATCTTCCGCATGGCCGCGGCTCACGGTTGCGAGGACCGCATCGGTTGCGGGGTTCATCGTCTGGAAGGTTTCGCCGCGTGCGCCCGGTGTCCAGCCCCCATCAATGAAATGCGGGACGACCGCGGCGGCGAGCCGCGCTTCCGTTTCCTGGATGAAGGCGGGGCTGATGCTGCCGGCAGTGCTCAAAGCCATTATGGTCTCCGTGAGGTTGCAGCGAAATCAACCTATACCAAAGAGGTCATAGTGCGCAAGTAATCTTTTCCCACTTCCTGCTTCGCTTGCTTCCAGAGCGGTCGGAGAAGGAAGGGAAGCAGCCCCCTAGCGAGCAAGCTTCCTCAATGCAGAGCGCATGCTGTTCAGGAACGCCAGCACACTGCTGGATCGTTCGTCCCTGCGCCATGCCATGCAGATGCCGATCGTTGCGTCCGGGTCGGAAAGGGGGATGGTTCGCACCTCGCGGCTAGCACCCGGATGGGAGATAGCCGATCCTGCGGCGATGTAGATGCCTTTGCCGGATGCCACGAGAACCGTGCCGGCCTCCTCATAGGGGCCGGTGCGGGTCTGCACCAGCTTCGGGTGGATGCCGGCCTCGCGCAGCAACTCGATGACCTTGTCATACATGCCGGTGGAGGCACTGCGCTTGTGCAGCAGGATGGTCTCATCACCGAGTTCGCGTAGCGAGAGAGTGCGCGCCTTCGCGAGGGGGTGACGTCTGGAAAGAAGCACCATTAGGCGCTCTTGATAAAGGATTTCACCATCCAGAACCGCAGAATCAAAGGGCGGCCGCATCAGGCCGATATCGATGCTTTCTTCACGCAACGCAAAGCTCTGTTCGGAGGAAAGCAGGTTCTTGAAATGGACCTCGGCTTCGGGGTCTCCTGCCAAGTGGCGCTCCAGGGCGCTCTGCAGCGCGTCCCCCAGGCCCGTCGCGAACCCCACCCGCACACAGCCGGCCGAAGCGTTTCCGGCGCGTTGCGTCCGTTCCACCACGCCGGATAACTGCGACAGGAGCGACTTGCCTTCAGCCAGCAACACGCGACCTGCGGGAGTCAGGCGCACTGACCGGGACGTGCGCAGGAGCAGGGAGACGCCCAGCTCTTCTTCGAGGGCGCGGACCTGGCGGCTGAGGGGCGGCTGGGCGACGTGAAGACGTTTGGCGGCTCGGGTAAAGCTCATCTCCTCAGCCACAGCTATGAAGTACCGCAGGTGACGAATCTCCATAACGTATTTATACCCGAAAGGTATCAAAACTGGCAGGAAAGAGTATTGGACTGCAGCGCCAGGGGGAGCCTAGTATTTCCTTCGCCTCAAGAATGCTGGATTTGGACGCATGGAGAATGTCATGAACACGATGGAAGTAGCCACCCCGCCCGCTGCCGCGACCTCCCGCGTCGCCAAGGGTGCCCGTAAGGGTGCTGACCTGCTTGAGAGCCTGCACGCGAACCCGCCGAACATCTGGTACGGCGGCCGGCAGATCGAAGATCCGGCCAGCTTCCCAGCCTTTCGCAACGGTGCGGAAAGCTTGGTGTCTCTCTATGATTTGCAGTGGAAGCATCAGGACGAGATGCTCTACACCTCTCCGACAACGGGGAATTCAGTGAGCAAGACATTTATGATTCCGCGCACCAAGGACGAGTTGAAGGGCATTGGCAAGGCCATGAAGATGCGCTCCGACTCGAATTTCGGCATGATGGGCCGGCAGCCGGATTATATGAACCGCGCCATGACCGGTTACGCGTCCGGAGCGGCCTTTCTGGGTGAGGAAGATCATCGGCTGGGCGACAATGCCTGGAACTACTACCTGCACCTGCGCGAGAACGACCTTTCGATGACGCACACGCTGATCACGCCGCAGGCCAATCGAGCCGTAGGGACAGCGCAGCAGGTGGATCCTTATCTGGCCGCACGGATCAAGGAAGAGACCAGCGAGGGCATCGTGATTCGCGGCTGCCGTCTGCTGGCGACACTGCCCATCGCGGAAGAGATCATGGTGTTTCCGTCCACGCTGCTGAAGAATGTGGACGAAGATGCACCCTACGCCTACGGCTTCAGCATCCCGACCAATACGAAAGGGCTGAAGTTCCTGGTGCGGGAAAGCTACGACTATGGCCGGTCGCATTACGATCACCCGCTCAGCTCGCGTTTCGAAGAACTCGATGCCGTCGTCATCTTCGACGATGTCTTTGTGCCGTGGGAGCGTGTGATGTTGCACAAGAACGTGCTGCGCTGCAATCAGGCCTATGGCCGCACGGGTGCGCTGGCGTTAATGACGCACCAGGTTCTCTGCAAGAACCTTGCGAAGACCGAGTACCTGATGGGCCTTACTTCGCTGCTGGCGAACTCAATCGCCATTGAAGGCTTCCAGCACATCCAGGAGAAGCTGGCCGAGGTGTGGATCAACATGGAAACGGTGCGCGCGTTCCTGCGGGTATCCGAAGAAGATGCGGAGCTGGATGAGTTCGGCATGATGCGTCCGGCGTGGGATCCGCTCGATGCCTGCCGCAACCTGTATCCCAAGCTCTACCCACGCATGCGTGAGATTCTGCAGCAGATGGGCGCCAGCGGCCTGGTCGCCATGCCCAGTGAGGCCGATGTGCGTGGACCCATGGCGGACGATATCCGTCGCTACTTCCAGGGAGCGCGCGTGGAAGCGCATGAACGCATTCCGCTGTTCCGGCTCGCGTGGGATACGTGCTTGTCCGCTTTCTCCAGCCGGCAGGAGCTGTATGAGCGCTTCTTCTTCGGCGATCCGGTGCGCATGGCCGGCGCGCTCATCAACACCCACGACCGCAGCCGCTACATGGACCGTGTGCGTAGCTTCCTCGAGCAGAGCACGGCAGAAAGTACCGCTCAGGACGCGAATCAGTCGGCAGGGTAGACTGGCTGGCGGCGCAGCAGGAGTAGAAGACAAGACAAGGAGGCGGCGATGACGATCGATCCCAAGCAGTACAGGCAGACAGTCGGCCGCTTCCTTACCGGCGTCACAGTCATCGCATACGAAGTGGAAGGGAACGTGCTGGCGATGACGGCCAACTCCTTCACCTCGCTTTCGCTTGAGCCGCCGCTGGTGTTGTTTTGCCCGGGAAAGCATACCCGGACGGGCCAGCAGGTGGAGCGCATTTCGAGCTTTTCCGTCAATGTGCTTCGCGAAGATCAACAGGCCCTCTCGACCTATTTCGCGGGCGGCTGGAAGCAGCCGAGCCCGCCTCCTTTCCGCTTTGTGCAGCAGGAGAACGTGCCGCGGCTGGAGGGAAGTCTGGCTTCGCTGCTGTGCCGCACGCACCACGTATATGAGGGCGGCGACCACTGGATCGTGGTAGGTGAGGTGATTGCGCTGCACCAGGGCGTGGAACCCCTGCATCCGCTTGGTTTTCACTTGGGCCGGTATGCCAATGTGCAGAAGACCACAGCCTCACCCGACGTGGACCTCTACAACCCCGCGGAACCGGAGCCGGTGCACTATCACTACGAAAGCTGGTAAGCGGGTGCGGAGCCTGAAGCAATCATGCCAACCATCTATGCAGCGGCGCTGAACTTCGAAGGCACCTACGCGGCTCTCGAGCCGCTAATGCATGCTGCGCCGTATAACGCACCGCCGCGCGCGCCCGTGCTGTACATCAAGCCTCCTCTCTGCCGGATCGCTGGCGGCGAGGGGATTCCTTGCCCCAGAGATGTACCTGCGCTGAGCATGGGCGGCACGCTGGCCGTGATCATCGGACGAACGGCGCGACGCGTTGTGGAGCGTGATGCGCTGAGTTACGTCGGCGCGTATGCGATTGCGAATGATGTCAGTGTGCCGGAGGCGTCCTTCTACCGGCCGGCTGTGGCGCAGCGGTCTCGCGATGGCTTCTGTCCCATGAGCGAGCCGGTGGCGGCGGAGGGCGTGGGGTTCAATCCCGATGCGCTGACTGTGCGGATATTCCTGAACGATGTTTTGCGGGGCGAGGCGAATACATCGACCTTGCGGCGAAGCGTCGCCAGGCTGCTGGCGGATGTGACGGACTTCCTGACGATGAGCCCGGGCGATGTGCTTCTTGTGGGCGAGCCGCCTGCTGCGCCGGTTGCCTCACCCGGCGACAATGTCCGCATCGAAATCGACGGGCTTGGCGCCTTGAGCAACCCAGTTGTGCGCGAGCAAGAGCTATGAAGAGCGCACGTGTTGTCTTCGACGATTGCGTACACACCGTGCAGGAGCGGGATGGAAGACTGCAGATGCAAGACGGCCGCCTGCTGAACGAGGATGCGGTGGAGTGGCTGCCGCCGGTTGTGCCCGGCACGATCTTCGCCCTCGGACTGAACTACGCGGATCATGCAAAGGAACTCAGCTTCAAGCCACCCAAGGAGCCGCTTGTCTTCTTGAAAGGGCCGAACACGCTCTGCGGACACAGGCACACGACCGAGCGGCCCCGAGATGTCGCGCAGATGCATTACGAGTGCGAGCTTGCGGTAGTGATCGGTGAGACAGCGCGCCGCGTGCACCGAGCTCGGGCTTATGACTATGTACGTGGCTATACCGTGGCGAACGACTATGCCTTTCGCGAGTACCTGGAGAACTACTACCGACCGAATTTGCGTGTGAAAAGCCGCGATGCGGCAACGCCGCTGGGGCCATGGCTGGTGGACGCCGCCGACGTGCCGGACCCGATGAACCTGCGCCTGACGACCACGGTGAATGGCCGTGTGACCCAGCAGGGGTGCACGAGCGACATGATCTTCAGCATCCCCATGTTGATCGAGTACCTGAGCGGCTTCATGACGCTGAGCCCTGGAGACGTGATCCTGACGGGCACTCCGGAAGGCTTGGAGAACGTGGCGCCGGGGGATGTGGTTGTCACAGAAATCGAAGGTGTGGGACGGCTCAGCAATACGATTGTGGAGCGAGAGGACTGACGCATGCCGCACTTCATTGTGGAGTACACCGCCAACATGCGTGGCGAGGCAAACATTCCCGAGCTGCTGCGTAAAGCGAACGCGGTGCTCATGGCGCAGGGTGGTGTGTTTCCCACCGGCGGCATTCGTTCTCGAGCCGTCGAGCTTACGGAGTACGCCATCGCAGACAGCGCGGCCGACTATGCGTTCGTTCACGCGAGCCTGAAGATTGGGGCGGGCCGCACGGCGGAAGAGAAGAAAGCGGTGGGCGATGCACTGTTCGCTATGATGCAGCAGCACCTCGCGCCGATCTTCGCGACGCGGTATCTTGCGCTTTCCATGGAGTTCAACGAGTTCAACGAGGCGGGCACGTGGAAGCAGAACAACCTTCACGCGCGGTTCAAGAAGCCGGCCCCGGCTATACCGGCGGTGGGCGAGGGTCTATGACGAACGAACAGATTGCTGACCTGGCCGCTCGGCTGGATGTGGCTGAGAAGAGCCGTCAGCAGTTGCGGCAATTCTCTCTGGAGTTTCCCGGCATCACGATCGAGGACGCCTATGCGATCCAGCAAGCCTGGGTGACGCAGAAGATCGCAGGCGGGCGCCGCATGCGCGGTCATAAGATCGGACTGACTTCGAAGGCCATGCAGAGCTCGTCGAACATCAGTGAACCGGATTACGGTGTGCTGCTTGACGACATGTTCTTCGAAGATGGCAGCGAAATTCCAGCCAGCCGCTTCATCGTGCCTCGTGTGGAGGTGGAGCTGGCATTCCTGCTCGCTCGGCCTTTGCGCGGACCGCATTGCACGCTGTTCGACGTGCTGCGAGCGACGGAGTTCGTCACGCCGGCCGCCGAGATTATCGACGCGCGAATCCAGCAGCTGGACCCCCAGACGCAGGTCACGCGCAAGGTCTTCGACACGATCTCCGACAATGCTGCCAATGCCGGCCTGGTGTTGGGCGGCCGTCCGTTTCGGCCCATGGACGCGGACATGCGCACGATTGCCGCGGTTGCGTACCGGAACGGAGGGGTGGAAGAGTCGGGTGTGGCTGCGGCGGTACTCAATCATCCGGCAAATGGCGTGGCTTGGCTAGCTAACAAGCTGGCTGCGTTTGATACCGAGTTGCAGGCCGGCGAAATCATCCTGGGAGGCTCATTCACGCGGCCCATGCCGGCGCGAGCCGGAGACACCTTCCACATCGACTACGTTGCGTTCGGCTGCATCTCATGCCATTTTGCTTGACGCTCAACAAGCCCGCGACGCGGTGGGATGAGGTAGTGGGAATGTCAAAGCAAGCTAAGTGCTAGAATCCAAACTGCGAGCGGGAGTAGTTCAGTGGCAGAACGTCAGCTTCTCTCCGGATCTCCTTCCTCAACTCCCCCGTAATCAACAAACTGAATCTAATCCGCTCGTTTCTGTTACTTGGCTGTGTTGTCACGCGCGGACGACTCTAGAAGCGGTCTCATAAACGTCTGAGGAGCATGTGGATGCAGGCGAGTTGAACG
>CAXSHQ010000206.1:0-8333 GCA_964236875.1 uncultured Acidobacteriaceae bacterium | reverse complement strand
CGCTTTGCTGCGGCCTAGGCTGGTATGGGTCGCGCCTTCAGGGCTGGAGGCAAAGGAAAGGCGCGAGATTTCTCTCGCGCCTCCGTATGTGCGAAGCATTCTGTTGGATGCGTGAAGCGTTTTGTTATTGAGCGCCGGTGGGACCGGAGGTGGTTTGCACGCCGATGGCATCGCCGGAGACGATTAGCTCCACGCGACGGTTCTGGGCGCGGCCGGCTGCGTTGCTGTTGTCGGCTACGGGGTCGTTCTTCCCATAGCCGTTGGAGGTTACGTTGCCTGGGGGGACGCCGTGGCCGGTGAGGAAGTCGCTGACGGCGCGGGCGCGGTTTTCGCTGAGCTTCTGGTTGAGCTGATCGGTGCCCGTGTTGTCGGTGTAGCCTTCCACCTGCACCTTCAGGTTCTGGTACAGATTCAGGATGGTCGCTACCTGCGCCAGGCTGATCTGCGTGTTCTGCTTGAGCGTGTACTTGCCTGTGTCGAAGAGCACGTCGTTCAGGTTGACCATGAGGCCGCGGGGAGTCTCCGTGGTCTGCAGCACGGCGTTCAACTGCGCAAGCAGCTTGGAGCGCAGGGCAGCGACGCTATTCTGTGCTTCCTGAGCCTGACGCTGCGAATCGGCAGCCTGGGCCTGTGCGGCAGCCGCGGCAGCGTCTGCCTGGGCCTTCTGGGCTTCTGCCTGGGCGCGGGCCGCAGCGGCGCGGTCAGCCTCTGCCTGGGCACGCGCAGCGTCCGCCTGTGATGCGGCGGCGGCCTGTTGCGACGCGGCAGCTTGTTGCTGCGAGGCTAGAGCCTGCTGCTCGGCGGAAGCACGCGCATCCCGCTCCTGCTGCTGGCGCTCTGCCGATTGTTTGCGCAGGGTGGTGATACGAGCATCTTCAGCACGCTGCACGGCCTGACGCGCGTAGGTGAACTCAAGCTTTACATCGCGATGCTTGGAATCCTGGATGTCTTGAGCGACTTCGGACATGATATCGGACGAGTATTTGTCGGCGCCGGTGTTGAGCGCGATGCGCTGGGCGTTGTAAGCCTCATAAAGCGCGAGCGGCGTGTGCTCGCGATCGGTGATGGGGTGCATCACGGCCTTGGAGCCTTCGGTGTTGGCATACAGACCCTTGGGCAGCAGAGCGTAGTGCACGTTGACGGTCTGCAGGATGCCCTGGGTGTCCTTGCGGAAGACGTTCTGGAGGACGATGACGTCGCTGGGCTGGGAGACGGAGTAATAAGGCTCTGCGGTCACGATCATGCCGAAGGACTGGAAGCCCGAGGTTACGGTCAGGCTGGCGTTGTCGCCGGCAAGCTCCAACTCGCCGAGGTTCTGCGGCTTGCCGTCCGCGGAGATAGCCCACAGGACGTAGGTAAGGTACTCGGGACCGAAGCCGTTGGCCGGGGTCATGCGGTCGAACTTGACGGAGATGTCTGTCTTGCCGGTCTTGGAGTCCACCTTGGCTTCGCCGCGCGCCTGGGGCATCAGGTTGGTGCCCTGGAAGCCGACGTTGGTGGAGCCGCTGCGGTTCAGGTAGTTGACGGCGTCGAGGTCACGCTGCACGACATTGACGTGGTAGATGTAGGTGCCGTCCTGGCCTTGCGCGATGACGTCGGCGGAGCGCGCACCGGGTGCGACGCTGGTGGGATTGGCTTCCTGGGCAGAAACGGAAAGGCAGAGGCCCGCTGCGAGAGCGGCTAGGGGCAGCACTCGAGTGTTGCAGATCGTACGAAACATCAATTGTTTTCTCCTGGCTGTTTTCACAGCGGTCCACGAATGGGAAGTGCGGACAAAGGAACATGCCCGGGAGGGCATTTCCTGTGAAGTTCGGATGCCCATGCGTGGGCAAAGGCTGCCATTTGCGGAGCGAAAGTCGAGGTGGCGGTAAGGTTACCGTGACTTCGTTCGACGCGTACGAGCGTGAAATTTAGCGATTTCCCGATGGTGTAGCGGCGCTTCGGGCGGAATACGGAGATCCTTCGTTGCACTCAGGATGACGCCCTCGAAAGCGGAGGCTGTCGGCACGCGATACTTATTGCCGAGGACGGGTCAGCAACACTTACTGCCCGAGGATGGCGACGCCGCCCACGGCCATGCTGTGGGCGATGCGCTCTTTCCACTCCTCGGGGCCGGTGATGTGGACGCTGGTGCCACGGCTATCGACGGCTACTGTAACGGGCATGTCTACCACGTCGAACTCATAGATGGCTTCCATGCCGAGGTCTTCAAAGGCGAGCAGGCGGGAGTGCTTGATGGCCTTGGACACCAGGTAGGCGGCACCGCCGACGGCCATGAGGTAGACCGCTTGGTTGTCGCGGATGGCATCGATGGCGGCGACGCCGCGCTCGGCTTTGCCGATCATGCCGAGCAGGCCGGTTTGCTCGAGCATCTGGCGGGTGAACTTGTCCATGCGCGTGGCGGTGGTGGGGCCGGCGGGACCTACGGCTTCGTCGCGCACGGCGTTTACGGGCCCGACGTAGTAGATGAAGCGGCCGCGGAAGTCGACGGGCAAGGCTTCGCCGCGATTGAGCATGTCGGTGAGGCGCTTGTGCGCGGCGTCGCGGCCGGTGAGCAGCTTGCCGTTGAGCAGAAGGACTTCGCCGGGCTTCCAGCTTTTGACTTCTTCGTGGGTGATGGCATCGAGGTTGACGCGCTTGCCGGGCTTGTCACCGCTGAGCGGATCGTAGGTCAGCGCGGGCCAGTGCTCGAGCGAGGGCGGGTCGAGGTACTGCGGGCCGGAGCCATCGAGGACGAAGTGCGCGTGGCGGGTGGCGGCGCAGTTGGGGATCATGGCGACGGGCAGGTTGGCGGCGTGGGTGGGCCAATCGAGGATCTTGACGTCGAGCACGGTGGTGAGGCCGCCGAGGCCCTGTGCGCCGATGCCGAGGGCGTTGATCCCGTCGTAGAGATCGATGCGGAGCTTCTCGATGTCCGTGCGGGGGCCGCGGGCTTTGAGCTCCTGCATGTCGATGGGGTCCATGAGGCTCTGCTTGGCGAGCAGCATGGCCTTCTCGGCGGTGCCGCCGAGGCCGATACCGAGCATGCCGGGAGGGCACCAGCCGGCGCCCATGGTGGGCACGGTTTTGAGGACCCAATCGACCACGGAGTCGGATGGGTTGAGCATCACGAACTTGGACTTGGCTTCGGAGCCGCCGCCCTTGGCAGCGACGGTCACATCGCATGTGCTGCCGCGGACGAGCGAGACCTCGACGACGCAGGGGGTGTTGTCGCGGGTGTTCTTGCGGCTGAAGGCGGGGTCGGCGAGGATGCTCCCGCGCAGCTTGTTGTCGGGGTCGAGCCAGGCTTCGCGGACGCCCTGGTCGCACATTTCCTGAAGGGTCATGGTGGCGGGGGCGTCGCCGGACATCAGGTGGCACTCCTGGCCGAGCTTGATGAAGACGGTGACGATGCCGGTGTCCTGGCAGATGGGGCGATGGCCTTCAGCGCACATGCGCGAGTTGACGAGGATCTGCTTCATCGCGTCTTTGGCGGCGGGGGACTGCTCGAGTTCGTAGGCGCGGGCGAGGTTTTCAATGTAGTCGACGGGATGAAAGAAGCTGATGTACTGGAGCGCCGCGCGGACGCTTTCGATGAAGTCGTTCTGCTGAATAGTGACCATGACGTACCTGCTCTTAGGATGCGGGAAGGCTTAGGCGGAGCGGCGGGCGGGGAGGCGGCGCTGGACGCCCTGCTTGAGGCGCTCGCCGGGCTTGAGGTTGACCTGCTTGGAGGTTTGGTAGAGCTTCCAGATGGCGAGGCCGGTGAAGAGCAGGATGAAGGTCCACACGCAGATGAGGATGAGGCTGCCCCAGCGCGCGGAGAAGCGGGTCCAGAGCGCGAGGACGTGGTGCCCGTAGCGCACGCCGAGCCAAACCGCGATAACGTGACGGACAAAGCGGCTGACCGTGAAGGCAGTCATGAACTTCTTGCGCGACATGTGCACCGCGCCCGCCGCCAGCACAAAGGCGGAGAGGGGCATGGGCGGCGGAAGGATGGCCGGGAGCGCGACGGAAAGGATGGCGTGCGACTCCATCCAGCCGGTGACGCGCTGGAGGATGCGCTCGGGGACATGCTTTTCGAGGAAGGCCATGCCGCCGGCCTGGCCGACCGTGTAGGAGATGAAGCCGCCGGCTGCGGAGCCGATCGTGCCGATGAGCACCAGGAGGAAGAAGCTGGCGTGATCGGCGGCGAAGATCACGAGCATGATGTCGCTGATGCCGGGGATGGGCAGCGGGACGAAGGAGCTGTCGACGGTGGAAACGAGCAGGAGGCCGATGAGGCCGAGGTGAAAGAACCAGCCCACCAGGCGGCCGCCGGCAAGGAGGAACAGCGCGGCGAGGGAGGGGAGCGGAGACATGCTTTCCGGATAAGACGCAGGGGAGGCGGTTGAAGTCGCGAGGCTGGTTCTTGCACAGCGAGCCGCGGGCGGGCGAAGGGATCGATTTCGAGGCGAACGGCCGCTGGCGAGCTCCCTTCCCGCCCGGGTACCCGAGGCGGTTTGTGCCTCAGGGAGAGCTGGTCAGAGCAGGCGAAGGCGAGGCAGGGGCGGCAGGATGTTGGCTTCGGCGGCCATGTCGCGGAAGCGGCGGATGGCCTGCTGGCAGGGCTGGTCGAGCTTGTAGTAGATGTTGCGGGTGAAGTAGGTGCGGATGGTTTCCGCGGGCAGAGCGATGCGGGGCGTCCACTCGGTGACAAGCTGGTTGATGTTCTCGAGGCCGGCGTCACGGCTGGAGAGAAGTTCGGCCTGGAGCTCTCCGGCATTGAGGCCGGCGGGGGCGAGCGACTCAGGGCGGACGGCCCACACGGCGGCGACCCAGGGCAGGCCGGTGGCTTCGCGCCAGAGCGCGGCCATGTCAATCCAGAGCAGAGGGGTTTCGACCTGCTTCTGGATCTCCGCGGCGCGCTCGCGGGCGAGCAGGGCGGGGTCTCCGATGAGCAGGGCGGCGTCGCCGGCTGCGAGCATGGCGACGGGGTCGGCCTTGTGCTCCTGGATGGAGGGCTGCGCTCCAGTGAAGTGCTGGAATAAGACCGAAGCGTACGCGGTGGAGCTGCGGGATGCGGCGTCGGCGGCGAGCGTCTTCACGCGTTCGAGCGCCTGTTGCCGGGTTCCGCCGTCCAGGTTTTTGACGAGCAGAAGGATGCTGCGGACTTCATCACGGGAAGCGATGACACAACCGGGGACAACGGCCAGCGCCGGGGTGAGGGCGGCGATGGGAATCAATCCCATGTCGGCTTCGCCGCTTTCCAGTTGAGCGGCGCAGGTGGCCGGCGAGGTGTAGTGCACGTCGTAGCGTTTGCGCAGGCGGCTCTTGGTCGGCTCGTGCTCGAAGTTGTACAGCAGGGGAGCCGGATTCAAGAACGAGATGGCAGCGACGCGTAGGGGCACAACTACGATGCTAAAGCAGACGTTTCCTTCCGCCCTCCCTCGAAGCGAGTTTTGAGGCCGAGAAAGGGTCTTTCCAGGAATTTGTAGCTAAGCAACGACAGCGCCAAGGTAGCGCAAAACGGAAGGATGAGGTGCAGCCCGGTTCCCTGAAGGCGGAGCCGCTGATTGAGGAAGTCATAGACAGCATGTGGAATGTCGTGAAAAACGTAGAAGCCATAGCTGACTCGGCCAATGGCGCGCAAAGCCGCGGTGTTCATGATTCTAGAGAACCAGCTATGCGCGTTGAGGCAGAGGAAGATCATGCCGAGCGCGGCTATGTCCACGAACGTGATCCCGCAGGAAAGGATCCAACGCATGCTGATGATGATGTCGGTGGGTCGATGCAGGGCAAAGCGCGCGCACCCGAAGGAAAAAGCTATGCATACGACGCCGAGAAGAAAGAGTGGCGTACCCGCCTTCTGGAGGCGTTCCCGGAGGGGACCGCGCATGCCCAACGCACCAATGCCGCCCAGCAAGAACTCGTCGAAGCGAAGAAACGTGAAGTTATGGATGACGCCATTCGCGGTGAAGGCGAGCGGCAGGAAGTGCATTGCAGCCATGCGAAGGATGGGGCACAGGACGACCGCAGCCAAGCAGACACGAAGCAGCACGTTCCGGCTGCTCACGGAGAACACAACGAGCGGCCAGATGAAGTAGAACTGCTCTTCGATACACAAGGACCAGAAGTGGCCGACGTAGAGGGAAAGCGGGTGGACAGCCGAGACCGGATGTGCCAGGAGATGCAGGCTGAAATGCTCGGCGGGGTGCAGTACCTGCAGCAGGGGAATCCAGTTGCCCAGGTACAACGGCCACAATGCATTTTCCGGATGCCAGGCAAACCGTAGCAGCGGTGTGGACAGAAGCAGAGCGAGCCAGATTCCGTAGTAGAGAGGAAAGATACGGAGGGTGCGCCGGGCGTAGAAGTCGCGGAAACGATGCTCGCGGTGGCGCGAGTCATAGAGGATGCCCGTGATGAGGAATCCGGACAGGACGAAGAAGATGTTCACGCCCATCCAGCCGATATGCAAGCTGTCGTAATGGGCGAGAAACACCAGAACCACGGCTACCGCACGAAGACCGTGGAGGGCTGGGTAATACGGGGCCCTGGGGTTGGTGCCGACCTGCCGCCGTTGCATTAATGCATCATTCAGAGGAGTGCCTATGACCCTTCTTACGCTTGCAGCATACAACACGCTTTGTGCGTGAGAAGGCTGCGCCCCAGACGGAGGCCTAATCGGTGGAGAGTTGTGTTCTGCCGAGCCACGCAGGTCGTATGAAGCGCCGACCCAGTCGCAATCTCACGCCTGCCCGGCCGGGCACACGGTCTTTCAGGCGCAGGAAAGGAGATTCAAAGTAGCGAAAGCTAAGATACGCCGCGCAAAGGGAGAACGTATAGCCAGCCAGCGGAGTGACGAAGGCAAACCGGCCAGGAAGCCTGGAAAGACTGTACGTGAGGAAGGGTGCCGGAAGGGCGTGCAACAGATACATGCCGTAGATTAAGCGCCCGACTGCCACGATAGGAGAAAGCTGCAGGAGCCTGGTAAGCGCCGATCGAGCATCCAGGGCAAGGAGAAGAATGGCCCCGCAGGCGAGCGCGATGAGCGTGTACCCGATGGTGGACACCACTGGATCCAGCATGGTGGCGGCGGAAGGCGTCCTGTTGAAAGACATGCAAACGGCGAGGATCGCCGGACAGCCGAACAGGGTGACTACGGACGCTCGCCGGAGCTTTGCCGGATGCGGGGTGGCGCCGCGAAGCCACAGGGCGATGGCAGCGCCGGTCATCAGGGCGTCCAGTCGGAAATAGGCCATAAAGTACAGCGCGCCGCTTGAAACTGCTTCGGGATGCAGGTGCAGGTACATGGCCCGGAAGACAGGTGAGGCAAGGATGATGGCGACGCAAAGGCGCAGCAGATTGCGTCGGCTGCGCACCAGCCAGACAACCGCGGGCCAGACGAGATAGAACTGCTCTTCCACACACAGGGACCAGATGGGACCGAGCGGCAGTACATGCGAGCTGCCCGGATGCCTAATCGAGGCATGAACGAGAGACTGCGGGTCTCCGTGCAGATACAGGCGGGCACCCGGGATGAACATGTTGCCGATATAGAGGAAGTTCGACAAGACATAGGGGTTCCAGGCGAAGTGCAACCAGGGAGTGAGTAAAAGCAGGAGAAGAAGGAGACCGTAGAAGAGCGGAAAGATTCGCAGCGCGCGGCGGAAGTAGAAGCGGCGGAAGTAGTCCGCGCGACCGGTGGTGTCGAACAGGATGCCGGTGATGAGAAAGCCCGAAAGCACGAAGAAGAGATCGACGCCGACCCAGCCCCAGCGCCAGGCGGCGAAGAAGGGGAGGCCGCTCCCGTAATGGAGCAGAAACACCAGTGTGAAGGCAACAGTGCGCAAACCGTCCAGCGACGCATAATAGGGTTTGAGAAGCGGGGAAGATTCTGAGTGCGGTGAAGCGGACACAATAAGCTCCTGAGGCCGATGAAACGCGGAATTTTCGTGATGTCTGAAGTATAAGTCGTTGGACGATTGATTGAGGACATGGGCACTCTTCGGGAAAGTGGGCCAAGCGAACAGGCAAGACTTGCATGGCTGGCGCTGACGCTGACGCCACGCATGGGCCCGACGCGTTGCGCGCGCGCGGTGCGCCGGCTGGGCGGGGCAGAGCGGGTGTTTTCCGCGTCGTTGACGGAGCTGGAGGCAGCGGGCCTGCCTGCGGAAGCGGCGCAGTTCTGCGCGGATGGACGGGCATACTCGGCGGCTTGTGCGGAGCAGGACCGCACGGTGCAGGCGGGTGGAGCGATCCTGACGCCGGAGGATGAGCAGTACCCGTCGAGGCTGCTGGAGATCTATGACCCGCCGGGGGTGCTGTGGGTGCGCGGCGATGCAGGCGTGCTGAACCGCGCGGGTCTGGCGGTG
>CAXSHQ010000205.1:0-8337 GCA_964236875.1 uncultured Acidobacteriaceae bacterium | reverse complement strand
GGAGAAGCGCGCGCCGGCGGCATGAACAACTTCACCACACGCACATGGTTCCGGCCCAATCCTCCCTACGAGGAGGTGATGTGGTCCATGCGCAACAACACCAACTACGCGGAAACTGGCGTACTCACGTCGTTGCAATTCGCCTCGGCCTTTCCGCAGGTGCTGCTCGAAAACTTCTACACCAAGAGCCGCAACGCGCTGCTCGCCGGCGGCAAGGACGCACCCTTCGGCTTCATCCTTCCCGCCGATCAGGAAGACCCCACCCGCGTCGCGTTCGTCGTCCACATCCTGCGCATGCAGGGCATCGAAGTTGGCCGTGCCAAATCTGCCATCAAGCTCTCTGACGGTGAATACCCTGCCGGCTCGCTGGTCGTGAAGACCAACCAGCCCTACGGCCCGCTCGCCAAGACGCTGCTCATCAAGCAGGTCGATCCCGACCCTGAGCTCACCACCTACGACGACAGCGCCTGGACCATGGGCCTGATGACCCGCACCACCGTCCAGGCAACAACGGACAAGGCCGTGCAGCAGGTCGCTGTCGACCTCGTAGATTCATCCAGCGGCGACTACACGCCCGCAGGCAAGGTGAAGGAAACCGCCAACGCCGCCGTCTACGCCGTGCCTGACCACGGTTCGCCCAACCTCGTCACTCTGCGCTACGGCTTGAAGGGCACAACGATTCAGATTGCCGAGAAGTCCTTCACCGCGGGCGGCACCACGTATCCCGCCGGCACGTTCCTCATCCCGGCGAGCGCCGCGTCCACCCTCAAGCCCATGGCCTCGCAGCTCGGCCTCGATCTCGTTGCGCTCTCCAAGACACCGCAGGTCGCAATGCACGAGGCCGGCCTGCCCCGCATCGCCATCTTCAGCACCTGGACCGGCACGCAGGACGTCGGCTGGGTGCGCTTCGCCTTCGACCAGTACAAGGTGCCCTACGAACTCATCTTCAAGGAGCGCATCCTCCAGGGCAATCTCGCCCGCGACTACGACCTCATCCTCATCCCCAACCAGGTGCGCTCCGCCAAGCAGCTTGTCACCGACATCCCCAAAAGCAAGACGCCGCTCGATTATGTGAAGTCAGACAAGTACAAGTTCCTCGGCGACTACGGCTCCTCGCCCGACATCTCCGGTGGCATGGGCGCGGCCGGTGTGCTGGAGCTCACGAAGTTCACTGAGGGCGGCGGCGTGCTCGTCACCCTGGGCATGTCCAGCTTCTTCCCGGCTGACTTCGGCATGCTGCCCACGGTGGATGCCGCCGCCGCGAGCCAGCGCCTCTACGCTCCCGGTCCCATCGTTGAAGCCGAGATCACCCACCCCGAGCACCCCATCTTCTACGGCTACTCGGCGAAGACGGTCCCCGTCCGCTACGCCAACGGCCCGCTGCTCCGCGTGCCGATGGAAATGAACCGTGACAATGTCCTCATGCGCTTTCCCGGCGGCGAGAAGTCCGTCCTCAGCGGCCTCTTCAATGGCCCCGACGAGATCAAAGGCCGCGCTGCCGTCGTCGTCGCCCCGGTGGGCAAGGGCGAAGCCGTGCTCTTCACCACCAACCCCATCTGGCGCTGGCAGAACCTCGGCGAGTTCCCCATGATGTTCAACACGCTGCTCAACTTCCGCAACCTGAAACCGGAGCCAGCCCCGCTGCCCGCGTCCAAGCCCTCGGCCCCCGCGAAGACGGTCGCAACCGATGCCGCCGCAGCTTCCTCCGCGCCGTGAATCGAGCCTGTACCGAATGCTCTAATGTCTAGATGAGTAGTCAGCAAGCCGCAACGGGTCCCGTTCCTCCTGCCACGCCTCCGGTATCCAAGCCAAAGCCCGTCAATCGCTACGTCTGTGTGCACGGCCACTTCTATCAGCCGCCGCGTGAAAACCCCTGGCTGGAAACCGTCGAGGTACAGGACTCCGCCGCACCCTTCCACGATTGGAACGAGCGCATCACCTCCGAGTGCTACGCGCCCAACGGCGCCTCGCGCATCCAGGACAAGCAGGACCGCATCGTCCGCATCCTGAACAACTACTCGCGCATGAGCTTCAACTTCGGCCCCACGCTGCTCTCCTGGCTCAAGGAGTTCGCCCCGCGCGCCTACCGCACCATCATCGACGCCGACGGGGCCAGCGCCCAGCGCTACTCCGGCCACGGCTCCGCGCTCGCCCAGGTCTACAACCACATCATCATGCCGCTCGCCGACGACCGCGACGCGCGCACCCAGATCCGCTGGGGCATCGCCGACTTCGAGCACCGCTTCGGCCGCAAGCCCGAAGGCATGTGGCTGGCCGAAACCGCCGTTTCCCGCCGCATCCTCGACATTATGGCGCAGGAAGGCCTCCGCTTCACCGTCCTCGCCCCGCACCAGTGCGCCCGCGTCCGCAAGCTCGCCACTCCCTCTTTGTTGTCATTCCGCAACGAAGTGGAGGAGTCTGCAGCTGCTCCCGCCCATTCCTCAGAGGTCACTGCATGGGACGGACCGGGCTTCAGCCCGTCCGTTGATATCGCGGCAGAGAACGGGGCTTCAGCCCCGAAGGGAACGGAAGCCAAGCCAGCTGCCGAGCCCTGGACCGAAACCCCCAATGCCATCGTCGACTCCACGCACCCTTACCTCGTCCAGCTCGACGAAGGCCGCAGCATCGCCGTCTTCTTCTACGACGGCCCCACTTCCCGCGCCATCGCCTTTGAGGGTCTGCTCAACTCCGGCGAAACCTTTGGCCGCCGCCTCATCGCCAACCTGCCCAAAGAACCCACCGAGCCCCAGCTCGCGCACGTCGCCACCGATGGCGAAAGCTACGGCCATCATCATCGCCACGGCGAGATGGCCCTCAGCTACGCGCTCCACTGGATCGAAGACAACCAGCTCGCCATCCCCACCAATTACGGCGAGTTCCTGGCGCTCTTCCCGCCCACATGGGAAGCCGAAGTGGTCGACGACTCCTCCTGGAGCTGCTCGCACGGCGTGGAGCGCTGGCGCTCCAACTGCGGCTGCAACGGCGGCAAGCCCGGCTGGAACCAGGAGTGGCGCGGCCCCCTGCGCGACGCCCTCGACTTCCTGCGCGACGCCACCGCTCCCCTCGCCGAACAGCGCACCGCCGGCCTCCTCAAGGACCTCTGGGCCGCGCGCGATGCCTACATCGCCGTTGTGCTCGATCGCTGTGCCGCGTCCATCGAGAAGTTCTTCGCCGACCACGCCGTCCGGGAGCTCACTGAAACAGAGCGCGTCACCGTCTTCGAACTTATGGAGATGGAGCGCCACACCCAGCTCATGTACACCTCCTGCGGCTGGTTCTTCGATGAGCTTTCCGGTATCGAAACCGTGCAGATCACCGCCTATGCCGGCCGTGTTCTCCAGCTCGCCGCGAAGCTCTTCGGAGTGGAAGGCGCAGCGCTCGAGCAGCAGTTCCTCGGCATCCCCGAGAAAGCAAAATCCAACCTCCCTGAAATCGGCGGCGGCGCGGAAGTCTACGCAAAGCACGCAACCGGCGCGCGCGTCGATCTCGAGCACGTCGGCGCGCACTACGCCATCAGCTCCATGTTCCGCTCCTACCCGGACACCGGCGAGCTCTTCTGCTTCAGCGTGGATCGCCACGCTTACGAGCTGCTCACCTCAGGCCGCGGCCGCGTCGCGCTGGGCCGCGCCAGCCTGCGCTCCCGCGTCACCGAAGAGTGCGAAGAGATCTGCTTCGCCGTGCTTCATCTCGGCGACCAGAACCTTTCCGCCGCCGTCAAGCGCTGCAGCCCGGAGGAAGAAGAAGCGTGGCAGGAGTTCCTCGAAGCCGCCCGCACCGACCTCCGTCGCGCCAACCTTCCCGAGCTCGTGCGCGAGATCGACCGCTACTTCGGCGGCACGCTCTACTCCCTCACCTCGCTCTTCGCCGACGATCAGCGGCGCATCATCAAGAGCATCCTCGACAAGACCGTAAGCGACGTAGAAAACTCCCTCGTCCGCATCTACGAAGAGCACGCCACGCTGCTCGACTTCCTCGGCGAATCGAACGTCGCCGCGCCGCCTGCGCTTGCGCTCACGGCCAGCTTCGCCATCAACGCCTGCCTGCGCAAGGCGCTCGAAGCCGAAACCCATGACAGCGCCGAAGTCGCCCGCCTGCTTCGCCGCGCCGCCATCGACAACGTCACGCTCGACACCGGCCTGCTCAGCTACACCGCCGACCGCCGCATGCGCAAAGCCATGAAGCGCCTCGAGGACGTCGCCGAAGCCGGCAACACCCTCGTGCTGCATGAAACCCTCGCCATGGCGGAAAGCCTCCGTTCCCTGCCCATGGAAGTCAACCTGTGGCAGGCGCAGAACATCTGGAACGAAGTTCTGCAGCGCGGCAAAACCATGCGCTCTTCCCGCGAGTGGCGCGAAGGCTTCCGCAAGCTCGGCCTCGCCCTCAACATCGCCGTAGACGACCTCGTGGTTGAAGAAGGCGTACACGCCTTCTGACGTTGATGAAGCGCCTCAGATCGTCCTCGCGCTCTTCGCTTCCTCCGCCACCATTGCACTCGCAAAGACCGCGATAGCCGAAGGCCAGTCAGCGGCGCCCTGGGCGTCGCTGAGAGGCGTTCTCCTTCAGGTGTAGTCCTCTTGTGTAGAGAGGCGTCATCCTGAGCGAAGCGAAGGATCTCTGTAGTCTGCCCGCAGCGGAACGGACGCATCAGGAGAGGGCGACTGCACTTTAGCGAAAACAGCTACAAGCCGTTTTTCGTGGATCTCCACACCCTCCACCGTCTCGACAGCCCCCTCACCGCAACGTACTCTCAAGGTCCTATGAGACGAGCGTTCTCGTTTGCCATCGCGTTCCTCCTAACAGCCGCTCTCCATGCCCAGACCATCGCCGGCACATGGCAAGGCACGCTTCCCGCCCCGCAATCGCCCGGCGGCTCCGGCCTCCGCATCGCCTTTACCGTAGACAAGAAGTCCGACGGCTCCCTCCACGGCGTACTGGCGCTGATCGACCGTGGCAACACCATGCCGCTCTCCTCCACCACTTTCTCCGCTCCCAACGTCACCTTCGCGCTGGGCGAAAACGTGAGCTTCCGCGGCAAGCTCAGCGCCGACAGCCAATCCATCGCCGGCACATGGACGCAAGGCCCGCAGTCTTTCCCGATCACCTTGTCGCTCGCCACCGCAGATACCCTCTGGCAGCCGGAAGGTCCGGCGGCGCTGCCGCCCATGCCTGCCAACGCCGATCCCGGCTACGACGTCGCCACCATCAAGCCCTCCAGCCCCGACCTGCAACACTCGATCTACGACCCGCATGCGCGCGACCTGAACGGCACCGGCTTCACTGCCACAGAGCTCATCAAGATCGCCTATAACGTCCGCGGCCGCCAGGTCCTCGGCGGCCCGTCATGGCTCAACCAGGCCCGGTACGACATCGTCGCCAAGCCCGATACTCCCGGCCAGCCCAGCGTGGACCAGATCCGTCTCATGGTTCACAAGCTGCTCACGGAGCGCTTCCACCTCGCCTCCCACACCGCCCAGCAGGACTTCCCCGTCCTCGCTCTCACGCTCGATCCCAAAGCCCCACGCCCCACTCCCAGCGACCCAAAACTCAACACCAACGGCGGCATCCTGAACCGGCGTGATGGCGACGATACCGTCCTCCAGTTCACCGGCGCCACGATGCACGACCTGATCGGATTTGTGATGAACACCTTCCAGGACAAGCAGATCGTGGACGAGACCGGGCTCACAGGCAAGTACGACGTCACCCTCCGCCTCGCGGGCATCGGGCAGGGCCCTGCCAGGGATGAAGAAATCGGCACCGCCCTCGTCCTCGCCGCGCAGCATGCCGGCTTCAAACTCGTCTCCAGGAAAGCGCCTCTGCCGGTCGTGGTCGTCGACAGCATCGATCCACCCACACCGAACTGACCGCTTCGCGAACAGAACAGCGATACGCCCAGCACCCCGCGCTCCCGTCCAGCACGTGCATCTCACTCAGGAACAACGCCGGGAGCCCCGCCCTTGAAACTGATCCAGATCTCGCCACATGCGTGGCAGCTGAAACGTCTCGCCTTGTTCAACGCCTACTTCGTTCGCGAGTCGGACGGCCTGACCTTGATCGACACCACCCTGCCCAAGGGTGGCGAAGACTTCCTCGACCTCGCCCGCAAGGTCGGCTCGCCGGTCAACCGCATCCTGCTCACCCACGCGCACGGCGATCACGTCGGCTCGGTCGACCAACTCCATCACCTGCTCGGCAAGGTCGATCTCGCCAGCTCCCAGCGTGATGCGCGCCTGCTGCCCAAAAAGCCCGCGCAGGACCGCTCCCTCGGCCCCGGCGAGCCGCAGTGCAAAGTCAAAGGCGGCTTCCCCGGCATCGCCACGGCGCCCACCCACCTGCTCACGGCGGGCGAGCTCTACGGTTCTCTGCGCTGCTACGCCACCCCCGGACACACACCCGGCCACTTCAGCTTCCTTGACGAGCGTGACGGCACCCTGTACATCGGCGACGCGATCGTCACCGTCGGCGGCAAACCACACATCGCCGGCTGGTCCCGCTGGTACTGGCCGCCGCCCAATTTCGCCACTTGGCACAGGCCTACCGCGCGTCGCAGCATCGAGCAGCTCATCACCGCGATTCCCGCAGGCACGCCCATCCGCCGCATCGCCCCAGGCCACGGCCCCGTTCTCGAAGGCGGCACGGAGCTCCTCTCCGCCGCCCTCGCTGAAGCGAAGTGAAGTGAAGCGAAGTGAACCACACCGGGAGCGCCAAGCTGGAGCTGTTCTCCTATCACGCAGTCTTCACTTCTGAAGCGTCATCCTGAGCGCAGCGAAGGATCTCTGTAGTCTGCCCGCAGCGGAACGAACGCATCAGGAGGGCGACTACACCTTAGAGCTGTTCTCTTTCAGGTGTAGTCTTCCCACTCCACTACATTGTCATCCTGAGCGAAGCGAAGGATCTGCTTTCTGCTCAGAGTGGAACTACACCTGAAGGAGAACCGCTATAGCGAAGATGTATTGGACATCGCGTCATTGGGTGTCATTCCGCAATTGGTTGTCATTCCGCAGCGAAGCGGAGGAATCTGCGTGTCGGCCCGCCTCCACATCTGCGGGAAACGCTCTCAACGCGCTTTTCTCCGTCACAAAACGAAGGCCCCCAACAAGGGGGGCCTTCGCGGGTTAAGCCGAACCCCTACAGCCCGGGCTGCTCCATAATCTTCGCCAGCTCACGCATCCGCTCGGCATCCTTCGCGGATTTCGCCATGGCCGCTTCCTTGTCGAGCTTCTTGCCCATGGCGCTCAGCTTCTTGCCGTTCTTGCTGGCAATGGCTGCATTCACATCCGTGATCTCCTGCGCGGACATGCTGCTGCCGCGCGCCAGTTGATCGACATAGGCGCGTGCCGTCACCATATTTGACGGCCAGAAGACCTTCGGCTGGTTCTGCACGTTCAACTCCGGCAGGCTTACCTGGGCCGCGGCATCGATCTCGTTCTGCGTCAGGAACTTGGTCGGCACCAGCTTGAGAACATCGGTTCCGCGTGCGATCTCCGAGCCATAGATGTAGCCGTTGTAGTAGTAGGTCGACCACTGGCCGCCCATCGCCGGGCGCGAATCGTCCACCGGTCCGCGGTCGAAGTAGCCGATCTCGAACGGGTGCGCCGGGTCGGTGTAGTCCATCACCGAAACGCCTCCCTGGTACCACGACTGCACCTCGATATCCCGCCCTGGAACCGGGATCATCGATCCGTTATGCGCGACGCAGTTTTCCTTGTCGGTCTGCGGCGCCGGCATCTTATAGTAGGACAGGAGCTTCAGCTTCTTGTCCTTGGTGATTTCGAAGATCGCGTCCGCGCCCCAGTTCATCGGGTCGCTCGCGCGGCAGCGCGGCTGTCCGCCGCCGCCCCACTCATCGGTGAACATCACGGTCTTGCCATCGTTGCTGAAGTTGGCCGAGTGCCAGAAGGCGTAGTTGGGATCGTTCACCGCATCGATGCGCTTGGGGTGCACCACATCGGAGATGTCCAGCAGGATACCGTTGCCGGAGCAGGCGCCTGCCGCCAGGCCGATGGCAGCATACACGGTGATGTCATGGCAGCCGCGCGTCGCGGAAGCATCGCCCTGGCCGTGCACCTGCGCGCCCATCAGCCCATTCACTTTCCCTGTACCCGGGTCGGAGAAGATGTAAGGGCTGTTGACCACCGCCGCCATCTCCGGATGCGCAAGCGGCACCTTGATGACCACGATGGTGAACACGGCGGTGGCGGGGTCCTTGTCAGGATCGCCACCGGAGCATCCGGTGAGCTCTTCCTGCGGTCGCACACCCGCGGTTCCCGAGATGTAGACATACACGTTGTCCTTGTCCTTGGGGTCGACGACCAGCGTGTGCGTGTGCGAGCCGCG
>CAXSHQ010000204.1:0-8354 GCA_964236875.1 uncultured Acidobacteriaceae bacterium | reverse complement strand
CCCTCACCGACGCCGCGCTCGAGCGCCTGCTCCCCGCGCCCACCGTGGAGCCACACTCGATCCACCGCGCCATGCGGCACTCCACCTTCGCGGGCGGCAAGCGCCTGCGGCCTGTCCTTTGCATGGAAGCCGCGCGTATGGTCGCAGGCGTTTTGCCTGAAGGCGCCGCCGACCTCGGTGCAGCCATCGAGATGGTCCACACCTACTCGCTCATTCACGACGACCTGCCCGCGCTCGATAACGACGACCTGCGCCGCGGCAAGCCCACCTGCCATGTGGCCTTCGGCGAGGCTATCGCCATCCTCGCCGGTGACGCGCTCCAGACGCTCGCGTTCCTGACCATCGCCCAACTCCCCGCACCCGCTGCCAGCGTGGTCGAAATCGTCCGCGAGTTCGCCACCGCGATCAACACCGGCGTCGGCCCTGTACCTGGTTCCGGCGTCCTCGCCGACCTCCCGCCCGGCATGATCGGCGGCCAGGTCATGGACATCGAAGGCGAAGGCCGGAAGCCCACCGCGGCGCTGGTCGAGCGCATCCACCGCGCCAAAACCGGCGCCCTCATCACCACATCGGTTGTTTGCGGCGGCCTGCTCGGCCTGGGGCATTGCCTTGCGCAGCCTAACGGCGCAACCGGCTTGGCATGTACCCCCACCGACGCCGTTGGCCGCCTGCGCACCTTCGGCCAAAGCGCCGGTCTCGCGTTTCAGATCGTCGATGACGTGCTGGACATGACCCAGACCTCTGCCGAGCTCGGCAAAACCGCTGGCAAGGACACCGCCAGCGACAAGGCCACGTGGCCTGCCGTCTTCGGCATCGAGCAGTCCCGCCGCGACGCCGCCGAACTCATCGCGGACGCCTTTGCCGCCCTTGAACCCTTCGGCGATGCCGCCACGCCGCTCAAGACGCTCGCCCAGTACTTGGTGGACCGCAAGAACTAACGCGTATTCAGAGGGTCGCCCTGAGCCGAATGCGAAAGGGATCCCCCGCACCCCGCCCGAAGTGCCACGAGGCCATCGCGTAACTTGGCGTCCTTTGCGTCGAGGCATTTCGCCAGCGCAGCCGACACTCACTTACGCGAGCGTGTTTTCGAGAGCCGGGAACTTCCCTGGCCTCCGCGCGTCCAATCCCGAGACACCCATGCGCTTCCGCCCTCGCCATTACATCCTGATCGCCGTCGTCATCGCCCTTGGCATCTTCAACTTCTACCGCTCGCGGCACCTGCGCAGCGGGTCCTCGACCCCGCCGGCGCACGATGCCGCCCGCGAGACCTCGCCCACACCCCCGCAGGCCGCCGCAGCCTGGGCCGCGTTCGATAAGGCCGCCGGTCTGCGCGATGCCGCCGCCGACCAGTTCTCGCCCGCGGCGCAGGAGCTTCAGCACCAGATCGACACTGCGCAGCCGCAGTCGGTGGTAATCGACGTCAAAGGCTGCCAGACGTGGCTGCAGTTTTACCGCCAGTCCGTTGTGCATCCCTCGCACGACACCACCTGGCACGACCGCAGCGTCCAGCACCTGAACACCTGCATCGCACAGCACGCTGACGTGGGCTAGCCGAAGCATGACCGACGCCGACCTGCTCCATGCACTGCGCGACTGCTACCACCCACGTCTGCGCCGCAACATCGTCGAGCTCGGCCTGGTGCGCAAAGCCACACTGGAGCGCGATGCCAGCGCTCCCGGAGCAAGCATCCCCGGCGTGCCGTCGCGCTACATCGCACACATCAGCCTCACCGAACCGGCCAACGACGCCGATGCGACGGTCCTGCTTACGGCACAGATCAATAACCGCCTGGCCGGGCTCCCGTCCATCTCCCAGACAGAGATCGAGTTCCACCCACCGCTCTTTGCCATCCTCTGACCTTGCTGCGGCGCTACACTCGCCAGAAGCATGACCCGCGCCAAGCTCCAGCCTGCCGTCCACCCGTTCGACACCGCCCACGGCACCGACACCTCCGGCCTCATTCCCGGCGCCACCATCATCCGCGGCACCGACGCCAAGCTCGAGGAAGTGACCGCGTACTACGGCATCGCGCCCAGCATCTTCCACGGCCTGCTCGACTGCTGGCTGCAGCGCTGCCATCCGCAGGCCTCCATCGAGCGCACCGTCTTCCTGGACGTGGGTGCGGGCAAAGGGCGCGCCATCCTGCTCGCCTCCGAGTACCCTTTCCTGCGCGTGGAAGGCATCGAGCTGAACCCCGCACTCACCCGCATCGCGCAGGACAACATCGCACGCTGGCAGGGGGACCGCACCGCCGAGCCGCTCGCCTCCATCCACCTCCACCAGGCCGATGCGACCAGACATCCGCTGCCCGGCGCACCCGCCGTCGCCTTCCTGTTCCATCCCTTCGAAGCTCCGGTCCTGCGCCGCTATCTGCGCCATGTGGAGCGGTCGCTGACCGCGCAGCCGCACCCCTTCGACCTGCTCTACGCCAATGCCGAGCACGACTCCCTGCTGGATCGAAATCCGGCCTTCCAGCAGCTCTGGATCGGTCGTGTTCCCATGTCGACGGAAGACCACCTGGCCGATATTGACGCCATTGCCCAACAGGAGGAATACGGTTCCACAGGGGATGAGCTGTGCGCCATCTACCGGTTCACTGGCCGAGGCGGGTCCAAAGGCTCCGCCGCTAAGATGAACAAAACAGAAGGTCCGCAAAAGTTGTAGACCGGTAACCGTCCTGATCGGCCAGTATTCGGACATTTTTCGCTACCATGGGAACAACGGATTCATCTTATCCGTAGTAGCTGATGTACGCGGTGATCAGAAGCGCCCCACAGAAGAGGCAGCATCCCGCGGACATGGGCCCACAAGCCAGCGACGCGACGGCTGAGTCAAGACCTCACATCCGCCCACGCTGAAGACATACCCCTTAAACCCCAAGGATTTGGGCTGCGCGCTACGCTTGGCAACATCCATAGGCCGATCCGCGCTCGAGGAGAAACACGCATGTACTACGCAATCGTTACCACCTTCTTCGCACTCACCGTTTTCGTGCCTACTTTCATCGGCATGCGCGCCCGCACCAACGCGAACTGGCGCTCGATCAACGGCTAATCGCGAAGAGCCGAAACTTGGAGGCCGCGCTGCAGCGCGGCCTCTTCTTTTTTGGGCCGATCTAGGGACGCCAAGGACTGACGACGAAAATCAGCAACCTACTCCCGCCACCGCACTAGGAACAGCCGCTCCGTCTCCGCTTCGCCCTGCTCGATGGCGATCTCCGCATCCGCGCGCTCTAAAACGCTGGCGAACTTGTCTCCCCACTCCACCAGCACCAGCGCGTCGGAAGCATCCGCAAGCTCCCACAGCCCCACGCTTTCCAGTTCGCGCTCCGTTTCCAGCCGGTAGAGGTCCAGGTGGAACAGCCGCACCTTGCGGCCGCGGCACTCATGCACCAGCGTGAATGTCGGGCTGGCCACATCGGCATCGTTCGCCCCCAGCGCGGCGGCCATGCCCCGCACCAGCGTTGTCTTGCCTGCACCCAGCTCACCGCGCAGCACCACCAGCTTGGGCGCGGGCAGCATCTCGGCGATTGTTTCTCCCAGCGCGAGGGTGCCGTTCTCGCTGCGTGAGCGCAGCCGCTTCTCCCGAGTCCACTCCTTCAATGCTTCTCTCCTTCCGCGGCCGCAGCCGAGTTCGCCGCCAGTCCCGCGATCCACGTGAAGCCATCCGCATCCGTATTCCGCGAGCGAAAGGCACGCCAAAGGTGCCGCACTGTGTCCGTAGCGAGCACCGTGTGCTCCTCCTGCTCGATGCACGCGAAGTCACCCGCCAACCCATGCAGATAGACAGCCGCTTCCACTGCCCGCGCCACGTCCTCGGGGTACTGCGCGAGCATCGCGGCAACAATCCCCGTAAGGATGTCTCCGCTTCCACCCTTCGCCATGGACGGGTTGCCGGTCGTGTTGGCGGTCACCCGTCCATCCGGGTGAGCGATGAGCGTGCGCCAGCCTTTGAGCACCAGCGTTACGCCGTGCTCGGTCGCGAACCGGCGCGCCAGATTCTCGCGGTCCGCTTCCACATCCTTCACCGTTACGCCGAGCAGCCGCGCCATCTCGCCGGGATGCGGCGTGAGCACGACCGTCCGTTCTACCCCTGCAACTCTCGCTTGTTTCATGAAGCCGCCCAACAGGTGCGCCTTACCCGCAAAGGCGTTCAGCGCGTCGGCATCGATCACCATCGGCAGAGTGCACCGCTCCAAGAAGGTGCGCACGAACTCCGGCGTCGAGCCCTCCTGCCCCAGGCCCGGCCCAATCCCCACCACCTTGATGCCTTTCAGCAGCTTTTCCATCGCCTTCGGCTCAAGCTGCGCCAGATCCAGGCCGCCCGCAACCGCCTTCCCGAAGAAATGCGCCTCCCGTGCCTGAGCCGCCGTCTCGTCTCTTCCTGATCCCTGATCCCTGTTCCCTGTTCCCTGCTCTAAAGGCACACACATCAGCTCCGGTGCGATCGCGGCCACGGTTGGCAGCACCTCGCGCGGCACGGCAGCCGTGGTGAGACCCGCGCCGGCGCGCATGCACGCAAGACTGGCCATTGCCGGTGCACCCGCTTTACCCAGGCTGCCGCCCACGATCAGCACATGGCCGAACTTCCCTTTGTTGCCGTTGATGCCGCGCGACGTCTCCGCCAGCCGCTTGGACGCCCCGGCCCAAAGCAGTTTTCCGACCTCGGGCATCGCCCCTGCCGGTGTTCCGATGTCCGCCACCACCACCGCGCCGAAAGTCCTTGCGGGCGTCAGGTGCCCGAACACATGCGCCTTCTTGGGCGCGACGAAGGTCACCACAGCATCGGCGCGAAAGGCGACCTTATCCCCTTCGCCGCTCGTCTGTTCCAAGGAGTCCGCGTCCCAGCCGCTAGGCAGATCCACTGCCACAACCGGCACAGCAGTCTCCCCCAACAGGTTTCGCGCTTCCAAAGCCAGTCCCCGCAGCGGAGGTTTAAAACCAGTGCCGACGACCGCATCCAGCACCAGCTCCGCGCCTTCCAGTGCACCGCGCAGACCGGCAATTCCTGCGATCTCCGCCACTGGAACGCCGCTCTCACGAAGGGCAGTCAACGCCGCAGCCGCTTCGCCCTTCACCTCATCCGCCCGGCCTAGCAGCGCTACGCGCACGTCTCGCCCGGCGGACGCCAGTTCACGTGCCGCTACGAAACCATCACCGCCATTGTTTCCCTTGCCGCACAGCACCGCCACCAGCCCAGCGCCTCCGAAGTGCCGCTGCACAAAGCGAGTCACGGCCGCACCGGCGTTGGCCATAAGCGCTTCTACCGCAACACCCTGCTCCGCCGAGCGTCGGTCCGTTTCCGCCATCTCCGCTGCTGTCAATACCTGCATAGCCGTCCCATCTTCCCTGCTTTAGGATGCAAGGCTTTCTCCGCCGAAATGCAACCTGCGGGTTGCGCATAACGATGACACGCGGTAATCTGCAACCTGGAGGTTGCACATGGGAGAGAATCGCATCGAGAAGTCCGTAGAAATCGCCGCGCCCGTATCCCGGGTGTGGCAGGCTCTTACCGACCACAAACAATTCGGCGAATGGTTCCGGGTCAAGCTCGACGGTCCGTTCGTGCCGGGGCAGGAGTCCTCAGGGTTCATCACCTGGCCGGGGTATGAACATCTCCGCTGGACCGCAGTGATCCGGAATCTGATGCCCGAGACGTACTTCTCCTTCACGTGGCACCCCTACGCGATCGATCCTGCGGTGGACTACTCCACCGAACAACCCACGCTGGTGGAGTTCACGCTGGAGCCGAGCCCCGCTGGCACACGGATCACCGTCGTGGAATCCGGTTTCGAAAATGTCCCTGCCCACCGCCGCCGGGAGGCTTTCATGCGCAATGAGGGCGGCTGGTCTCAACAGGTTGGCAACATCAAGACGTATGCCGAAGCCCAGCCATAGCACCCGCTCAACCGCAGCGGCCGCGCGCCAGACCCACGCGCGCATTTTCGCCGCTCTGGCCGACGAAACCCGCCTTGCGCTGCTCGGAAAGCTGGGCAGTGGCCCTGCCCTCTCGATCACCCAACTCGCAAGTGACGCGACGATCACACGCCAAGCCATCACCAAACACCTGCGCCAACTGGAGCGCGTGCAGATCGTCCGCTGCCGCCGCGCCGGGCGTGAAAGCGTCTACGAGCTCGACCCCAAGCCTCTCATGGAGTTGAGCGAGTATCTGAGCCTGGTCTCGCACCAGTGGGACAATGCACTCGCGCGCCTGAAGGCCTTCGCAGAGACGCAATAACAAGGGCAGGCGAGGCTAGCGGCCCGTCCCCGAGCCCTGCCCCGGTGTGCTGGGGATGCTGGGCGTTCCGGGCACCGGCGGTGTCGGCTCCGGAGTGCCGGGCGGGTTCTGCGAGGGCGCGGTGCCCTTGGGCGCGAAGAAGTTCTTGTCGTACATGGCGCGGTAGAACTCACCGGTCAGTTCGGCGGCCCTGGGACCGAAGACCTCGCGCCCACCTTCGAGGAAGATCACCGTTACGATGCGGCCTGTAGGAGCATCGCCATAGCTTACGAACCAGCCATAGCGCGTGCCGTTGTTGGAGCACGTGCCTGTCTTGCCGAAGACCGGGAACTGGATGAAGTTATGCCGCAGCGACCGCGCCGTGCCGTTGGAAAAGTCCACGGCGCCCTGCATACCCGGCAGGATCTCCGGAATGATCTTCTGGATGTCGAGCAGCCGCTTCACCTTTGGCTGGAACGCGGTCACTTCCTCGGCGTTGGTGGGGTGCTGCAGGTAGTAAAGCGTGCCGCCATTCGCGATGGAGGAAACCATCGCGCCCAGCTGCAGCGGCGTCATGGAGATGCTCTCGCCGAACGAGCACATCCGCCCCACGCCGCCCATGGAGATCGGCAGCTCGGCTTCGGGATACGTCCCAAGCTGCTCGCCGGGAATGTTGTAGCCAGCCAGCTCGCCCAGCCCAAATTCGTTGGAGTAGTGCTTCACGCGCTCGAAGCCCATCGCGCGTCCCAGCACCTCGAAGTACAGGTTCACACTCTTAGCCAGCGCATGGGTCAGGTCCAGCGAGTAGTGGCCGCCCAGGTTCACGGGCGTATCGCTCTTGATGAGCCCTTCACTCAGCGCAGCCAGCGCTACCGAAACCTTGATTGTCGAGCACGGCTCCGCGCCCGAGCTGAGCGCGAGCTTCTGGTTCACCATCGCCAGGATGCGCCCGCTGGAAGGATCGATCGCCAGCACCGTGCCGTTCAGGTTGCCCAGCGCCTGCAAGGCCGCCGCACGCACAACGGGGTCTTCCCCGCCCGCCATGTCACCCGCAGTCACATCGGTGTTGGCAAAGCTGCTGGCCGTGAAGCGCTCCACGAAATGATGCGCCACAATGCGCCCGTGCCCGCGTGCCCTACCTCGCCGCCCCACAACGGCGTGTACATGGCCGCCGCGCGCACCTGCAGCGTGCCCGGCACGGCGCGCGCCGGAAGCGGCCCGCCCGTGCGCGGCGCTCTTATGCTTTACCGCGTGCGCTCCGCACACCGTTAGGGTCGTCGCGAGGACGGCCACTGCTGTCCTCAGAAAGGCTCGGCCAAAACTCATCCGTCTTGAAATCCTCTGCTTCTGCAACGTGGAAGCGAACGGCAGTCGCGGTCTAGTGGCTCCGCCGCAGGAAGGCCGGGATATCCAGCTCGTCGGTCTCGCGTACCGTGTCGCCCGCATACCCCGCGAAGCTCAGCACCTTGGCCTCCGGCCAACGCGTTTCTTCCTCACGTAGTTTGACGGCGGCCGGCACTGCTTCGTCTCGCGTGGGCTCCGGCGGCCATCCGCTCACGGCCGGAGCGCTGGCGCGCAGCTCGTCGTTTGGCTTACGGAAGAAGTCATCGTCGAACACTGACGCCGGCACCGGGATCAGCTCCGGCCTGCCCTCGAACGAAGCCGGAGACGAGCCGTGCACGGCCGCCGAGCGCTCGGCTGGCTCCTCGCGCTTCCAGCCGTGACGCTCCTCTTCGTGCGCCGCCGACCGGTCGTCTTCACGCCCGCGCAGCACCTGCTCCCGCGCCTCCTCGTAGTACGGGGAAACGAACGTCGAGCGGCTGTCCGGCTCCGCCGTGTGGGAAGGCGCTGCGGGGTGAGCCACACGATGACTCCCTGAAGAATGCGCGGCCTCCGGCACCGGCGTCGTGGCCGCGCCCGCCGGCTCCTGGGACATGCGCGAGATAACGGGCACGCCAGGAGTGCTGGCGGCCGCCGCCGGACTCGATGCTGGGTTCGACACTGGGCTCGCTGCCGTGCTCGATGCTAGGCTCGATGCCGCAGCAACCGGCTGGGACATGACCTGCGGAACCACCACCGGCCGGGGCGCGGTGGACACCGCGGTTTCGCTGGCGAAGCGGACACCCTTCGCCGGCTC
>CAXSHQ010000203.1:5323-8378 GCA_964236875.1 uncultured Acidobacteriaceae bacterium | reverse complement strand
CATCGACGCAGGCGTGGAGCTGCGCGAAGCTCAGCCGCTCCGCGCCCGATACGATCGCGGTCGCCTCGCCATGCTGCGCGCAGAAATGATCGAAGAAGGCGTTCAGCGTCGCGGGCGCGGTGGCCGGCGTGGCGATGGGCTTGGTGAAGGAAGGCGACAAGTATGCCATCCTTACCGACATAGCGGGCGCGGAAGATCACTACGGCGACATGGACTTCAAGGTGGCCGGAACGCGCAACGGCATCACGGCGCTGCAGATGGACATCAAGATCATGGGCATCACGCCGCAGATCATGCGCGAGGCGCTGGCCCAGGCCAAGCGCGCACGCATCTTCCTGCTGGACAAGATGGATGCTGTCATCACCGAGGAGATCATGAAGGTCGCGCTGGCGCAGGCGAGCGAGGGCCGCATGTTCCTGCTGGACAAGATGGAAGAAGCGCTGCCGCAGGCCGGCGAAGGCTCGAAGTTCGCGCCGCGCATTCACACCATCATGATCCCGACGGACAAGATCCGCGACCTGATCGGGCCGGGCGGCAAGGTCATCCGCGGCATCATCGACGCAACGGGCGTGAAGATCGACGTGGACGACACGGGCCGCGTGAATGTGGCTTCGAGCGATGCGGAAGGGCTGGCGAAGGCCATCCAGATGATCAGCGACCTTACTGCCGTGCCTGAGGTAGGCAAGACCTATCTGGGTAAGGTGGTCAGGCTGGCGGAGTTCGGCGCCTTTGTCGAAATCTTCCCGGGCACCGATGGGCTGCTGCATGTGTCGGAGATCGCGGAGCATCGCGTAAAGGAAGTGAAGGACGAGCTGCGCGAAGGCGACCAGGTGCTGGTGAAGGTGCTGGCGATCGAGGGCAACCGCATCAAGCTCAGCCGCAAGGCTGTGCTGAAGGAGCAGCGGGCGAAGCTGGGCCTGCCTGATCCCGAACAGGGAAGCGGCGGCGGCGAAAGCCGCAGCGAACGTTCCGAGCGGGGTGGCCGCTCGGAGCGTGGCGATCGTGCTGAGCGCGGCGCGCGTGCACCGCGTCCGGAGCGTGCGGAACAGACGGAGAAGCCGCAGCATGAGCAGACGATCACCATCGAGGGCGGCGACGACTTCGACGATGACGATGAGGATCTCGATGACGAGATCGAGGGCGACGAGGACGAGGCAGGTGACGAGGCGGAAGAGCCCGTCGCCGCTGGTTCCGCGTCGGAGCAGGGTGGCGGAGCTGCACCGCAGGCCGGTGGAGCGAAGCCGGCTGGCGGCGGTACGCGCCGGCGTCGTCGCCGGGGTGGACGCCGTGGCGGCCCGGGTGCACCTGGCGGTAACGGTGGCGGGCAGCAGGGTGGCGGCGAAAGCCGCTAGCCCGAGGCCTGTCAATCCTCAAGGAAACGGTAACTAAAGGGCTGCGCGATGCTTGCGCAGCCCTTTCGCTTTCGGCATTCTCAAGCTGACGCATGAAGTTCAAACGAGTGCTTGTGTATGTGGCCTTCGCGGCCCTTTGTCTGCTCCTTTCCACGCGGTGGATGTTTGCCGACGCGTGGCCGGACACGCTTTCGACGCTGAGCTCGCAGGCGATGGCGGCGGGGATCGCGGCGGTGGCGTTGTTGGTGTATGCGGCACTGCAGACGGAAGAAGGCGGGGCGCGGAAGGTATGGCCGACTTCGGCGGCGTTCGGCGGATTGATGCTGTTCACCACGCTCAATGCGGGCTTGCTGGCGGGGTTTGCGAGCCCCAAACACAACGACCTGCTGATCGCGCTGGCGCTGGCGCCGGTGGTGATCTCGCTGGTGCTGAATGCAAGGGGCGGCAACACGGGCATCGCGGTGAGCGATGTGGCGCCGGGGATACTCGCTGCGGCGGGGTTGTTGCTGATTTTGCCGCAGCCCTCGTTCGATTCCTGGAAGATCGATCTGGCGCTGGTGGGCCTGCCGGTGCTTGGGGGTTTGGGAGCAGTGCTGGTGGCGCCTCAAACCCCTGTGCGGATGCCGCTGCATAGAGGAGCGATGGCATCCGTAGGCGCGACTGTGCTGTTTACGACGTATCTGATCAAGCCGCCGCGGCTGCATCCGACGCTGGTTGCTACGGCGCTGGATTTGCTGGTGCTGCTGCTTGCGCTGGTCAGCATCCTGGGCTTGGGGGCTCGGCGATTTGGGGCGCAGTTCGCGGCGGTGCCGCTGCTGTTCCTGCTGCAGGGGCTGGTCTTTGAACGCGTGCGGCCGAACTGGGAGCAGGCCGGGGGACTGGCGATGGTGCTGATCGCGACGGTGTGGCTGCTGCGTTCGCAGCGGGCAACAAAGCGTGACGACAACGCGCGTCTGCTGGCGTGAACACGCACGGCGAAGCGGGCGGGTACACTGCGAAGATGGCGGCTTGCATGTACATCGTGGTGGAGGGTGAGGACCCCGGTTACGACATCTTTGTGAACGGGCGTGCGCTGGCCCGGCATGAAGCCGCGATGGAACGGCTGGCGCGGGAGAACGGCGTGAAGCCGCTGATCGAGTTCTTCTCCGCGGATGCGAACTCGATGGCGCTGCTGATCGAAGAAGGCGCAGGGAATCCGGCGCTGATCGACAACCTGCCGCCGCCGCAGTGGTATCGGGCGCAGGACGGGCTGCGGACGGTGAGCGCGCTGCGCGAGGTGGTGGAGCGCGATCCGCTGCAGCTGGGGACGGAGGGCAAGGCCGTGCTGGGAGAGCTGCGGGAGTATGAGACGGTGCTCAGGAAGACCGCGGAGCGTGGGCTGCGTTGGCATATTGCGGTGAGCTGGCGGTAGGGCGAGTGGTTAGTGATTCGTGGTTAGTAGAGGCATTGATCGAGCGCGGAACCTTCACTTTCGTGCCTGTCCGTATTTGTTTCCTGAAGGTGTAGTGCAGCCCCTAGCAAATACCGAGATCCTTCGCTTCGCTCAGGATGACGCCTCATTGAGGAAGCACTATACCTGAAGGAGAACGGCTCTAATCACTACTCACCAATCACTAACCACTGCTTCAGTGGACGTTGAGCTTGCCATCGAAGTCGACTACCAGGGCGTCGCCTTGGACCTGCATGGAGTGGATCTTGAGCTC
>CAXSHQ010000203.1:0-5313 GCA_964236875.1 uncultured Acidobacteriaceae bacterium | reverse complement strand
CGTCGAGTTTGAGGTCGTAGCCGGTGGTCTGGCCGGAGGCGGTGAGGAGCTGGCGTAAGAGCTCGGCGGCGTTGACCTTCATTTGCTGGGGAAGCTTGCGGCTGAGAAAGGGAATCAGGAAGAAGTTGAGCTCGCGGGACGCGGTGAGGCGCTCGATGCGGGGATCGCGGAAGCCAATGGTTTCGCCTTCCGCATCGGGGACGACGGACACATCGGCTTCGGGGCTAAGGCCGACGCCCAGGCAGGAGCCGCGCAGTGAGGTGCCGAGCCGGGCTTTGGTCTTGACGTGGATGACCACGCGATCGGCGGCGAAGCTGACCCTGGGATCTTCGGCGTAGACGAAGCAGGGTTCCTCGGTCTTGCCCTTGATGTAGTAACGGCCGCCGTCGCCGGTGAAGAGCTGCTTCTGCAGCGTGCGCTCGAGCGCCTTGGCCGAAATCCTGATTTCAATGGCGTGGGCGAAGCCGGGGCTGACGATCATCAAGCCGAGCAGCAGGGCGCGGCAAAGGGAGGTGCGCATGGCTCGAGGATAACGGAGCGAGTTGCGCAGTATTCCTGATGCGGGAAGACATTTTCGGTGCACTCCGGGCATTGCTGCCTGTTGGAGCGGAGAATGTTCTCTCGAGTTTTCAGTTGAGAGTTGCGAGTCGTCGGTTCGGTCTTTGGACAGCGTGCGGAGGGCTGCTGTATACAGGATGAGTTTGCGGTCAGTCTGGTGGAGGCGTGATGCGGAGCTGGTGGCTGGTGGTGGGTGTAGCGGTCGTGCTGGGCAGCGGCACGCAATGGGCGATGGCACAGGACGTTAAGCCAGCGCGGTACACCGTGGCCCAGGATGGAACGGGGCAGTACAAGACCGTTCAGGAGGCGGTGGACGCTGCGCCGGAGCAAGGGGCGGTGCTGCACCTCAAGGCGGGGACGTACCGCGAGAAGCTGCGGATCGGGAAGAACGGGATCCAGCTGCGCGGAGACGGCAAGCGGCCCGAAGACGTGGTGCTGGTGTGGGGTGACTCGGCGAAGATGGCAGGCGGGACAGGGAAGTCGTTCAGCGTGAGCGTCACGGGCGACGACTTTGTGGCGACGAACCTGACCATCCAGAACGACTGGGAGAAGACCCATGTGCGTGAGGGTGAGGGTGCGCAGGCGGTGGCGCTTTACCTGACCGGGGACCGCGCGGTGCTACGGCATGTGCGGCTGCTGGGATACCAGGACACGCTGTATGCGGCAAGCAAGCTATGCCATGGCGGTGGGCCGAACGCAGGCAGGGCAGCCGGCGATGCGGCCTCGCAGCCGCCGTGCCAGGCGGCGCGGCAGCTCTATGAGGACTGCTACATCGAAGGGCACGTGGACTTCATCTTCGGGGATGCGAAGGCGGCGTTCAGCCGCTGCGAAGTGCGGGCGCTGAAGAGCACCAACGACATGTTTACGGCGCAGAGCCGGATGTATCCGGGCGAAGACTCCGGATACCTGTTCCGCGACTGCACGCTGACGGCAGAGGAGGGCGCGACGCATGTGATTCTGGGCAGACCGTGGCGGGCTTATGCGACGGTGTACTTCATCAACACGAAGCTGAAGGGGATCACACTCGTGCCGGAGGGCTGGGGCGAGTGGGATGGGCGGCTGGCGACGGCGACCTATGCGGAGTACAACACCGGGCCAGGCGCGGATGTGTCGAAACGGATAGCGCCCTCGCGGCAGTTGAGCGCGGCGGAGGCGTCAAAGCTCACGGTCGCGACCTGGGTCGCGGGGACGGATCATTGGAATCCGGATGCGGTGCGTTGAGCTCTGTTTGCGGTGTGGGTTCTTCGGTGATCGAAATACAGGGGTCTCTCCACTGCGCTTCGCTTCGGTCGAGATGACAAGCATTGTGGGGACGCTTCGGTTTGAGATGAGAAGCAGTGTGGAGGCGCCAAGTTGATTAGAAGTTTGCGAAGCGACCGGAAGGAGATGGGATGAAGCGATTGCTAGTGGTGATGGTGGTGGGTGGATGGGCTCTGACGGCTCACGCACAGGACACGCGGACAGTGACGGAGCCGAAGATTCCGGCGGCGTGCACGGTGCTGAAGGCGCAGCTTGTGGGGACGAAGGGCATCGATGCGGCGGATGAGGAGAAGCTGGATACAGCGCGCCTCCAGAAGGCGCTGGATGGCTGCGGGAGAGGTAAGGCAGTCGAATTAGCGGCGGACGGCGCGCACAACGCGTTTCTCAGCGGTCCCATAGAGATGCGCAAGGGCGTGACGCTGCTGGTGGATGCCGGCGTGACGCTGTATGGGTCGCGCAACCCGAAGGACTATCAGGTGGAGGGCGCGCCGGCGGTGTGCGGGACCGTGAGCGACAAGCGCGGCGGATGCAAGCCGATGATCGGCGGCAAGGGTGCGGCGGACTCCGCGATCATGGGGGACGGCACGATTGACGGGCGCGGGGGCAGCAAGCTGCTCCTGGATGGCAAGGAAATCGACAAGACGTGGTGGGGTCTGGCGGAGGACGCACGCAAGGGCGGCAACCAGATGGTTCCGCGGCTGATTGTGATGGACGCGAGTGACAACTTTACGCTGTACCGGATCACGCTGAAGAACGCGGCGTTCTTTCATGTGACCTATGCGGGCGGCGATGGGTTCACGGTGTGGGGGCTGAAGATCGATACGCCGGCGAACGCGCGCAACACGGATGGGGTGGACCCCAGCGCGTCGAAGAACATTACGGTGACGCAGTCGTGGATACGGACGGGCGATGACAACATCGCGATCAAGGGCGGCAATGGGCCAGTGACGAATATGACCGTTATCCATAACCACTTCTATTACGGGCATGGGATGTCGATCGGGTCGGAGACGAACGCGGGCGTTAGCGCGCTGCGGGTCACGGACCTGTCACTGGATGGGACGACTTCGGGCATCCGGATCAAGTCGAATGTGACGCGCGGCGGGCTGGTGCACGATGTGGTGTATGACGATGTGTGTATCCGCGGATCGAAGACGCCGATCGACCTGGACACGTCGTACACGAACCCTGGCAGCGTGCAGAACAGCCCGCCGACGTTTGCGGACATCACGCTGCACAATGTGCGGATGAGCGGCGGCGGAACGGTGAAGCTGAACGGCTTCGACGCGACGCACCGCATTGGAATACGGTTCGACGGGGTGACGGAGGATACGCCCGCGAGCTACAAGTTCGTGGCCAAGTTCGCTGACATCACGCAGGGCCCGGGGCCGGTGAATCTGCAGATGGCGGGGGAGTCGTCGACAGTGAAGGGGACGCCGGGCAAGGGGACGCCAGCGGGGTGCGTGGAGAAGTTTGTCCCGTTTCCGGTAGGGAAGTAGGAAGGGCCGCTTGCGCGGCCCTTCTGGACGAGATGCTGATCCTTCGTTGCGCTCAGGATGACACTTCAGCAGGTAGAGAGTGTTTACGGCGCCAGGCTTAGGGCTGGGCGGCGGGAATGGGCTGGGCGGCTTCCGCGGTGAGGGCGGGTTGGGTCGCCTGGGTCGGAGCGGTGGGCGGAAGGGCCGGGGCACCGAGGCCGAGCTTGACCAGCGCGCGGGAGTCGGGGGTGTACTTGGTCTGCCAGCCGTTGTCGTCCTGCAGCTTCTGCATGGCGGCGACGCTGTCGGCGTTCCACAGACCTGTGGGCTCGCCGGAGAGGTAGCCGGCGCGGATGAGGGCAGACTGGATTTCAGTGGCTCGGGTGGGGTCCATGGCGGGCGCGGGCTCGTGATGGATCGCTGCCACGCGCTCGGAAGCGCGGGCGCGGCCAGCATGGCGGCTTGCGGCGCGTGCGTGCCCGGAGGCATGAGCGGCTGCATGTGCGGATGCGTGGTGCGAGCGGCTCGCCGACATTGGCAGGGCACAGGCCAGGGCGGGAACAAGGGCGAGAGCGAAAGGCAGGCGCTTCAGCAAAGGGAACCTCCGCGGGCGCGCATCGCTCGTCAAGCGATATAACGCGACCGTGCTGATGAGAGTGTCATACCAGCATAGCCGAAGCAAGGGCTGCGCGTTGACTGGGCTGATTCGGTGGCGGGAGAGTTACGGCGAGAAGAAAACGGCGCGAGATTTACTCGCGCCGTTCCGGAGTGAATGCCGGGATTGGCCCTGCTGGCGGTCCGCGAAGCAGATTTGTGCGCTTCACTGCAGAACGACCACCCCAAGGCCGGTTCCTGGGTTAGGGCAGGGTGCCGCCGACGTACTGGTTGCCGCCGAATCGCTGGTTGGGGTCACGGAGAACGAACACGACATCCGAGCCGGAGTGCAGACCGGACACGATGCCGCGGTAGGTTTTCTCGTCTGTGATTGCCTGGCGGTTGATTTCGGTGATGACCCAACCCTGCTGCAGGTTGATCTCGTCAGCGAAGGAGCCGGGACGCACATTGGTCACGGTCACGCCACCCTTGATGTTGAGTTTGGTGGCGGTCTGCTGCGTGGTGGGCTGGACAGTGATGCCGAGTTTGCCTTCGCCGGCGTCGGCAGCTTCCGGGCCAGTGGGAGTGTCGACCAAGCCGTTGGCTGCGTAAAGCTTGGCGCGGTCGGCGATGACGGCGTCAGCGGTTTCGCGCTTGCCGTTGCGGCTGTAGCTGAGCTTGACGGAGGAGCCGGGGTGCTTGGCCGAAACCATGTCCACCAGGGCATCACCATCCTTGATGGGCGTGCCGTCGATGGCCTGGATCACGTCGCCGGGTTGAATGCCGGCTTTGGCGGCGGGGCCGTTTGCCGTGACGGTGCTGACCAGAACGCCGCCGTTGACCGTGCCGTATTGACGGGCCACGGCTCCGGAGGAGAGGGTCTGGAAGCTGATGCCGATGGAGCCGCGGGTGACCTTGTGCTCCGGGCTGATGAGCATGTTGTAGACATTGACCAGGATGTTGGAAGGCATGGCGAAGCCGACACCTTCGGAACCCTGCGCGGAGGTGTAGATCGCGGTGTTCATGCCGATGACGGAGCCGCTCATATCGACCAGCGGGCCGCCGGAGTTGCCGGGGTTGATCGCCGCGTCGGTCTGGATGCACTTCTGGAACTGGCCGGAAGCCACGTTGTCAGGGCCGGCGGACTCGTTGATGGAGCGATTTTTGGCGGAGACGATGCCGGCGGAAACGGTTTGCGAAAGGCCGAAGGGGCTGCCGATGGCGAGAACCCAGTCGCCGACCTGAGAGCCTTCGGAGTTGCCGAGTTTGATGGTGGGAAGCGGGCTGGTGGGGTTGATCTTGATGACCGCTACATCGGTTTCAGGGTCGGTGCCGATGACGGTGGCGGGACGGCCCTGATCCATGCTGTCCGGGTCGGTGGAAAGCTTGACGTAGATGTGGTCGGCCTTATCCACGACATGAT
>CAXSHQ010000202.1:4881-8388 GCA_964236875.1 uncultured Acidobacteriaceae bacterium | reverse complement strand
CCGAGCACGGCGGAGCCGATGGTCTGCAAGCGCAGCAGGGAAGGCGACCAGCCGTGCGGGTAATCCTGCGGCGGCTCCGCCTCGAGCTTCGGCGCGAGGTCCAGAGCGCAACCGAGCGCGTGCATCGCGGAGATCCAATCGGTGGCGACGAAGGCCACATCCCAGTCACCGTTGGCCATACCACCGGACGCGAAGAGAGATGCTTCCAGGTCATGGAGGTCAAGGGCTACGAAATCGGGCGTCAAGCCGGTCTTTGCTTCGGCTTCAAAGGCTGCCCATTGCGCTGCGATTGCCGCTTCGAAGGCAGGGAACTTGCGTACGGCAATGCGGAAAGTGGAGCGGCGCGAGTGTGGCGTATCGGTAGACATAAGGCGCAGGGACGCAGGAGCTACAGACCGAACTCTTCCTTGAGTGACTTGTTGTGCTCGCCGATGCGGGGAGCTGGGATGGCGCTGGTGAGCAGCTCGCCGTCGATGCGGATGGGGCAGCGCGTGGTTTGCAGCGTGATGGCTGCTTCGCTCGATGTGGCGGGGCGTTCGATCGTTTGGACCATCTGCAACGCGCGGAAGCCTTCGTGCGCGAAGAGGCGGTCCCAGGTGAGCACGTCGGCGCACCAGATGTCGGCGGGCTCCAGGATGGAGAGCCAGTGGGCTGTGGGCTGGTGCTTGAGGTGCTGGACGAGGATGGCCTTGATCTCGTCGCGCTGATCGAAGAGCTGTGCGGGGTCGGTGTAGGTGAGCAGCGCGGGGCAGGCGAGCAGATCCCCGAGGCGGAGGATGGAGCCCATGGCCAGCGCGAGGAAGCCGTCCGCGGTGGCATAGATGCCGTAGGGCGCGCCCAGATAGGCGTGCGCGTTGTTCACGGAAGAACGCACGGGCGCTTTGTTGCCGTCGTTCAGGTAGGTGGTCAGGACTTCGAACTGCAGGTCGAGGATGGACTCCATGAGGGAGACCTCGACGCGCGCGCCTTGGCCGGTGATGCCGCGCCGGACCAACGCCGCGAGTACGCCTTGCACGAGATGCGCGCCGGCCATCATGTCCGCTACGGCGAGGCCGAAGGGCACCGGCGGCTGATCAGCATCGCCGTTCAGGAAGGGAAGGCCGGAGAGCGATTGCACGAGCAGATCCTGCCCGGGCTTGTTGCGCCACGGGCCTTCCGAGCCGTAACCGGTGACCTCCCCATAGACCAGTCGCGGGTTGAGCTCACGCATGGCTTCATAGCCGAACCCAGCCTTCTCGATGACGCCGGGGCGGAAGTTCTGCAGCATGACGTCGGCGCGCGCGAGCAGCTTGCGGAGCTGCTCCCTTTGCGCCGGGTCCTTGAGGTCGGCCGCGAAGGACTGCTTGTTGCGATTGATGGAGTGGAACAGAGTCGAGTCGCCGTCCAGACAGAGATTGGAGATGTACAGCTGACGGCAAAGATCGCCCGCGCCAGGACGCTCGATCTTGATGACGCGCGCTCCCATGTCGGCCATGCGCAGGCTCGCGGAAGGGCCGGAAAGGAACTGCGAAAAGTCGATGACCAGCAGACCTTCGAGGGGCCTCATGCGGGCACCCCGGCTGGGCGGTGCTCCTGCAGGGCACGGTCGAGCGCGTCCAGTACGGCGCTCTCTTCGCCTCCGTGCACGAGGTAGTCGTGGACGCGTGCCGAGGCAGCGTCCTGGAAGGCGATGAAGCCGGGAAAGCGCGGACGTACCCAGGCGTCGTCCAGGGTTGAAAGAGTATCGCGGAAGAAGTTTGCGGTGAACGCGTTGAGCTCGGCATTCCGCCATGCGGCGCGGTGGCCGGGCTGACCGCCCGAGTACGCGTAGAGGGTTTGTTGCGTGGCGCTGTTGGCGGTGAACTCCGCATAGGCACACGCTTCGGTCAGGTGTTGGCAGCGTCGTGAGATGGCGAGGCCCGCGCCGCCTAGTGTGGAGCGCAGCGGCTTGCCTGCGAACGCCACCAGCGATCCAAACTGCAGACGATGCGCGGCGTATCCGGCGCGGGCGTAGTTGGAGTAGCCATAGGCGAAGGGGCAGTACGCGGCTGTGTCTGAGCCGGCGAGCATCTGCCAGGTGCGGATGGGATTGCGTTCGAGCGAACCGGGAGCGGCGAGCGAGACGAGCTCGCGTAGCAGGCGCAGGGCGGCCCGACCCGAGGGGTGCGAAGGGAACACCGCGTTGGGCGTGCTGAAGGGCTCGGCTCCGAGTGCGTTCACGAGCATGAAGAGGTTCATCAGCGAATCGATGGGAATGGCGGGAACGGTGACCAGGCCTCTTTGAGCGAGCGCCAGCAGGTCATTCCATGAGCGGGGAAGCTCGGCGCCGGCTTGCTCCAGAAGATCAGGCCGCCAGCCGGCTACCGGCGTGGCCGCGTCGATGGCCAGCGCGTATTGGTGCCCCTCGTAGAAGTAGCTCGCGTGAGAGCCGCCGACAGAGTTCTCCGCCTGGTCGGCGAGGAACGCGGGAGAGAGGTGCTCCTCAAGAGGCACGAGGAGATTGTGGTGCGCGGCTTCGCCGATGGAAGGATGATCGATCACGAGCAGATCGAAACGCTGGGCAAGCTCGGTGAGGGGGGCGTCGGCGAAGCTTTGCAGCGAGCGCTTCGCCCAGGTGACCTCAACGCCGGGGTGAAGCTCGCCGAAATGCTGCGCGGTTGCCTGCATGGGAAGAAGGCCGCGGGTGTGGTCCCACGTGATGCCGGAAAGCGCGACCGAGGCGGAAGGGGTACTCATGCGTTCCTTGAGGATGATAAGTTGGGCTCGAAGTAGTCAATGTGGAGCAATCCGCATCGCGGAATGGACATCAGCATGGCAGCGGAGACGTTTTTCGAAGAATACGCACTGGGTGAGACCCGCGAGACCACGGGGCGCACCATCACGGAAGCCGACATTGTGCTCCATGCGGGGCAGACGGGCGACTTTTACCCGCACCATATGGATGCGGAGTGGTGCCGCACGCAGCCGTTCGGGCAGCGCATGGCGCACGGCACGCTGATCTTCAGCGTCGGCGTGGGAATGACGGCCGGCGCGATCAATCCGCATGCGATGAGCTATGGCTACGACCGCCTGCGCTTCATCAAACCGGTGTTTCTGAATGACACCATCCGCTCGCGTGTAACGATCCGCGAAAAGCGCGATCACCCCAAGAAGTACGATTATGGCTTTGTGGTGGAAGCCTTGGAAGTGACGAACCAGCACGGCGAGACCGTGCTGGTGGCGGACCATGTGCTGCTGGTGAGAAGAAAGCCCGCTGTCGACACAGTGGAGTAAGCGCGGACACTTTCCGGGAGCTCCGATGCCGGTTTGCGCATTCCGGATGCCGGAATGTACATTCACGGGTGAAGTCGGACGGGCGGATATGAAAGAGGACAAGGGCGGGGAGACGGTTGGAGAACGGCGCGGCGACCGCAATGAGTCGCTGACGGTGCTCCGCGCCTGCGAGGTGTTGAAAGCGTTTCACCGCATGGGGGAAGAGCTTTCCCTGGCCGCGGTGATGGAGCGCAGCGGACTGCCGAAGACCACGAC
>CAXSHQ010000202.1:2848-4871 GCA_964236875.1 uncultured Acidobacteriaceae bacterium | reverse complement strand
TTTCGCCTGCTGCGCACGCTGGTGCATGGCGGGCTGCTGGAGCGCGCCAGTGCGGGCGTGTACCGGAACCGGGTGGGTCCGGTGGAGGGCAAGCGCATCCGGATCGGCTTTGCCTCGCAGGGGGGAACGGATTTCTCGCAGGAAGTGATGCGCAGCATCCAGATGGTCGCCTCGCGCGAGAACATCGACCTGATCACGGTGGACAACCGCTACTCCGCACGCGAGGCGCTCCGCAATGCGGACCTGTTGATCCGCGAGCGCGTGGACCTGGTGCTGGAGTTTCAAACCTACGAACGCGTCGCGCCGGTGATTGCGGCGAAGTTTCTGGAAGCGAACACCCCGGTGATCGCCATCGAGGTGCCGCATCCGGGTGCGACGTACTTCGGCGCCAACAACTACAAGGCGGGATTGATCGCCGGCAAGGCTATGGGGCGCTGGGCACGCGAGCACTGGAGCCACAAGGTGGATCGGCTGCTGCTGATGGACCTGCCGATCGCGGGCTCGCTGCTGGAGCTGCGGATGACGGGTTTTGCCGATGGCTTGCGGCTGGAGATGCCCGAGATTGCCGATGTGCCCGTGGTTCACCTGAACGGAAGGGGCGACTTGAATCAGGTGGTCGACACGTTGCGTCAATTTCTGCGGCGCGCCAAGGCCAAACGCACGCTCATCGGCACGGTGAACGACATCTGTGCCTTGGCCGCGGTGCAGGTGTTTGAGGAGGCGGGAGCCGCGGAGAAGTGCGCGATTGCGAGCCAGAACGCGATTCGCGAAGTGCGCAACGAGATGCGCCGGGCCGACACACGGCTGATCGGCTCGGTCGCCTATTTTCCGGAGAGGTATGGGCAGGAAGTGATCCCACTGGCACTGAACATCCTGAAAAAGCGGCCGGTCGCGCCGGCAGTATTTGTGCGCCACCAACTGATTACGCCGCGCAACGTCGACCTGGTGTACCCGCTGGATGAGGGCGGGAAGTCGCGCGGAGCGTCGCGCGCCATTCAGGGAGCCGTGTAGCTTGCCAGCGGCTCACCGCCGGAGCTGCTGGAGCGATACGCGGCCTCCACCAGCGCCATGGTGTCGAACGCCGACTGCACAGAGATGGGGAGGTCGGGCACGGTGCCTTCCACGTAGGCCTGCAGGGCTCCCATGCTCCCCATGAAGGCATCGGGGAACCAGTTGCCGGTGAGCGGGACGTCCTGCCAGCCGGCGGGCACGTCGCTGCGCTCCGCGTAGGCCAGCGTGTCCGGCTTGCCGGTTGGGTAGTCGAGGTTGACGCCCATCTGCATGCGGATCGCCCCCCGCGTGCCTTCCCACTGGACGAAGCTCCGCTGGGTTTCGGTAAAGCGGTGGCCGTGGGTGGTGGCGATGAACACACGCTTGCCGTCACCGTAGTTGAGCAGCAGGACGGATTTGGTGGCGGCCAGGCCGGGACTCTCGGGGTTCTTCACGGTCATCGCATGCACGCCGAGCGGGTTGCCGAACCACGCTCGCGCCAGGTCCAGGTAGTGGATGCTGTGATACAGAATTTCCAGCCGCGGCGCTTTGGCGAGAAAGCTCCAAAGCTCCCAGGGTGTGTAGGTACGGACCTGCACCTCCATGTCATGCACATCGCCCAGCAGACCTGCCTGGGCGAGCGCGACCGCTCCAAGATGGTTGGGAGCGTAGCGAAGCTGGAAGTTGACCGCGGCCCGCAGGCCACGCTTCTCGCAGAGGTCGCGGATGGCCCTTGCTTCGGCGATCGTTTCTCCCATCGGCTTCTGCAGGAGCACCGCCGACCCTTGCGGCAGGTGCGGAAGCACAGCCAGCAGATGCGCGGCGGGCACGGCGACATCGAAGACCGCGTCCTGTGGGGCATGGGCGACTGCTGCCTCGACGGACTCAAAGGCACGGTCGATGCCGGCTGAGGCGGCAAGTTCGGCGGCCTTGCCGGGCACGGGGTCGGCGATGGCGATTACGGGAAAGCCCGCCTTGGCGTAAGCGGGAAGGTGGGCTGCGCGGACGATGCCGCCGGCGCCAAGAGTGACGA
>CAXSHQ010000202.1:0-2838 GCA_964236875.1 uncultured Acidobacteriaceae bacterium | reverse complement strand
CTGTTTCGGGCGCGGTGCGACCGCATCGGCCAGTGCCCGGGCATATGGATTCTCTGCGGTTTTGTGCGTGTCTTCTCCCAAGATCGCTCCGGCTTCGTTCCTCATCTCGCTAAGAACTTTGAACGAGCGCTTAGCCGATGCAGTCTAACCCAACGCCAGAGGAAAGAGCAGGCTCGAGGCTCCTATGTTCGGAACCGGGGAGTGGTCTTCACTGGCGGCTGTTTGCGCATGAAAACGAGAGTTCGCCTCTAACAATCCTTCTCGAGCGATGCTATGCTTCAAACCGAAAGCACAACCGTTCTGTTTGTGCACTGCACGCCATTTCACGAAGGTGTTGACCGGGAGACGAGTTCGACTGTGCAAGCTGCGCCGCTAGCTGAAAGTTCAGAAGCCCCGCTGACGGGGAAGACCGGCCGAGCGCCGCTGTTGCCGCCCGGTGTGATGCGCACGTACCTGCTGGTCAATGTCATCTTCCTGCTGTGGGGCATACCTAACAATCTGAATGACGTCCTGATTCGGCAGTTCATGAAGTCGTTCGAGATCACGCGGACCGAAGCGAGCCTCGTTCAGTTTGTCTTCTACCTCGGCTACTTCTTCCTGGCGCTGCCGGCCGGCATGCTGATGCGCCGCAAGGGTTACAAGAGCGGCTTTGTGACGGGGCTGCTGCTGTTCGCCACGGGCTGCCTCCTTTTCTGGCCGGCGGCCAATGCGGGCCGCTACTGGTTCTTTCTGGGCGCTCTTTTCGTGGTGGCAAGCGGACTGGCTTTTCTGGAGACTGCGGGCAGCCCGTTTGTGGCGCAGCTGGGGCCGGCGGCTACGTCGGAGCAGCGGCTGAACATCTCGGCGTCGTTCAACCCGATCGGGTCGATCCTCGGCGTGGTGGTGGGCACGCTGTTCATCTTTTCGGGCATCGAGCTCACGCCGCAGCAGGTGACGGCCATGCAGGCGGCAGGCACCTATGCGGCCTATCTGCACCATGAGACGCTGCGCGTGGTGGCGCCGTACATCGTGCTGGGGATCGTGGCGCTGGTGTGGGCGGGGATGATTGCGGCAACGCGCTTCCCGCCGGTGATCGTGGCGCGCGAGCACTCGGCCGAAGTGGCGGCGAACTGGCGGGCGTTGTTTCACGAGCGACACTTCCTGTTCTCGCTGCTGGCGCAGTTCATGTATGTGGGGGCACAGGTGGGCACGTGGAGCTTCATCATCCCGTATGCCCGCGAGTATGTGCACACGCCGGACAGAACCTCCGGCGCTTTCCTCACGGCGACACTGATCGTGTTCGCGATTGGACGCATCGTTTCCTCGTACATGATGCGCACGCTGAATCCCAGCCGGCTGATGGCAATTTACGCGGCGTGCAATGCGCTGCTGCTCGTGGCCGGCGTGTTGTTGCCGGGGTGGGTCGGGCTGGTTGCGGTGTTGCTTACCAGCTTCTTCATGTCCGTCATGTTTCCGACCATCTTTGGCCTGGGCCTGAAGGGGCTGGGACCGAACACGAACATTGCGGGCTCGCTGCTGGTGATGACCATCATCGGAGGGGCACTGCTTACGCTGCTGATGGGATGGATGGCGGACACGCTGCATAGCACAGCCGCCTCGTACCAGGTGCCGTTGTACGGCTACCTTGTGATCCTTGCGTTCTCTATTTACATGACGCGGCGACCGCGAGTGCCAGAGGCAGCCTGACTCCAGACGGCAGATGGTCCGCGTCGCCGTTGCGTTTCAGCAGGGCTGTTTGTCGGCGCCTCTTGTGAGCGGCGCCTCGTGCATTGACAACGGCGCACTCGCCGACGAAGAATCCTTCCGTGAACATGTTTTCTGAAATGAACAAGCGTGCGGTGGTTCCCGTACGAACGAGGCTGGCGCTTTGAACAAGCTTTGGCCGAGCGCTGCCGCCGCGCTGGACGGTATCGTTGCGGACCGCATGATGCTGGCGGTGGGTGGCTTTGGGCTTTGCGGCATTCCAGAGGCGCTGATAGGGGCGCTGCGCGATACGGGTGCGCGGGAGCTGACGGTTGCGAGCAACAATGCCGGGATCGACGGTGTGGGCCTGGGGCTGTTGCTGGAGTCGCGGCAGATTCGCAAGATGATCTCCAGCTATGTGGGCGAGAACGCGGAGTTCGAGAGGCAGTTCCTTGCCGGTGAGTTGGAAGTGGAGTTCTGTCCGCAAGGCACGCTGGCGGAGCGCATGCGCGCGGGCGGAGCGGGTATTCCAGGGTTCTATACGCGGACCGGTGTGGGGACTACCGTTGCGGAAGGCAAGGAACACAAGGAGTTCGAGGGTGAGACCTACATCCTGGAACGCGGCATTCGCGCCGATGTGGCTCTGGTGAAAGCGTGGAAGGCGGACACGCGCGGCAACCTGATCTATCGCTACACGGCGCAGAACTTCAATCCGGGTGCGGCCATGTGCGGCAAAGTCACTGTCGCGGAGGCGGAGATCATCGTCGAAGCCGGCGAGCTTGACCCGGCGCAGATCCATACGCCGGGCATCTATGTGCAGCGGGTGGTGCACAATCCCACGCCAGACAAGAAGATCGAACGCATCACGACGAGGGAGGCGTAGCCATGCCGTGGACCCGGCAGGAGATGGCGCGGCGCGCCGCCCAGGAGCTTCGCGACGGCTTTTACGTGAACCTGGGCATCGGCATGCCGACGCAGGTGGCGAACTACATTCCCGAGGGAATGACCGTCACGCTGCAGTCGGAAAACGGGCTACTTGGGCTGGGGCCGTACCCCGTGCGCGAGGCTGTCGATGCGGACTTGATCAACGCCGGCAAGGAAACCGTGACGTACCTGCCGGGCGCCGCGATGTTCTCGAGCTTCGAATCCTTTGCG
>CAXSHQ010000201.1:2555-8474 GCA_964236875.1 uncultured Acidobacteriaceae bacterium | reverse complement strand
CATGCCTTCTCCCTATCGTGTGTATGCCAAGCCAGTCTACCGTTTTCGCTCATCGCGCTTTCCAGCCGCCCGAATGGAGGTGAGCCAGCGTGTACAGGCGCAGGCCACACGGCGTACAGTTACGCGCAAAGGTTTCCCCACCCTATGCCGATGCCGCCCCTCTCCCGACGCACCTTTGTCGCTCTTGGAGCGGCCGTATATGCCAACCGGATGTTCGCCGGGCAGCAAGCGCCTTCCGCACCGCCCGGACCGCCGGATGTGCACACGCAGGAAGCGGGCCTTGGCCTCACCGGACCGGCCAATCCCGCTTTGCCTTCGCTCATCCTGGTCGGCGATTCTACGGTGCGTAACGGCCATGGCCTCGGCTCAGACGGACTGTGGGGCTGGGGTGCGCCCATCGCGAAGTTCTTCGATCCCGCCAGGGTCAACGTGGTGAATCGCGCCATCGGCGGTTTGAGCTCGCACACCTACATTTCGCAGGAACACTGGGAGTCGACGCTCGCGCTGATGAAGGCCAACGACGTCGTGCTCATTCAGTTCGGCCATAATGATGGCGGCGTCACACTGCCCGGCCACACGCCCGTCCCTGACCAGGGACTGCTACCCGGCGCGACGCCGCCTTCACCTCCGCCGCCCGATCCGAACAAGCCGCCGAGACCTGCGCCACCGCCCGGCCGTGGCAGCCTGCCCGGGACAGGCGAAGAGACGCTCGATGTGGAGAACCCGCGGACGCACGCGCATGAGCAGGTGCACACCTTCGGCTGGTATCTGCGCAAGTATGTTGCCGACACACGGAGCAAAGGCGCGACGCCCATTCTCTGCTCGCTGGTGCCGCGCAAGCTTTGGCTGAACGGACACATCCTCCGCAACACCAGCACGTATCGCGGCTGGACGCAGCAGGTCGCTGAGCAGGAGCACGCCGGGTTCATCGACCTGAACGAGATCATTGCGCGCCGCTACGACGCGATGGGCGAAGCCGCGGTGGACCCGCTCTTCGGCGATCCGCACACCCACACAACGCTCCGGGGCGCGGAGCTGAATGCCGAGTGCGTCATAGCTGGGCTGAAGGCGCTGTCCAGAGATCCGGTTGCGGGATACTTCTCCGCTGAGGGCAAAGCTGTTCTGCCGTATCGCACGGCAGGATAGCCAGCTGCTGCCTTCTTCGTGCCACATGCTGTTCGTAGAATGGGAGAATGCCGCTTCCGCTCCGCTCCACCGACGCGCTTCTCCTCATCGACATGCAGAACGACTTCATGCCCGGCGGTCCACTCGCCGTGGCGGAAGGCGATGCGATCATCCCGGAGATCAATGCGCTGGCGAAGCGGTTCGAGCATGTGATCCTGACGCAGGACTGGCACCCCGAAGGCCACATCTCGTTCGCTGCGTCGCACGCGGGCAAGCAGCCCTTCGTCGACACAGTGCAGGCCGCCTACGGCACGCAGACGCTGTGGCCAGTGCACTGCATTCAGGGGACCGAAGGGGCGGCGCTGCACAGGGACCTGGCGGTGCCGCATGCCGAGCTCATCCTGCGCAAGGGATATAGCAAGGACATCGACAGCTACTCGGCGTTCTTCGAGAACGATGGCGTGACGCCAACGGGACTGGGTGGCTACCTGCGTGAGCGCGGGCTGACACGGCTGTTTTTTGCAGGGCTGGCCTATGACTTCTGCGTGGGCTTCAGCGCCCTGGCTGCGGCGAAGCTCGGCTTCGAGGCGCTGGTCGTCGAAGACCTGACGCGCGCTGTCGGGCTGCCAGGCGCGGGCGGCAAGCCCGGCACGGTGGAGAGCACGAACACCTGCTTCGGCACAGGAAACGTTCAGCGCATCTCCGCTGCGTCGCTGCTGTGAGCGCGCCGCCATGTTCTTGAGAGAACCTGCCCCGAAAGTAACGTTCCCTGCCTACTCGTAACTCTTTCGTGGAGTTATCCCGAGCGCATGCCTTCTGTAGAACAGTGGAGCGGCTTCCTGTTCGACAAAGGCCGCGTAACTCTGCCGGTGATTGCGCGAGGCCGGTGCAGACTTTCAACGGTGCTCGCCCGCAGGGCTCCTGCCGGCCTGAAGAAGGCAGCCGCACCTTTCCGGCTCTCAACACGATGAGTCGCAAACGTTAGAGGATCTTATGCCGCAAGCCACCTGCGACGCCTGCCGAGGCGGAATCGAACAGCCGATGCCGTTCAGCATGGCCTTTCAGCCCATCGTGAACGTCGTTTCCAGCGAGCCGTATGCCTATGAGGCGCTAGTGCGCGGACCGGGCGGAGAAGGCGCGGGCACGGTGCTCTCCCAGGTGACGCTGGAGAACCGGTATGCCTTCGACCAGAGCTGCCGCCGCCAGGCCATCGTGCTGGCTTCCCGGCTCAACCTGCAGGCTACCGGCGCCAAACTTTCCATCAACTTCCTGCCCAACGCCGTCTACAGCCCAGCCGCCTGCATTCAGCTCACACTAAAGACGGCCAGCGAAGAGAACTTTCCGCTCGAGCGTCTTATCTTCGAGTTGACCGAGCGCGAAGAGGTGGAGGACCCCGCCCATCTGCAGTCCATCGCGGACGAGTACGAGAAGCATGGATTCGAGATCGCGCTGGATGATTTCGGAGCGGGCTTTGCGAACCTGAATGTGCTGGCGAGCCTCCATGCATCCGTGGTGAAGCTGGATATGGAGCTCACGCGCAATCTCCACGATCGCCCCCGCGCTCTGCAGATTGTGCGCAGCATGGTGAGCCTTTGCGGCGCCCTCGACGTTACGCTGATCGCCGAAGGCATCGAGACCGTGGAAGAGTACTGGTGCCTGCGCGATTGCGGCGTGACGCTGATGCAGGGCTACCTGTTCGCCAAGCCGGCGTTCGAAGCGTTGCCGGCGTTCAAGGTTCCGGAAGTGCGGCCCACTGAACGGCAATCCAAGGGCCGGGTGCCGGCCAAGTTTCCGATGCTGCCTCAAGCCATGACTTCGCTGGTCGCGTAGCCGGCAAGGTCGCTCGCACCGGAGCACGCAGTTACAGGCCCAACTCTCCGGCGCGCGCCTGCATGGCCGCGATGCAGTGGCCGATGTGCTCTTCGAGCGGCACTCGGAGCAGCTCTGCGCCGCGCGTGATGTCTTCCCGCTAGACCGCGCGCGCGAAGCCCTTGTCCTTCATCTTCTTCTTCACGCCGGCAGGCTCCACGTCCGCAATGGCGCGCGTCGGCTTCACCAGCGCGCAGGCGGTCAGAAAGCCCGCGAGTTCGTCACAGGCGAACAGGGCTTTGTCGAGATGCGATTCGGGCGAGACGCCGGAGTAATCCGCGTGCGCCAGGATGGCGTGAAGGATCTCCTCCGGCCAGCCGTGCTCGCGCAGGAAGCGCACGCCGACGAACGGATGCTCGTCGGTGGAGGGATGGCGCTCGTAATCCATGTCATGGAGCAGACCGGCGGCGCGATAGCGATCGGCTACCGAAGCGGCTTCTTCGCCTGACAGGCCGAGCCGCTCAGCCTCGCGCCGGCCATAGCTTTCCGTGCAGGCGGCAACAGCCAGCCCATGCTTCACCAGCGACTCGTTCGCCGTCCACTCGCGAAGTAAAGCTTCCGCTCTTTGTGCGTCGTGTGCCTCGTCCACCTGTTTTCTCCCCGCGCCATGCGCTTTCTGTGCCATTTCCTGTTTACCACTGTGGTTCGACTTCGGGTTTCTCCGGTTCTCTCCGATGTTCCCTGGTAATTACCCCTTGACGTCCTCGGCACCCGGTGTCACTCTAGGCACATCACTCGCTTCCGTTATCGGACGTGATGTGCCGCGGTGCCTCGCTCTGGCAGCCGCCCGCAACACACAAATTATGGCAACCTCGATGGCGCCTGTCGCCGTTTCGATGCCCCAACCTAGCCCGGTGGCCCTAGAGACAGCCGTCTCGATCGCGCCGGAGCGTGAAGTCCTTCGCTGCGACCACTGCAAGCTGGTCCAGTTCCGCACCGCAAGCGACAGCTGCCGCCGCTGCAAGAAGTCCCTGCTGCCCGAGCTGCCCAAGCCTCAGGCCGTCATCGCGATGCCCAGCGCACCCAGCGCAGGCAGCCGCCAGGGCGAGATCCAGGTGGCGACGGCTGTGCGCGACCTGCGCCGGGTGCGCAACCTTTCGCAGCGTCAGCTCGCCGGGCGCATGAATGTGCCGCGCACCTACATCTCCAAGATCGAGAACGGCAAGGCGATGCCGACGCTGAACTCGTTAGATCGGCTGGCACGCGCCCTGCAGGTGGATCTTTCCGCCCTGCTGCGCGACGCGCCCACGCGCCACAAAGACGAGACCGCCATGCTGATGGCTGACCCGTTCCTGGCCGAGCTCGCGAAGTTCGCGCCGCACCTGAACTCGACGCAGAAGTCGATCTTCCTCAACCATGTCCGCGAGCTGGCGCAGGGCCGCATGCGGCGCACGGCTTAGGAAGCTCGCAACGCCTGAACCTCCGGCGCCGCACCCCTGCCCTCCCCGGCGGGCGAGTTGCGGCGCCTCTCCGCTTTCTGAACTCTCCCTGAATCCTGTTCCCTGTCCTCCGCTTTTTCAGCTATCGTCAAGGGAGCGAGCCACACTGTGCGCGATTCTCTTTCCAGCCGAGTGTTCCAGCGATCCCAGCGGGCCAACGAACTGACCCCGGACGAGCGCGCGATTTATGACACGCTCGATCACGAGCGCACCCCGCAGCACGTCGCCATCATCATGGACGGCAACGGCCGCTGGGCCGGCAAGCGTGCGCTGAAGCGCTTCCTCGGTCACCAGCAGGGCGCCGAATCCGTGCAGTATGTGGTCGAAACCGCATCGCGCATCGATCTCCCCTGGCTCACGCTGTACGCCTTCTCCCTCGAAAACAACCTGCGCCGCCCCAAGCACGAAGTCAGCTTCCTGATGAAGCTGCTGAAGACCTATCTCGTCTCCAACGTGAAGCGGATGAATGACAACAACATCCGCATGGCCTACATCGGGCGCACGCATGAGCTGCCGAATGAAGTGCAGGACACCATGCACTGGGCCGAGGAGCAGACCGCGCGCAACACCGGCACTACGCTGACGCTGGCGCTGAACTACGGCTCGCGCTCGGAGATCGTGGACTCCACCCGGCGCATCGTGCACGGCATGCTGGCTGAAGCCGCGCAACGCGGTATCTCGCTCGAAGACCTGCTGGCGGCCGAGGGGGTGGACGATGCTATCCGTGCGCGCCTCGACGAGCCGCAGAGCGACGAGCGAATGGCCGACTTGCCCGTGGCCCGCGTGGAACCACCGCCGGTCCCGCCGCCAGCCCCGTCGATGCCCCCGCCGCCATGCCCGACCCCGACCTGGTCGTGCGCACATCAGGCGAGCAGCGCATCTCGAACTTCCTGCTGTGGCAGCTTGCCTATGCGGAGATCTTCGTGACCGACCGGCTGTGGCCGGACTTCCGCGGCCTCCATCTGCTGGAAGCCATCCAGGCGTACCAGCAGCGCGAACGCCGCTTCGGCGGACTGGGCGAAGGCACGGATGAGGACCTGTCCGATACCCTGCCCTCCGCTGCGGAAGCCGAGCTCGTCCGCCGCTAGCGGTAGAGCGCAGTCGAAGTATGCTGGCGGTATGCGGAACCTGGCGCTCTTTCTGCTCACCTTCCTTATCGGCGCAGTTCCAGGATTTTGCCAATCGATGACAACGCCTTCGGTCACGGGCATTTGGCTCGGCACGCTTCACGCTGGAAACACGAACCTGCGTGTCCAGCTTCGCCTGGTGGAAAGCGCCACAGGCGCGGCCGGGTGCATGGTGGACAGCGTGGACCAACGCGCTTTCGGCACTCCCTGCACGTTGAGCGTGGGAGGTTCGCTGATCACGGTTGCCGTACCCGCCATCGGCGGCAGTTGGAGCGGTGAGCTCTCGAAAGACGGCCAGAGTCTTACTGGCACGTGGCAGCAGGGCGGCGAGCTGCCACTCACATTTACACGTCAGCAGA
>CAXSHQ010000201.1:0-2545 GCA_964236875.1 uncultured Acidobacteriaceae bacterium | reverse complement strand
AGCCCCGGCGCGCCGAGCGGGTCAAGGAGTTCCTGGCTTCGCCCAGCGCCCAGGAGGCGCGCAAAACTTTCGATCTGCGCGTGTTCAATCTCGAGCAATCCGAACTGCCGGCCAATGCGCCGCCTGCTTTCGACGCCGCGCTTCCACCGCTGCCAGTGGACGACCTCAAACCCGTGCTCGACAAGGATCTCGCCGCCGCGCTCGATCACGGTGCGCTCTCCCCCGCGACGCACGCCGGCATTACCGTGGGCGTGGTGCAGCACGGGGTCCGGCGCATCTGGACATACGGCATAGCCAAGCCCGACTCGGTGTATGAGATCGGCTCGATCACCAAAACCTTCACGGCCACGATCTTGGCGCAAATGGTGCAGCAACAAAGGGTGCGGCTGGATGAGCCCGTGCGGGAACTGCTGCCCTCCGGCACGGTCACCAAGCCAGCTTCCGGCACCGAGATCACGCTACTGGACCTCAGCAGCCAGCATTCGGGCCTGCCGCGTATGCCCGGCAACTTTCGCCCCGCGAACCCGGCGAACCCCTACATCGATTACGGCGCGAAACTGCTCTACGCCTTCATCGCGAAGCAGGGTGTCGCCCTTCCTCCCAACGCGCCGTTCCTGTACAGCAACCTTGGCGTGGGGCTGCTGGGGCAGGCCCTCTCCGTCCGTGCAGGGATGCCGTACGCCGAGCTTCTCCGCGCACAGGTAACGGGGCCGCTCGGCATGAACGAGACCATGATCGCCCTGACACCTTCCATGCAGTCGCGTTTCATTCAGGGCTACAACGACGAGCACCAGCCTGCCCACGCGTGGGACCTGAATGCGCTGATGGGCGCGGGTGGCATCCGTTCCACCGCGGCCGATATGCTGACCTACCTCGAAGCGCAGCTGCATCCTGGCAAGCTGCCCTCAGCGGTGGCCGCCAGCCCTAACGGCAAGACGCTGCCGGCCTCGATCGTCATGACGCATGATCTCCACGCCGAGGCCAACCCTGGCATGCACATCGCGCTCAACTGGTTTCGCATCGATAGCAACGGAAACTACTGGCATAACGGCGGCACAGGCGGCTACAGCTCCTACGCGGTTTTCAACCAGGAGCAGGACTTCGCGGTCATCGTTCTTTCGAACACCAGCCCCGGCGATCACTCCATCACCGATAAGCTCGGTCAGCACATTGCCGCTCGCCTCGTCGGCAAGCGCGCCATTTCCTTAGCTCCATGAACTTACCAACTCTTTACGACGCATTGAAATGTCCGCTATCGGATAAAAGCGCCTGAAGCACATTCCCTCACCTGTAGTGCATCTCACTGGATATCCGAGCACGCACAGGACAAGGGAGAACCATGCCTCAAGCTTTTGACGATCAGCCCGTAGACCACCACACACTTGGTAACGGCGGCGAGTTGCACCAGACTGTCGGCGGCACGCACCCGCCCATGACGCTCCAAACCGGCGTGGCCATTGCCGACGACGAAAACGGCCTCAAGGCCGGCGCTCGCGGACCCTATCTTCAGGAAGACCAAGCTTTTATCGAGAAGACGCAGCACTTCGATCACGAGCGGATTCCCGAGCGCATCGTGCATGCCCGCGGCTACGGCGCTCACGGTTTCTTCGAGCTGCTTGACCCGCTTACCGGCATCTGCCGATCCAAGATATTCAACGAAGCCGGTGCCAAGACTCCCGTCTTCGTGCGCTTCTCCACGGTGAGCGGCAACAAGGGTTCAGCGGACCTTGCGCGCGACGTACGCGGCTTCGCCGTGAAGTTCTACACCTCCGAAGGCAACTGGGACCTCGTCGGGAACAATATTCCCGTGTTCTTCATCCAGGATGGCATCAAGTTTACGGACCTGATCCACGCCGCCAAAGCGGAGCCGGACCGCGAGTTCCCACAAGCGCAGACCGCGCACGACACCTTCTGGGACTTCGCCTCCCTCATGCCCGAGTCCACGCACATGCTCATGTGGATCATGAGCGACCGCGCGATTCCACGCTCCTTTCGCATGATGGAAGGTTTTGGCGTCCATACCTTCCGTCTCATCAACGAGGAAAGCAAGAGCACGTTCGTCAAGTTCCATTGGCGGCCCAAGCTCGGCTTGCAGTCGGTGATCTGGGATGAGGCAGTCAAGATCAACGGCGCTGACCCTGACTTTCACCGCCGGGACCTTTGGAACGCGATTGACGAAGGCAAGTTCCCCGAATGGGAGCTCGGTGTCCAGCTCTTCGACGACGAATTCGCCGCCAAGTTTGACTTCGACGTCCTCGATTCCACCAAACTCATCCCTGAAGAGATCCTGCCCCTGCGTATCGTGGGTCGCCTGGTTCTCGACCGCCTGGTCGACAACTTCTTCGCCGAAACCGAGCAGGTCGCGTTCAACGCCCGCAGCGTGATTCCCGGCATCGACTTCACGGAAGATCCCCTCTTGCAAGGCCGCTTGCTCAGCTACATCGACACGCAGCTCTCGCGCCTGGGCGGTCCAAACTACAACCAGCTTCCCATCAACGCTCCGCGTGTGCCTGAAAAGAACATGCAACGCGACGGTCACATGCAG
>CAXSHQ010000200.1:6198-8493 GCA_964236875.1 uncultured Acidobacteriaceae bacterium | reverse complement strand
TCGCTCTCTCCCTCAACTTTGTTGTCATCCTTCGCGAAGCGGAGGATCTGCGTTTCGCTGGTAGCTGCCGACGCATTCTCCGGAGCCAGCGTGCTGATCTCCTCGCTCGGCCCAAAGTCGAAACCGAAGTTGAAGCTCGTATCGAACTCACTCCCGGCATCGTTTGAGGTCACACTCGGCGGGGCGGGCGTTTCATTCGCGCCAAACTCGAATCCAAAGTTGAACGAATCATCATCGCTCTCGGCGCTTGCCGCCGCGCTCTCGATGTTGCCGAATGCGGCAGGATCGAACTCGCTGTCGCCTGCATCCTGTTCGCTGCTTCCTGCTTCCTCGGGCTGCCCGCCTGCGTCGGCGATCATGGCCTCAGCGAATCCCGGCCCCAGCATCGCCCGCGCATCCTCAATCAGCTTGCGAAATCCCGCCAGTGCTGTGAGCGCGCGCCCCGGCAGCAGCTTGTCTTCGATGGCCCGCGCGATAGCGTCCCACGTGCTCATGCCCGTGCCCAGCGCCATATTCTCCAGCGTGTCCATCGTGGTCTTGCCGATCCCGCGTGGCGGCGAGTTCACCACCCGCGACAGGGCAATCGAGTCATGCGGGTTCTGCACCAGCTTCAGGTAGCTGAGCATGTCCTTCACTTCCGCGCGGTCATAGAAGCTGAAGCCACCCACCATGTGGTACTGGATGCCATACCGCCGCAGCGCTTCTTCCACCAGCCGCGACTGCGAGTTCGTGCGGTACAGCACCGCGCAGCGCGGCAGGTCCGCATCCTTGCCCGCTTCGCGTATGTACTGCTGCACACGGTCAGCGATGAACAGCGCCTCGTTCTCGCCATCGGGCGCTTCGTAGTACCCGATCAGCGACCCGCCCTCGCGCGAGGTCCAAAGGTTCTTGCCCTTGCGCTGCGTGTTCTGCGCCACCACCGCGCTCGCGCCCTCCAAAATGACTTGAGTAGACCGGTAGTTCTGCTCCAGCCGGATGGTCTTTGAATCGTGGAAGTCCTTCTCGAACTCCAGGATGTTGCGGATGTCCGCGCCACGCCACGAGTAGATCGACTGGTCTTCATCGCCCACCACGCATACATTGCCATGCGTGCCCAGCAGCTTCATCAGTTCATACTGCGGCCGGTTCGTGTCCTGGTACTCATCGATCAGCAGGTACTTGTACTTGCGGTTATACCGCTCGCGCACCTCCGCCGAACTCTTCAGCAGCCGCACCGTTTCCAGCAGCAGATCGTCGAAGTCCAGTGCGTTGGCCTTGGTCAGCTCATCCTTGTAGATCTTAAAGATGTGCGCGATCTTCTCTTCCAGCGGATTGGTCGACGCCAGGAAGTATTCCGACGGATCAATCATGTGGTTCTTGGCCCACGAAATCCTGCCCAGCGCAACGCGGGGCTTCAGTTGCTTGTCATCCACACCCAGCCGCTTCAGCGCAGCCTTCACCACCGCTTGCTGGTCCGTCTCATCGTAGATCGCGAATGTCCGCGTAAGCCCCTTGCCGTTCACGCGCAGGGCTTCGATATCGCGCCGCAGCACCCGCACACAAAAGCTGTGAAAGGTAGCCAGCGTCGGCTTGGCCAGCGTGGAGTGCCCCAGGATCTTCTCCACGCGCTCCTGCATCTCCTTGGCCGCTTTGTTCGTGAAGGTCACGGCCAGAATTGCATCCGGCGAAACGCCGCGTTCCTGGATCAGATAAGCGATCCGGTGCGTGATCACCCGCGTCTTCCCGGAGCCTGCACCAGCCAGCAGCAGCACCGGCCCATCGACAGCAAGAATGCCCTCGCGCTGCTGCGGGTTCATATTGGCGAGGAGGTCAGGCACTTCGCTATTTTATCGCCTTGCCATGAGGAAGCAGGACCCGCTTGCGCCCATCGCTCGCAAACCCGCATCATGGACATTCATGTACAGCAAGCACCGCCTGGAAGCGCTCAGCGACGGCATCTTCGCCATCGTCATGACCCTGCTGGTCCTCGACCTGAAGGTGCCGGAAGGAGCGCTGCCGCCCCACTTCGGCATTCATCTCGCCCAACAGTGGATCAGCTACGTGCTCACCTTCGTCATCGCCTGCATCTTCTGGACCCTGCAGCACAAGATGTTTGCGCTTGTTCAGGACTTCCACTCCAAAACCCTGGTTCCGACATTCATCTTTCTCGGATTGGTCAGCGTACTTCCCTTCACGACCGCACTGCTCGGCCACCACATCGATCAGCGCAGTTCTTTCGTTCTCTACTACGGGCACACCTCTCTGATCGCCCTGGCGCTCATCCCGCTCACCCGGCCCGGGGTGCCGGTGCTGGCC
>CAXSHQ010000200.1:0-6188 GCA_964236875.1 uncultured Acidobacteriaceae bacterium | reverse complement strand
GTCAAGCTGCAAATACTGCTTCGCCTGCACAAACCAGTGGACACCTTGGCTGTCGCGCTGTTGAAGCTTCGCCTGTACACCATGGGCGCCTTACTGGCAGTGCTCACCATCACCTGCACCGTTGTGCCCGTCCGGATGATCAGTATCGCCGGCGCCATAGCCGCTCTGGCAGCGAGGCTCATCACAAAAGCTAAAAAGAAGCAGATCACCGCCATGCAAGGGAACTTTCCTGCAACTCCGCAGTGAGCGCGGGAAGCACGCACTCCATACATCCGGCTGGACACAGGGCGCGTACATCTAGCAGACCCGCCATCTGAACTCCGCAAGTGCCTTCCCCGAGCGTGTCCGAGGCCTCATGCGTCCATTCGGCTCCCTGCCCGTTGCGGCACCTGTTACGGTGCCTGCCGCAGGCACTTTTTCCCGCCTGTGTCACATCTTCGCCACGCGTCCGCTCGCTGCCCTGCGCCAGGCCGAGCATCGCTTTTACGAAACCATCGCGGAGGCGGCCGTCGTCGCCACGCGCATCGGCCTCGGCGTCATCTTCTTCTGGTTCGGCATTCTCAAGCTCCTCCCCATGAGCGTCCCCATCGACGCGCTGGCGCAGCGCATTCTGGTGTCCGTCACCTTCCACCACATCGCGCCCCTTACGCTGCTGCACGTCCTCGGTGTATGGGAGTGCCTCATCGGCCTCGGCCTGCTGCTTGGCCGCTTCCTCCGCCTGGCCGTGGCTCTCCTCTTCCTGCAGATGCCCGGCACCTTTCTGCCGCTCATCCTGCTTCGTCATGAGACCTGGTACCGCTTCCCCTGGCTGCCCACGTTTGAAGGCCAGTACATCATCAAGAACCTGGTCCTGATCTCGGCCGCGGTAGTCACGGTGATCACCTCGCGCGGCGGCCGGATTATCACCCATCCCGGCGTCGCGCAACGCGCCAAGCGTCTTGAGATCGCTTTGCACGACCGCGAAATTCGTGACGTGGAACACGAAATCGACGACCCGCCAGCGGCTAAGTAGGACAAGCGCATCGTCGTTCCTGCTTCTGCTCCCTGCTGTTGCTTAGGGAGCCACAGGATCGGCCTTCGCCACCGGCAGCGCCGCTGTTCCCTGATCCCTGTTTCCTGAGCCCTGCTTCTTCCTCTTCCACCATCCGCTCACCAGCTTCTGACCCGGCTTTTCCACGAACCGCCGCGCCAGCATGGCAAACACCACCACCGCCACATACGAGATCCACGGGTCGAAGCGCGCCACATGCAGCCGCTCCGGCCATTTGTGCATATGGATCAGCACGAACATGTTGAAGTGCAGCAGGTAAAGGCAGTAGGTGGAGCTGCCGATAGCCACCAGTGGCCCCCACGAGAAGATGCGCGCCCAGATCGTCTGACCTGCCAGCCCGAGGATCACACAGCAAAACACCGGCGTCAGCAGCCCGCCATGCACCAGCACATATGGGATGCGCGGAGCGATGTGGTACGCCATCGCATACGCGCCGGCAAAACCGGCCAGCCCGATCAGCGTCCGCACACGCACGTTCATGTTCTCGCAGCGTGCCTGGATCTTGCCCAGCGTCAGCCCGCACAGGAACGTGCAGATATACGGCCACGGTGTGTACTTCAGCACATTGATCCACATGCCGTCATCGAAGCGCGTCGCCACGCGCCCTAGGTGGTCCGGGTCGCGGATCATGTAGACGGTATGCGGCACCAACCCCAAGATCCAAAGGCAGAGCACCAGCACCGTCAGCATCCACACCTTGCGCGGCCAATGCAGCCGCAGCAGATAAGGGAACGCCAGGTACAGCAGCACGTCGCACGAAAGCGTCCACGTGACGGTGTTCCAGAAGGTAGCCAGGTGAGGGAAGCACCCTTGCAGCAGCAGCGGCGTCAGGATGGCGCCTTCCCAGAAGTGCCGATGCGAGCGCACCTGCCACTCGATCATCAGGAAGGGAACGGAGACCAGCAGCGTAAACAGGTACACCGGATACAGCCGCGAAAAGCGAGCCATCCAGAAGTCCGGCGCATTCATGCGGTCGGGCTGTCCATCGTAGTTGTACGAAAGAATGAACCCCGAGATCAGAAAAAAGAAGCTGACGAACACAAATCCGATGTCCACGATCGGATACAGCGAAAGCCAGGGATGTGCCTCCCACCGCAGCCCCACCGGCGTGAAGTGGTACAGCAGGATCGTCAGCGCCAGGCAAGTCCGGATGCCTGTTAACCCCGGCAACGCGGGCTTGCGGACAAACTTCACCTCCGTTTTGGGGGCAAGCGTCTGCACGGCTGTGGTCGGCTTACCCGAAGCGGGCGAAGCACTGGTCGCATTCGTCACCGGACATCCACGCTGGCAAACCCTAACCCCTGCAGCAGGCTCGTCACTGTCGAGCGCGCATTCTTTGTCGCCGCGTCCAGGATGCCGTCGCTCAGCGCCGCGCCTTGCAGCTGTGCCTGCGCCTTCTGCCGCACCTGCATTTCAAGGTTCGGGTCGGCCTTTACAAACAGCCCGGTGTCCCGCGCATACACCCGCGATTTTTGCTCATCGATGCTGGTCGCGAACACCTGCGACGCCGGCAAGACTAAACGAATGGACCGGCCGGAAGGGCTCTCCGTAATCTGCACATCTTCCGGCTTCAGCTTGCTCAGGTCCACACCCGCCACGGTGTTCCCATTCACGATCATCAGGATCTTATCGCCCGCCAGCGCATCCGGCAGCACCGGGCTGGACTCATTACCTTCCACCACCGTATCCAGCGAGTACACCACCGTCTCAAGCCGGTTCAGCCGCTGCACGTGGTCCACCACCATCGGCGCGGACACGATATTCAGCGGTCGCCCGACAATCATGCCCGCCAGCCGCCCCGCCAGGCCCACCCGCGCCGTATGCAGGAACACGCCCAGCAGTGCCGCACCCAGCAGCAGCGCCACCAGCACCATCAGAAATCCGCCGCCCCGCCGCCTGTCGTTCTCGTAATCCATTGCCATCGTTCTGTTTAGACGATAACTGCCCCGCCTGCCGTTTCGTCCCATACCTTTCGTCACGCCGCCGGAGTTGCGTCCGAACAGACGTTCGCCGTACCTTCTCGGTAGGACGCCCTCGGCCGCACGTTGTGCCGCATTCCTCTCGAGAACGCTCCGTCGGGTGCCCTTCACGAAAACGTTTGCCGCCCCGCCCCGGGCGCCAAACCCAAGGGAGACACCCCGCCACCATGTTGACCCAGCAGATCTCAGCCGCCGCCCGCCTCCTCGCGCGGTTCCGCCATGTTCGCGGCGAAACCATGCGCTTCGCCGCGCCCCTCACCCCGGAAGACCTCATGGTGCAGTCCTGCGCGGAGGCCTCGCCCGTCAAGTGGCATCTCGCCCACACCTCCTGGTTCTTTGAAACTTTCGTGCTCAGCGAGTTCGTCGCCGCCTACCAGCTCTTCCACGCCGACTTCCGCTGGCTCTTCAACAGCTACTACAACGCCGTCGGCGAGCGCCCCGAAAAGAAGTTGCGCGCATCCTTCTCCCGGCCTCCCCTGGACGACATCCTCGCCTACCGCCGCCATGTCGATGCCGCTGTCGCCCGCCTGCTCGAAAAAACCCCGGAAGACGAAGCCCTGCGCCGAATCGTCCTCGGACTCGAGCATGAGCAGCAGCACCTTGAGCTGATCGCGACCGACATCAAGCACGCGCTCTTCACCAATCCCCTCCAACCCGCTTACACGCCGCTTGAAAGCACATCGAGCGAGCGCGAAATGCGCATCGCCCCGCCCGTCGAGTGGCTCACCGTCTCCCCCGGCTACCCGCATCGCCCCGGCATTGCGGAGATCGGCATTACTCCCGACCCAGCCTCCGTCGAAGCCTTCGCTTTCGACAACGAAACGCCGCGCCACTCCGTTTACATCGCGCCTTTCCGCATCGCCTCTCGCCTGGTCACCTGCGCCGAATACCTCGCCTTCCTCGAAGAAGATGGCTACAGCCGCCCCGAGCTCTGGCTTTCCGAAGGCTGGGACACGGTTCGCGCACAGGGCTGGGAAGCGCCTTTGTACTGGCAGCGTCACGCCGAAAAGTCCGGTAACTCGCCGGGCAGCGGACTGCGGTCGGGCTGGCAGATCTTTACGCTGCACGGCTGGCGCTCACTAGACGAGCTTTCCGAAACGCCCGTCTGTCACCTCAGCTTTTTCGAGGCTGACGCCTTCGCCCGCTGGGCCGGCTATCGTCTGCCCACCGAGGCCGAGTGGGAGTTCGTCGCCGCCCAGCAGCCCAGCCAGGCGCACCCGCGGGGCAACCTCCTCGACAGCAACAATCTCCACCCCACCGTCGCCCAAACCGGCGCAAGCGGCCCGCAACAGGTATTCGGCGATGTCTGGGAGTGGACCTCCTCGCCGTACACCGGCTACCCCGGCTACAAGCCGCTTCCCGGCGCCCTGGGAGAGTACAACGGCAAGTTCATGAGCTCGCAGATGATCCTGCGCGGCGGCTCGTGTGTCACGCCCGAAACCCACATCCGCGCCACTTACCGCAACTTCTTCTCACCCGGCACGCGCTGGCAGTTCAGCGGCCTCCGCCTGGCCCGCGACGGCGCTGCCTAAGCGAGTGCCGAGTAGCTATAAGCCCTGTCATCTCGACCGGAGCAAACCTTGTCATCTCGACCGGAGCGAAGCGGAGTGGAGAGACCCTGTATTTGGACCAGCGAGGATGTTAGCCCCAGGGCAATATGGCCCCGTCGTCATTGCCGATCCTCGGGTGCCGCACCTGAGCACGTGTATGCGCGAACCGCCTTCGCTCGCGCCCCCTCTCCACCCCCGTCCGCACATGTTGACCTCCTGAACACCCACGGCTCCTAACAAATGCAACACTACTCCCCGCCGCGCATCTCTACGGCGACACGCACCGAAAGCGCAGGCCCTGTCCTTTGAGCACCGAAGCCCCCGAGCAACAAGCCCTGCGCGAAGCCGTCCTCCACGAAGCTCTCACCGGCCTGGATAAGCCGCAGGGCCAGCAGAAGACCCTCTCCCCTTGGCTCTTTTACGATGAGCGCGGTTCCGAGCTTTTCGAACAGATCACCGAGCTCCCCGAGTACTACCCCACCCGCACCGAGCGCGCCATCTTCACCGAGCTGGCGAAAGGACTGCCGCTTGAAATCTTCGAGCCGATCACCATTGCCGAACTGGGTGCCGGTACCGCCAGCAAGACGGGCATCCTCCTCCGCGCCTTCGCCGAAAATTCAAGCGGCAACCAGGGCAACGGCCTCATCTACCAGCCCATCGACATCAGCCCCAGTGCTTTGGACCACGCGGTGACTTTAGAGAAGGAGATCCCCGGGCTTCGCGTCGATCCGCTCGTCGCAAATTATGTCTCGGAACCGTACTCCATCTCCCGTCCAAAAGAGCATCGCATCCTGGCACTTTACATCGGCTCCAGCATCGGCAACTTTGCGCCGGAAGAAGCCACGTCCATCCTCCGCAATCTGCGCTCCCGCCTGAAGGGCGGCGACTTCCTGTTGCTCGGCGTGGATCTCGCGCCCGGCGCGAAGAAATCAGTCGCCGAGCTCATCGCCGCCTATGACGACGCGCAAGGCGTTACCGCCGCTTTCAATAAGAACATCCTCACCCGCCTCAACCGCGAGCTAAGCGCGAACTTCGACCTCAACTGCTTCGCCCACCGCGCCCGTTGGAACGCCGCCGAAAGCCGCATCGAGATGCACCTTGAAAGCCTTGTTCCGCAGGCCGTCCACATCGCAGCCCGAACCATCACCTTCGCTCGCGGCGAAACTATCCACACCGAGAACAGCTATAAGTTCACCGAGGCGAGTCTCCATTCACTTCTCCAAAGCGCCGGCTTCAAAACCCACCGTCTTCTAAAAGACGAGCAAGACCGCTTTGCTGTAGCTCTCGCACAAGCCGCATAAGCGCCCGACGTGTACGGCTGCCTCCGGACCAAGGGAACTCAGCCCTGCGCTACCCAAACAGCTCCGAGCTCACACACCTCTCAGCTCTGAGCTCGTTCCGGTCCGCTCTTCAGCTACTTGCTGCACCGGTCAACCACGCGTCCCACGCCAGAAGCCCCCGCTCGCACTGAATCCGGTGCCGCTCCTTCTTATCCCGCACCTTCTTCCGCAGCTCTTCCTCCAGCGGCGGCAGCAGATCGAACGTGATATTCGCCGGCTGAAACCGCTTCGATTCGTTTGATTATTTACTGAAATAAACCCGATTGAA
>CAXSHQ010000199.1:0-8512 GCA_964236875.1 uncultured Acidobacteriaceae bacterium | reverse complement strand
GCCGGAGCCGGATATCTTCCACGACGTCTTCGGGCATGTGCCGATGCATGCGCACCCGGTGTTTGGCAGCTTCCTGCAGCACTACGGGCAGGTGTGCGCCGGGCTCAAGGACCAGGACGCGCTGGAGCGCATGGGGCGGCTGTTCTGGTTCACGGTGGAGTTCGGCGTGATGCACCAGGACGGGCAGGTAAAGGTGTACGGCAGTGGGCTGATCTCTTCGCACGGGGAGTGCACGCATGTAATTCAGGGTGGCGCAGAGATTCGCGAGTTCAAGCTGGACCAGGTGCTGGATACAGTGGTGAATGTGAGCGAGATGCAGCCGGTCTTATATGCGATCGAGAGCTTCGAGCAGATCTATGAGGCAACGCGGGAGGCGGAGTCGCGGCTGGGTTAGGGAACGAGCATAGCGCTCGATAGGTGGTGAGCTACAAGCAGAATCGTGGCCGCTTGCGGTGCGGTTCGCTTCCCGATAGGCTTAAGCGATGCGCTTCCGGAGCATGTCTGCTTGTTGTCCGCACCTCTCTTCGGGGCATTGCGGGCGCTTGTGACAGGCGGCAGCAACTTGATGTAAGTGCCCACGCCTTGTCGTGGGCTTTCGTTTTCCTCCGCAGATCACAGGAGTTTTGCATTGGCTGAGATGACACCCGTCGCCGCGCCCGCTGTTGCGGCCGTGAAGGAAACGAAGGCGCAGAAGGTTGAGCGCCTCAAGCGCGAGAAGAACCCGTGGGACGCGTGGGAGGAAGTGCGGCAGTTTGCGCGCGAAGGACGCGAGGCTGTGCTGCCGGAGTGGGCGGGCACGTACTTCAAGTGGTGGGGCATCTACACGCAGGGCGACGGCGTGGGCGTGACCGGCGGCGTGGGTGGCGAGGGCAAGACGACCGAGTACTTCATGATGCGCATCGGGCTGCCGAACGGGCTGCTGACTTCGCATCAGCTGCGCACGATTGCAGATCTGACGGCGAAGCATGCGCGCGGAATTGCGGACATCACCACTCGGCAGAACATTCAACTGCACTGGCTGACCATCCAGGCGCTGCCGGAAGTAGTGGATGCGCTGACGGAGATCGGGCTTTCTCCCAAGGGCGCGTGCGGCGATGTTGTGCGCAACGTGACCGGGTGCCCGCTCGCCGGGCTGGATGGCGCGGAGCTGCTCGATGCTTCGCCGCTGGCCGTGGAGATCGCGCAGAAGCTGACAGGGAATCCGGAGTTCGTGAACCTGCCGCGCAAGTTCAAGATCTCCGTGACGGGATGCCCGGTGTGGTGCTCGTACCCGGAGATCAACGATGTGGCGCTGACTGGACTGAAGCGCGTGAAGGATGGCGTAGAAGAAGTCGGATACTCGTTACGTGTGGGCGGGGGTTTGTCGACGGAGCCGCACCTCGCGGTGCGGCTGAATGCGTTCATCCCGCAGGACAAGGCGTACGCCGCGGTGGAGGCGGTTTGCCGGATATTCAAGGAACAGGACGCGCTGCGTGAGAACCGAACGCGGGCCCGCATCAAGTACCTTTTCATGCGGCACGGTTGGACAGCGGCGTCGATGCTGGCGGCGGTCGAAGAGAAGCTTGGCACCAGGTTCGACCCGTGCGAGGAAGGGCCGATCGCGGACGATGTGTATCGCGACCACGTTGGAATCTTCCCGCAGAAGCAGGATGGGCTGAGCTACGTGGGCGCGACGGTGCTGCGCGGGCGCCTGACGGCGGACCAGATGCACACGCTGGCCTCGCTGGCGGAGCAATATGGCGATGGGCATCTGCGCACGACCATCATGCAGAACATCACCATCGTGAATGTGCCGACTGCGAGGACGCAGGAGCTCGCGCGGGAGCTGACCGGGATGGGGCTGCAGGTGGAGCCGAGCGTGTTCTACCGCGGCGCGATTGCGTGCACGGGCACGGAGTTCTGCAAGCTGGCGATCTCGGAGACCAAGCACTTTGCGAAGTGGCTGGTGGAAGAGATGGAAGAGCGGCTGCCGGGGTTCGACCAGCAACTGAAGCTGCATGTGACGGGCTGCACGAATAGCTGCGGGCAGGCGTGGATCGCGGATATCGGGCTCGAAGGCAAAAAGATCAAGAAGGACGGCGTGATGGTGGACGCCTTCTACTTCTGCGTGGGCGGCGCGGTTGGGGAGCATGCCGGGATTGCGCGGCAGATTGGATATCGGGCGGCGGCGGCGGATTGTCCCGAGGCGATCGAGCGGCTCCTGCGTGGGTACATGAGCGGCAGGACCGATGGCGAGAACCTGCGGGCGTATTTCCGGCGGACAACGGATGCGGAGCTGCGCGAGCAGCTTGCGGGTGCGGTGGTTGCGGCTGTGGAGCGGGACAAAGCGCCGGGCGGGCATGGCGCCAGCAATGTGGATATGTAGGTTGGCGACGCGATGAGCTTGTTTCCGATGTTTTTGAAGCTGACGGCCCGGCCCTGTGTGGTGGTGGGAGCGGGGAACATTGCCGAGTCGAAGATCGAGAGCCTGCTGCAGGCGGAGGCGCGAGTGACGGTGATCGCGCCGGAAGCACTGCCGCGGGTGGTGGGTTGGGCGGAGGCTGGTGAGATCCGGTGGGAGCAGCGGGAGTATCGTGCTGGGGATCTGGCGGGGGCGTTTCTGGCAGTTGCTGGGACGGCTACGGCGGAGGTGAATCGCGCGGTATTTGCGGAGGCGAGTGAGCGCGGCGTGCTGTGCAATGCGGTGGACGACCCGCCCTTCTGCGACTTCTATTTTCCGTCGATCGTACGGCGCGGGGAGTTGCAGATTGCGATCTCGACGGCGGGGGAGAGCCCGGCGCTGGCGCAGCGTTTGCGCAAGGAGATCAACGCGTCGCTGCCGCTGGATACAGGGGAGTGGCTGATGGAGCTGGGGCGGCTGCGGCGCGAGGTGACGGCGGTGGAGCCGATCGGCGAGCCTCGCAAGGCGCTGCTGCATGAGCTGGCGCAGCGGGAGGTCTGCGGGTTCGATGGCTGCCCGGCAAGGATGCGGGCTCGGCAACACGCGCGGGAGTGGGGATACGCGGCGGGGTTGACATCCGCGGAGCCCACGCATGCCGACGATGAAGCTGTCGTCATGAGTGGGGCACCCAGCGGTTTGGTGAAGGAGAATGAGGAGAATCGTGAGGGTGAGCTGTCGCTGGAAGCTCCTGAGGAGTCGGTGCAGTGGCCGGGGAACGATCCGACCAGGTGCGGTCGCTGGTGCGGGCGCTGCGGCTGCTCCAATCGGCCGATGTGGTGCTGCATGACGACCTCGTGCCTGCCGGGGTGCTGGCGCTGATCCACGACCACGCGCTGGTGACGAGTGTCGGGAAGCGGTGTGGGCGGCCTCGGATCACGCAGCAGGGGATTCACCGGCTGATGGTGGAGTCGGCGCGGGCGGGGCAGTCGGTGGTGCGGTTGAAGAGCGGCGATCCGCTGGTATTTGGTCGCGCGGGTGAGGAACTCCATGCGCTGGGGGCGGCGGGTGTACCGGTGGAGATCGTGCCGGGCGTGACGGCGGCGTTCGCGGCGGGGGCGGCGTTGCAGTTGCCGCTGACGGACCGGGCTTCCGCCTCGAAGCTGATCTTCTGCACAGGGCACCATGCGGCGGGGGCGGATGAGAAGCCGGTGTGGAGCGGGCCGCTGCCCGAGGATGCGACGCTGGTGATCTATATGCCGGGAAAGGATACCGCGCGGCTGGCGCGGGAGCTGCGGGACGCGGGCGTGGCGGGCGATGTGGCGTGCTGTGCGGTGTCGCACGCAGCGACGGAGTGGCAAACGCATGTGGCTTGCCGGATGGATGGGTTGGCGGAGATGGTGTGCGGGCCGGCTCCCGTGCTGATGCTGGTGGGGCGGGCGGTGGAGGCGATTCTCACCGGCGAGACCGTTCGCGAGGTGGTGGATCTGCGGGCGCTTCCTGAGGCGTTCGCCCGCAGCCTATAGATCGGCCGTAAGCCCTCTGCGGAAGTTAGCTTTGACCCGCGAGGCCGGCCAACGTGCGGAGGCTTTCGAGGTCGCCCTTGTAGGCGTTCGAATCCATCTTGCCGCCATGCCAGGACGCGGCATCGCAGTTGCTGAACTCCCAGATGTGCCACTCGGGCCACGTGGCGGGGACGACCGGCGGCGGGCCGTAGCGCGCGATCCAAAGGGGGTGACGGCTGAAGTCCGGCGCGTGGCCCACCGAGTACGTCCAGAAGTCGGAGTAGGTATAGATCAGGGGAACGCGTCCGGTGGCGTCCTCCACGGCTGTCAGCCATGTCTTCATGCCGTTAGCGATGGCGGCGGGGCTCATGCCGCCTGAGGTCTCCACATCCAGGGCGGGCGGAAGATCGCCCGGGTTGTGGACAGCCGAGCCGTTGGCGGCGTTCAGGTGCGCGAGGAACACCTTTGCCTGTCTGGCGGCGTTCATTTCCGGATTGAAGTAGTGATAAGCGCCGCGCAGGAGCCCCGCGGCGCGGCTATTCTTCCAGTTCTCGACAAAGAACGGATCGTCGGTGAGGCCGCCGGTCGCCTTGATGTAGGTAAACTGTTCGCCCGCCGCCGCAGCGGCCGCCCAATCTACTTTTCCGTTCCAATGGGATACGTCCACACCGGAGATGCAGCCTTCTGGGAGCGACATGGCCTCTTCCTCCATGGAGAGTGGTCGAAAAGGAGCCCGGAGCACGTCAACCACCCTGTGTGGGGTCCCATGTAGTAATGCGTCAAAGGCCTGGGGAAAGTATCAACTTATTTCGGCTCCGATTGCGCGAGGAGCTGGAGGAGGAGGTCCTTCCAGAGGGCGGCCTGGGTGTGGGTCCCGTGGCCGCGGGTGGCGTCGGAGATGGGGATCATGTGGAACTCGGCGTGGGGCAGCTTGCCGACCATCTTTTCGGCGATGCCGAGCTCGGGCGGGTTGATGAAGTCGTCGGCGGAGTTGAGCCACATGACGGGCACAGTAATCTTCGCGAGGTTCGCGCTGGGGTCATAGTTCCGCGACGCGTCGAAGTAATAGATCATGTTGTTCGCGTCGGTGGAGGCGGTAGAGCGGGCGAGGGTGGCGTCGATGAACTTCTCGGCGGCTTCGCGGGTGGGCGCGGCTTTCTGCTGGACGAGCGGCGCGGAGCCCATGATGAACAGGATTTCATTCGCCGCGCGCAGACCTTCAACAGGCTCGGCCGTGTAGTTGCCGTTCTGCCACGCGGGGTCCCGCTTGATGTCTTCAATGGCCATGTAGCGCATCATGCGGTTGCGGCCGGCGATGGGCACAGGCAGGCAGGCGAGCGGCATCAGAGCGTCGGAGAAGCCGGGGTAGGTTTCGCCCCAGACGAAGCTCTGCATGCAGCCCATGGAGGTGCCGAGGACGAGGCGCAGGTGGTCGACGTGGAGCCCTTCCAGGAGCATCTGGTGCTGCGAGCGGACCATGTCGTCGTAGTCGTAGCGCGGGAACTTCATCCGCAGGCCGTCGGAGGGCCGGGACGACTCGCCATGGCCGACATCGTCCGGAAAGATAAGGAAGTACCTGGCCATGTCCAGGGGCTGACCGGCGCCGAACAGGACGTTGGAGAAAACGGGCGAGAAGAGCGAACTGGCGTTGCCGCCGGTACCGTGGAGCAGCAGGACGGCGTTGTCGACGCGGCCCGCGGCATTGCGGTGGGGCTTGCCGAGCGTGAGATAGTGCAGCTTGAGCTCGGGCAGGGTTTCGCCGGTGCCGAAGTGGAAGTCGTGGGCAATGTAGTCGCCGGGAACGCCGGTGTAGGCGGCCTTGGGCGCGGTGGGCGCCTGCGACGGAGCCATGGTCTGGGCGTGGAGGGAGAAGGCAGAGGCGGCAAGGCAGACGGCGGCTAGGCGGGCGAGCATCCTGGTACCTCAGGGGGGATCGAAGTTATTGGATAACGTTCTCGCTTGCTGCGCAAGCGAGAAGCCCACCCGTGACGTTAGAGCTGTCACGGATGGGCACCCGGAACGATCGACGTTGCTCCCGAAGCTTTCCAGGGAACTGGCTAGCTCTGCGGGGTGGGGCGGCGACGGCCTCCGCCGCCTCCCGGGCCACCGGGGCCGTTGCCCGGGCCAGCGTTGGTGTCGGGCGGGATCACGGTCTGCGGCGAGAGGGGCTTGGTGATCTCATCGAGCAGGTCGGGCGTGCCTTCCACGCGCTGGAGGACGGGGTAACGCTCGCCGTCGTGGTAGTCGATGTCGTACATGTTGATGTACTTTTCCGACTGGATGATGACGTGGATGGGCTCGGTGGAGCCCTTGGCGGCAGCCATGGCGGTGTGGAGCTGATCGGTGCTGGCTACGATGCCGTTGATGGCGAGAAGCTTCTGGCCGGGGGCGAGCTTGGCCTTGTCGGCGGGGCTGCCCACACGGACATCGCTCACGGTGCCCTCGGCGCCAAGGCGGAAGCCGAGGGTGTACCAGAAGTCGGCGCCACCGCGCCCACCGGCAGCGCCGGCGGCTGCGGCGGAGGGGTGATCCTGGTAGACGAGCTTGTAGCCGCCCTGCTCGATACCGGCGAGATCGGCGTGCGGGGTGACGGCGTCGACGCGCTCGTGGAGGAAGCCGGCCCAGTCGTACTTGACCACTTCGTTCAGGTCGCGGATCAGCTCTTCGCGGTTGTAGGGGACGATGAGCGGACCGGTGTTGCCGCCCTTGCCGAGGAAGATGTGCTGGAAGTCGGTGAGGGTCTTCTGACCGCTGGTGAGCTTGCGGATCAGGGTATCGGCGTCGAGCCAGAGGAGCTCGCCTTCCTGGTAATAGTCCTGGCCGCGCCTCCAACTGGACCACGCAGGGTTGCCGCCGCGCAGGATGGAAGCGGCCAGGGCGGTGTCGTCGGTGGAGCGCCACTGGCGGCCTGACTTGTAGTCGAGATTGGCCGCGGAGGCGGCGAGGCGGTCGCGGTACTGTGCCTGCGACTCCAGGCCGGAGCGCGCGGCGAGCACGTTGCCCATGTACTGGGTCATGCCCTCGTACACCCAGAGGAGCTCGCCGACCTGGGCTTTGGCGAAGTCATCCTGGTAAAGCTTGTCCGGGCGGCGGTACTTGCCGTCCCAGGAGTGCGTGAACTCGTGAGCGAGGAGGTCAGCCTCGCTGCCCTGCCGCGCGAAGCCGAGCTCGCCGACACCGTTGTCGGAGGACTGGCCGTGCTCCAGGCCCTCGCCGCCGGTAATGTCGGACAGGGTGAGGAGGAAGTGGTAGACGTTGTAGTGGCGCGAGGCGTAGGCGGCACCGGTCTCGTAGACGAGGTTGTTGAGTTCGGCGAGCAGCGCGGGGCGCAGGTTGGAGTCTGCGGGTTCGTCGGAGACGACATCGATGTAGTGCAGCGGCTTGACGTCGGGAGCGAGCGGGAACTCGTGGAAGTACTCGCCGGCGATGATGGGCGAATCTTCCAGCTGCTCGACGGTGGTGGGTTGGAACTGAATGGTGCCGCCGGGCTTGGTGTTGGGATCGTAGGGCGTAGAGGGCGTGAGCGCCGTGCCGACGCCCCAACCCGCGGGTACCGTGACACTGGGCTGGACGGCGATGTCCTTGACGGGCTTGTGCGCCGGGTACAGCAGCAGCTTCTCCCACTCGAGTACGGCGATCTTGTCCGAGACGCGGGCAAGGACGATGCAGTCCAGGTGCGCGTGGATCGTGGTGACACCCTGCGGGACCTGCACGTGGAACTCGTACAGATCGACGTCGTCGCGGCGCCAGGTGAGGGTCTTGCCGTTGGCGGTGAAGACCACCCCGGTGATGTTGTCCACAGGACCTGTCGGCCTGTGGTTGCCGGGAATCCACTTGGGCGTGGTGTAGCTGTTCTCGCCTCCGTGCGCGGGCAGGTCGACTTCGGCATGGTAAAGCTTGCGGCCGGCTTCAGTGAGATCGGCGGTGATGCGTACGGGCTGCTGGGCAACAAGCGGCAGCGTGACAGCAAAAGCGGCGGAGGCAAGCAGAAGCGACTGGCGCAGGTTCAACGGAAGGGACCTCTTTTGTGCAGGAGTTGCGGTGTAGTAGAGATACGGCTGAGGACGATGGTAAGACGCAGGTGCAGCCCCTTTGCGCAGCCTGCCAGGTGTGGCAGAAGCGGAAGGACGGGAGCTTAGGGCTCCCGCAGCTCAGAGCTCGTTCCGGTGTTCGTGGGTTCTGCGCAAGGGCGGCTCAGGCAGCCTGCAGGGCGTCGCTGATGGCCTGGACCAGGCGTGGGTCGTCGGGTGTGACGTCGGACGCGAACCGAGTGAGTATGGCGCCGTCGCGGCCGACCAGGAACTTTTCGAAGTTCCAGAGCAGCTCGGGAGGGTTGTTGGGAGCGGGATGGCCGAACTCAGTGGCATACTCGGCAAGGTGCTGGTAGAGCTCGGTGCCGTTATCTACGGTGCGGTCGGGCGCTGCGGAGATGAGTTCCTGGTAGAGCGCGTTCTTCTCCGGACCGGTCACGGTGATCTTGGAGAACATGGGGAACTGCACGTTGTAGTTCGTCGAGCAGAACTCGACGATCTCGTCCTCGGTCCCCGGCTCTTGGGCGCCGAAGTTGTTCGCAGGAAAGCCGAGCACGACGAGCCCGCGCTCCCGGAGATCGCGATAGAGCGCTTCAAGC
>CAXSHQ010000198.1:0-8529 GCA_964236875.1 uncultured Acidobacteriaceae bacterium | reverse complement strand
CGGAAGCGCTGGCGATGAAGATGGCCGGGTCGCTGTTCCGGAGCGAGCGGCGGTTCCGGGCGGCGCAGCGGCTGGGGCGCATGGGGCAAGGTGTGCTGGCCAGGGAAGATGGCAAGGGCGAGAAGTGGGTGCATGCGCTGCCGGGATTTCTGGGTGGATGGACGAGCACGCGCGACCTGCATGCGATGCCGGACCAGACGTTTCGGGAGTGGTGGGAAGAGCGGGAGAAGAAGGGCAAGGCTGCAGGCGGAGGCGGAGCATGAGCGTGGATGCCAAGGCGGCGGTGCTGGAGCGGATTCGGGCAGCGAAGGGTGGTGCGGCGGAGCTTGGCAGGGGCGTGAGTGCGTGGGGTTCGCTGCCGCGTGGGTACCATCGGCACGGCGAGCTTGGGCAGGAGGAGATGCTGGAGCGGCTTACTGAACGGCTGGTGGACTATGACGCCGTGGTGGAGCGCTGCGGGAGTGCGGATGTGACGGCAGCGGTGGCGCGGGCTCTTGACGCGTGTGGAGCGAAGCGGGTGCTGGCGCCGGCGGGGTTGGATGTGACGTTGCCAGGAGATGTCGAGCGCGTGGACGATGGGGTGCTCGGGATTGCGGGACTGACGACAGCGGAGCTGGACCGTGTGGATGCGGTGGTTACGCGGTCAACGGTGGCGATTGCGGAGACAGGGACACTGGTGCTGCAGGGCGTGGCCGGGCAGGGACGGCGCGCGGCGACGCTGGTGCCGGATGTGCATGTGTGCGTGGTGCGCGTGCGCGATGTGGTGATGACGGTGCCGGAGGCGTTCGACCGCCTGGCGGCAACGGCCACGCTGCCGACTACGTTTGTTTCGGGGCCGTCGGCGACGGCGGATATCGAGATGACGCGCATCAAGGGCGTGCACGGGCCTCGGACGCTGTTTGTGGTGCTGGAGGATGACGACGTGCCGGTGGAAGGTTTGTGACGATCAGAGTTACATCTGTGCCCCTGCTGAAGAATACCGAGATCCTTCGCTACGCTCAGGATGACACCTTTCCGATAGAGCGCTACGCATCCAATAGGCAACTTTTTTCCTTTCAGTTCGCTTAAGAAACCCTATGATGGGAGCTCGATACTTCCTTTCGCTTTTGGAGAACGGCACTGGTGGCGAAGACTAGCAAGCGTTTGTACCTGATCCCGGTGCTGTTCAAGGCGCTGGACATCCTTGAGCTGTTGCAGGCCGAAGGCCAGCCGATGACGCTGGAGCAGATCCATCGGCGAACGAAGATCTCGAAGACGACGGTGTACCGGGTGTTGAAGACGTTTGTGCACCGTGGGTACCTGGCGCAGTCGCCGGATGGGACGTACCGGCAGGTCACGCGGCCTCGCAAGCTGCGGTTCGGATTTGGCGGGCAGAGCGCGGATATGCCTTTCTCCAACGAGGTGACGCGGAGCCTGGAGCAAGCGGCGGCTTCGTTCGGCGTGGACCTGCTGGTGCTGGATAACCGCTATGACGCGGCGACGGCGGTGAAGAATGCCGAGGAGTTTGTCTCGCAGGGCGTGGACCTGGTGATCGAGATGCAGACAGAGCAGGAGGTGGCGTCGGTGATCGGGGACAAGATTTCGGCGGCGCGGATTCCGCTGATCGCGATCGATATACCGCATCCGCATGCGACGTACTTCGGCGTGGACAACTACCGGGTGGGCGCGGAGGCCGGCGGGGAGCTGGCGCGGCATGCGCAGCGGGAGTGGGGCGGCAAGGCGGACTGGGTCATTGGGTTAGATCTCCCTGAAGCGGGGCCGTTCGTGCAGGGGCGCATCTCGGGGGCGTTCGAGGCGGTGCGCAACGCGCTGCCGGATCTGCCGGTGGAAGCGTATGTGCGGATCGATGGGCGCGGGATGCGGGAGAAGAGCCGCAAGGCCACGGCGGAGTTCCTGGACCGGCATCCGAAAGACAAGCGCATCCTGGTGGCGGCGGTGAACGATACGAGCGCGCTGGGCGCAGTGGATGCGGCGGTGGAGAAGAAGCGCGAACGGCACATGGCGATCGTGGGGCAGGACTGCATCGACGAGGCGCTGGAACAGATGACGCGGAAGAACTCGCCGCTGATCGGGTCGGTGTCGCATGAGACGAGCAGCTATGGGCCGAGCCTGATGACGCTGGGGCTGTCGCTGCTGCGTGGGCAGACGGTGGCGCCGTACAACTACGTGTCGCACCGGCTGGTGACGCGCAAGGGGCTGCTGGAAGAGCAGGAAACAGCAGCGCACAGAGAGCAGGCAGCTGGAAGCAGGAAGTAGAGATCAGGCAGAGAAGCAGCGGCGCTTCAGGCGTTTGGCGCTGACGTATTTGTGTGTGCGCTATAGTGGCGCAGCGGGTGGGTTGCGCGCGGAGGAGATGCGGATGGTGCGGTATGGACAGGTGATCGCGTTGCGGCCGGAGGCGGAGGAAGAGTACATCCGCTACCATGCAGAGGTTTGGCCGAGCGTGCTGAAAACCATTGCCGAATGCCAGATTCGGAACTACAGCATCTTCTTGCGGAACGGCTTGCTGTTTGCCTACTTCGAGTACCACGGCACGGACTATGAGGCGGACATGCGCAGGATGGCCGCCGACCCGGAGACGCAGCGGTGGTGGAGCATCATGGACCCGATGCAGGCGCAGGTGGCTGATGCGGAAGAGGGCGACAAGTGGTCGCCGCTGCGCGAAGTGTTTCACGTGAACTAGCGGGTCAGCTGGTCCTGACGCCTTCGAGGCGCTGCAAGCGAAAAGCAGATCCTCCGCTTCGCGAAGGATGACAAGTTTGCGAAGGATAACAAGTTCGCGAAGGATGACAAGGTTGTAAAGGTGCAACCTAAGCTGCGCGAATTCGCAGCTAGGCGCCCTGGGCTTTGAGGTAGCTGCCGTAGCCGATGACTACGGTGGAGCCGACGAGCAGCAGCAGGCCGAGGATGACGAGCGACTTGGTGCGCTTGCTGGTGCCCTTCCACTCGCGCAGGGCGAGGCCCCAGAGGTTGGCGAAGAGGATGATGCTGGACATATGGAGGGTCCAGGAGGCGAAGTCGTACTTGCCCATCTTGGTCTGGCCCATGGAGTAGAAGAAAAACTGGAAGTACCAGATGATGCCAGCGAGCGCGGCGAAGATGTAGTTCTTTGTGAGGACGCCGGGGTTGATGCGCTGGGCGGCGCGGGCAGGAGTTCCAAGGCTGCGCGGGTCGACGTCGGTGAGGGTGTCGCCCGTGGTGGGGGCGGTGCCCATGGGGTTGTCACCGGGCTGGCCGAGGAACTGCTTGCCGGAGCGGTTGCGGGCGATGAGGATGGCGGACCAGATGACGTTGGTGAGGAAGCCTCCCCAAAGGACGACGATGAGGACGGGGAGGTTCTGCCAGAGGTCGGCGCGGCCTTCGGCGAGGAGGCGGACCTTGGTCATGTCGCCGATGGGCTTGCCGTAGTCGAGGCCGAAGGCGAAGAAGGAGCTCATGATGCCGGCGAAGATGGCGATGATGAGGCCCTTGCCGAAGGAGTAGTCGCGCTCGCCCGCATCGGCCTTTTCTTCGGGGGTGATTTCGCGCTCTTTTGACGCGCCGGCGGCTCCGCTCACGGCGATGGCGATAAGGGAGACGAGAACGCCGGCCAGCGTGACAAGACCGGAATGCGAGTGAACGATGGCACCCATCTCGCCACGCCGGATGGGTGGGATGATGGTGCCGAAGGCCGTGCAGAAGCCCAGCGCGATGGCGTAGCCGAGGCCCAGGCCGAGGTAGCGGATGGCGAGCCCGAAGGTCAGGCCTCCGACGCCCCAAAGCAGGCCCATGATCATAGGCCGGGCGAGGCTGATGCCGGGGTCGGCGTGCGCGTCGGAAAGAATCTGGAAGACGTGCGGAACGAAGAGGCTGGCGAAGAGCGTGGGCGCGATGAGCCAGGCGGCAATGCCCTGGATGATCCAGTAGATTTCCCAGGACCAGCGCTTGATTCCGCGAAATGGAATGAAGTTGCTGCCGGAAGCGAGGCCGCCAAGCCAGTGGTAAATGACGCCGATGAATGGATTGGAGGGCAAAGGAAACCTCGGGAGCAGGATGTTGCAATGCGCTGCTCATCGTACCTGAGCGGATGTGTGGTTGGGAATGATTTGCCTATTGGGGTGATTGGTGGCGATGGTCGCTTGAGTCTCGGTGGCAGTCCGAAATACAGGGGCCTCCACTTCGCTTCGCTCCGGTCGAGATGACAGGCAGAAGAGATGGTTCGGTCAAGATCAACCAATGTTTCTCCCTGAGCAGAAGAGCCAGCGACATTGTGCGGAAAGTTTCGAGGGATAGTATAGTTCTCATTCGAAACGTCAGTGCCTGGAGCGCTGCCGTTGTCAGGTGACTTCCTTATGCCCACTGATGCACTGCGGACCAAGGTATTTCGCGCCCTGGATGCTTTTCACATCGAGATCCCGTCGTGGGGTTTTGCGAACACAGGAACGCGTTTTGGCAAATTTCTGCAGGCCGGCGCGGCGACCAGCGTCGAGGAAAAGTTTGCCGACGCTGGCAAGGTGCATGAGCTGACCGGCGTGACGCCGACGCTGGCGCTGCATGTGCTTTGGGACCTGCCGAAGGGCAAAGGCGACGCGGCGAATGTGAAGGCGCTGGCGGCGAAGTATGGCGTGCGGCCGGGGTCGATCAATCCGAACCTGTTTCAGGACCAGGTGTACAAGTTCGGGTCGATCTGCAACCCGAGCGCGGAGGTGCGTGAGATGGCCATCGAGCACCTGCTGGATTCGGTGGAGATCGGCAAGGAACTTGGGTCGAAGGAAGTGTCGTTGTGGATTTCGGATGGATCGAACTATCCGGGATCGCAGAGCATGCGGCGGCGGATCGAGTGGATGCAGGACGCCTTAAACAAGACCCATGCGGCGTTGAGTCCCGAGCAGATCATGCTAGTGGAGTACAAGCCGTTTGAGCCGGCCTTCTACCACACGGACATTGCGGACTGGGGCATGGCGTACGAACTGGCGCGCACCGCGGGACCGCAGGCCAAGGTGCTGGTGGATACGGGGCATCACTACCAGGGGACGAACATCGAGCAGATTGTGGCGTGGCTGCTGCACACGGGCATGCTGGGCGGCTTCCACTTCAATGATCGCAAATATGCCGATGACGACCTGACGCTGGGGTCGATCGACCCGTACCAGGTGTTCCGGATCTTCCACGAAATCTTTGTGGAGCGGGCGCGCGATGGGGCCGAGCTGCCGGCGTTCATGATCGACCAGAGTCACAACCTGAAGGGCAAGATGGAAGCCATGGTGCAGACGGTGGTGACGGCGCAGGAGCTGTATGCGAAGGCCGCGCTGGTGGACCATGACGCGCTGAGCGAACTGCAGGATGGGTGCAAGCTGATCGAGTCGGAAGAGCTGTTCCGCGGGGCGTTCTGGACGGATGTGCGGCCGATGGTTCGGGAGTGGCGCGAGGAGAAGGGGCTTCCGGCCGAGCCGCTGAAGGCGCTGCGCGAGAGTGGGTATGAGGAGAAGATTGCGAGGGAGCGTGGCGCGAGGAATGCGGTGGCCGCAGGGGCTTATGCGTAGCGGTTGCGATGGGCTGTTGCGGTAGTCCGAAGCACAGGGGTCTCTCCACTCCGCTTCGCTCCGGTCGAGATGACGGGTTACAGATTGCAAGCGAGAGTTCCTGATTTGAACTAGTTGCTCTATCGGTATTTGGTGTGTCATCCTGATTGTGCTGCGCGGATGTCCCACTGCACGGTGACGGCGCGGCCCACTCCTGACAGGACACACCATGACTACCCCCAAACTGAAATTTATTGAAGACCGCTGGGACGAAGCGGTTGCATCCACGCTGGACCAGCCGGAGCTGCTGCGCTACCGGTCGAACCTGCTGGGCTCCGATCTGCGGCTGACCAACTTCGGCGGCGGCAATACAAGCTCGAAGATCGATGAAGCCGATCCGCTGGATGGGCAGACGAAGAAGGTGCTTTGGGTGAAGGGCTCAGGCGGCGACCTGGGCAGCATCAAGCGGGCGGGCTTTGCGACGCTGTACCTGGACAAGGTGCTGGCGCTGGCGAATGTGTACAAGGGCGTGGAGCGCGAAGACGAAATCGTGGGCATGTACCCGCTGTGCACGTTCAACAACAATCCGGTGGCGGCGTCGATCGATACGGCGCTGCATGGATTCCTGCCTGCTCCGCATGTGGATCACCTGCATCCAGACTGGGGCATTGCGCTGGCGGCGAGCGCCAACGGCCAGCAGAAGATGGAAGAGTTCAACCAGCGCTTTGGGCACAAGATCGTGTGGGTGCCTTGGCAGCGGCCAGGATTTGAGCTGGCTATGATGATGCGCAAGGCCGTGGAAGCGGTGCCGGGGTGCGACGGCGTGGTGTTGGGTGGGCACGGCATCTTTACGTGGGGCGAGACGCAGCGCGAGTGCTACCTGAACACGGTGACGATCATCGATGAGCTGGGCCAGTTCATCGGCGAGCATGGCGAGAAGAAGGGCGCGAGCTTTGGCGGGGCCAAGCACACGACACATACGGAGCGGGCGCGGATCGCGGCGGAGCTGATGCCGGTAATTCGCGGCAGGGTGTCGGCACCGAAGCAACGGGTGATTGGGAGCTTCAGCGATGCGGAGGATGTGCTGAGCTTCGTGAACTCGAACGCGGCAAAGCAGTTGGCGCACCTGGGCACGAGCTGCCCGGATCACTTCATCCGGACGAAGATCAGGCCGCTGTTTGTGGATTGGAATCCGGCTGAAGATGAGAAGGATCTGGACGCGAAGCTGAGCGAGGCTTTGGAGACCTATAAGGCCGAGTATGCGGAGTACTACAAGGCGCATGCGCTGCCGGAGTCGCCAGCAATGCGCTCGGCGAGCCCGACGGTGGTGCTGGTGCCGGGCGTGGGGATGTTCAGCTTCGGCAAGAACAAGAGCGAGGCGCGCATCACGGGCGAGTTTTATACGAACGCGATCCATGTAATGGAAGGTGCGGGCGGCATGGACGAGGGCACCTGTCCGGCGATTCTTCCGCAATCAGGCCCGGCGGCGGATACCTCGGCGTTTACGGTGCATGACAACTATGTGGCGCTGCCGCCTAGCGAGGCGTTCCGCATCGAGTACTGGGCGCTGGAGGAAGCGAAGATTCGCCGGATGCCGCCGGAAAAGGAGCTGAGCCGCGGCATCGTGATGGTGGTGGGTGGGGCTAGTGGCATCGGGCGTGAGACGGTGCTGCTGGCTGCTGAGCGCGGCGCGCACATCGTGGTGGCGGACCTGTCGCAGGAGGCCGCGCAGAAGGTGGCCGAGGAAGCGATGAAGATCGGCGGGAAAGAGACGGCGATCGGGGTGGCTATCGACATACGTAACCGCGAGGCGATCAAGAAGGCGCTTGATGCGGCAGTGGCCGCGTTCGGGGGGCTGGACATCCTGATCAACACCGCGGCGATGTTCCCTTCGTCTCCAACTGGCGTGATCAGCGATGCGCAGTGGGGGACGACGCTGGAAGTGAATGTGACGGCGAACTTCCTGCTGACGGATGAGGCGGCCAAGGTGTTCAAGGCGCAGGGGCTGCCGGGGAGCGTGGTGCTGACGAGCTCGGCGAATGCGGTGGTGCCGAAGCGCGGCACGGAAGCCTACGACGTGAGCAAGGCGGCGCTGAGCCACTTGGTGCGCGAGCTGGCGGTGACGTATTCTCCGCTGCTGCGGGTGAACGGCATCAGCCCGGCGACGGTGGTGAAGGGATCGACGATGTTTCCGCGCGACCGCGTGAAGGCGTCGTTGACGAAGTATGGGATCGGCTTCGAGGAAGGCGGGACGGATGACGATCTGCGCAACAAGCTGGCGGGGTTCTATGCGCAGCGGACGCTGACGCATGTGCCGATCGACCCGAAGGATTGCGCGGAGGCGATCCTGTTCCTGGCAGGGCCGAAGACGCCAGTGACTACCGGACATCTGATCCCGGTCGATGGCGGGCTGACGGAGGCGTACCTGCGGTGAGCCCGAGCGGCATCAACGGCGAGCCCACGCACGCGGACGGTGAAGCTGTCCGCGTGAGTGGGGCACCCAATTTGGAAGAGAGTGGAACGCTCGAAGTCGCAGACAAGCGGGCGCTGGTTGCGGTCGACTTGGGAGCGGAGAGCTGCCGGGTGTCGCTGCTACGCTGGCGCCTTACTCCTGAAGGTGTGGACGCGCCGCAGATGGAGCTGGTGCACCGGTTTGCGAATGCGGCGGTGCAGCGGGCGGATGGGTTGCGTTGGGATATTGCCGCCATTCTGAGCGGACTGCACAAAGGGCTGCGGATGTGCGCGGAGCTGGCGCACGAAGGCGTTGCCGCGGTATCGGTTGACGGCTGGGCGGTGGATTACGTGCGGCTGGATGAGAGCGGCGAGCGGGTGGCCGATCCGTTCTGCTATCGCGATATACGGACGGGTGAAGGCGAGCATGTGCTGCATGCGCGCGTGACGGCGGAGCGGATGCGTGAGATTACGGGCATCCAGATTCTGTCGCTGAACACGGCGTATCAGCAGACGGCGGACGAGCCGGCGGTGCGGCGGCTGCGGTGGCTGAACCTGCCGGAGTATGTGCTGTATA
>CAXSHQ010000197.1:944-8645 GCA_964236875.1 uncultured Acidobacteriaceae bacterium | reverse complement strand
AACGCGCCGCACCCCGTGTGCGCCGCGGCCCGCTGGCAGCGCACGCCTATGCGCGCCACGTTGCAGATGACGGGCAAGGACCCGGTGATCTTCGATGTGGTGGGCACCGTCTCGCTCGTTGAAGAGGGCGAAAGCGGCGAGAACTAGCGCTTTCTGCCCGCTTACCACGGCCCTTAAGCCGCAAAGTTTACTATTAGGGCGCACTCGAATACGAATACCCACAGAAATCCGCGCGCTCCCGCATAGTATCGTGAAAACAGCACCGAGCAGCGGCGAATGAGAAGGGAAGACATGCAACAGCAGGGACGACCGAATGATCCCCTCCGGCGCGAGGAAAGGAAGCAAACAGCCTTATGTGGAAACCGAACCAGCCCGGCACCAGCGGAGCTCCCGCAACCCCGGAACCCGCACGACCGGTGCAGCCGATGAGCACGACGACGCCTTCTTTCGAGTCCACCCCGCGCCCGACCGCGGCCGGCAGCACAGCCCCCGTGCCTTCGGGCGAGCAGGCCACCATCGGCAAGAGCCTCATCATCAAGGGTGAGCTTTCCGGCTCCGAGTCACTGTTCATCGACGGCAAGGTCGAGGGCGCGATCACCCTTCCCGGCAACCGCGTCACCATCGGGCGCAATGGCCAGGTGGCGGCGAACATTTCTGCGCGCGAGATCGTCGTGCTCGGCAAGGTGCGCGGCAATTGCCAGGCGTCGGACCGCGTAGACATCCGCTCCGAAGGTTCGCTGACCGGCGACGTTATCGCGGCGCGCATCTCCATCGAAGATGGCGCCTTCTTCAAGGGCGGCATCGACATCCGCAAGCCCGGCTCCGAAGCCAAGACCGCGGAACCGGTGGCTGCGGGAGCCGCCAGCTAAACTGTTTCAAGACAAACAAGAGGCCGCGTCCCCGGACGCGGCCTTTGCCTTTTCCGCCTGTATCGAAGTGTGATCAAACCGTCGTAGGCACGCTGACGCCCAGCATGCGCTTGATGCGGTTGATCTCGTTGAACTTGTACTGGAAGTACAGGCCGCCGAACAGGAATGTGAGGAAGCCACTCAGGCGCAGACCGATCGGCTCGCGGCCGTTAAAGTGCTGCAGCAGCTCGCTCCGAAAGACGAAGCGGGCGATGAGCCGTACGGTCCAGGTCAGCACGCCCAGCATGATGCCGTGGTGCACCACAACGATCGGCGCTCCCCATATCCAGTGGGCGACGCCGTGGTAGGTGCCGGGCAGTGCGATCACGGAGAGAACCGCTTCCGCGACATAAAGGTAAAACGCCGTCGACGTCCTGTCGATGCGCCGTAGCCAGAGCGACGTGTAGATGTTCCATCCGGTGAAGAACAGGAATCCAGTAAAGACTTCCAGCAGCAGCGCCGCCCACCAGGGCAGGTTGGGCGGGTCGGCAAACAGGGTAGAAAGGCCGCCGGCGTAGGAAGGCGGCTCGGCAACGGAAGAAAGCGGAAACAACTGCGCCACGGGCAGCCATTCCGCGGAGCCTTCGGCCTGTGCGAGGTCGTTGGCCACGATGTTGCCCGAGCCCATGTACTGCTGTACATGCTCGAGGTTGTAGGGGCCGAACACTTCGCCGTTACGTGCAATGCGGTAGGTCATGAGAGAACGTCCTTGCTTCCGAGCTTAGCGGCTGTGCTGTTCGATGCAGCTTCGCTGCCCGGTTTCTGTCGCTGCGAGGAGTACGCAGCAGGCGCAGAGGAAGTTCATGGGCCTACCGAACATGCGTGACCGAACCGCTGCCATGGGAGGGATCGGAAAAGCGGTCGCCGGAGTAGAGCGCATCGACAGGCGCCTGCGATTCGCGAATCTGCGTGAAGGGCAGGCGCGCTTCGCCGTGCTGCAGCGGCACTTCCGCAAGCACGCGGCCATGCTGCTGAAACTGCACGAACCCCGTCGGTGCGGTGCTCAGCCCGGAGCTGGAAACATGCGCTACCCAGTCCGCGCCGTCGCCCGTCGTTAGTGAAGTGGTGCTCGCTGTGCCGTGCGGCAGCACTTCGATGCCGCCCATCATGCCCGCATCTTCGTGCCCCAGGATGTGGCAGTGGTACACGAAGCTGCCGATGAGCGCGCGCGGACGGAAGTCCAGCTCCACGGTGACGCTCGGTATGGGCCGCTGCCGGTCCAGTAGTCGACAGGCACGGTGTCGCGCAGCGCGTTGTCCCGGGTCGGCACGCCGTTCACCGCAAGGACACGGAAGTGCAATTGGTGCATATGGAACACATGGAGCTCGCGGGCACGGTTCTCGATGGTCCAGCGCTCCACCGATCCCTGGTGGACGGTGATATCCGGCGGCTGTCCCATCTCGTACTGCTTCGGCTGCTGGCCTTCCACTGTGAGGAAGAACTGCACATAGCCTTCTTTGTTGTTTGGGTCCATGGCGCGCTCGGAAAAGTACAGCTTGTGCTGGAAGAGAGGCGTTGTGGACTGCGCTGTTCCCTGCCCTGCGGTGTGCGATGCAGCATGCGCGTGCTCGCCGCTCTGAGGCGCCGCGGACTTCTCCTGAAAAGCGAAAGCAGACAGCACCGCGATGCGCCGGGGCGGCTCGGTTTCACCGTCCGGGCCGGTATCGACGCGCAACGTCCGCAACTCGGCATGCCCACTGAGCTTGGGCGTGAGCACCACCGCTTCCGCACGCGCGCCGGGCGGCAGCAGCAGGTGAGTCATCGTGTCCTCACGCGCGTCGCCACTCACATCGCGCAGCGGCACACCATCCAGAGCGCGCACAGCGAACGGCTGGGTAACAATATACTTGACAGACCGTGAGTTCTTCCGTACTCTAAGTACATGGGAACGCCGAAGACACTTATCGAAGCCATCAAGTTCTTCTCAGAGTACGAGAATTGCCGCCAGTTCATGATCGACATTCGCTGGGCCGATGGCATTGTGCGGTGCCCGGTGTGCCAGTCTGACAAGGTGACTTGGCTTGCCAAGGCCAAGGTATACAAGTGCCGTACGGTTCACCCGAAACAAAAGTTTTCGCTCAAGACTGGCACCGTGTTTGAGGACTCTCCCATAGGGCTTGAGAAATGGCTTCCCGCCTCTTGGATGCTGTCGAACATGAAGAATGGCATCTCCAGCTACGAACTGCACCGGGCTCTCGGCGTGACGCAGAAAACCGCATGGTTCATGCTCCATCGGATTCGGGTAGCCATGACAGACCGCACGGGCAAGCTGGGCGGCGACGGCACCACCGTAGAGTGCGACGAAACGTTCGTAGGCGGAAAGGTCAAGAACATGCACAAGGGCAAGCGGCCTAAAGTCGCCAGCTATCAGGGCGGCGGCAACAAAGCCATTGTGATGGGCATGTTGGAGCGCGGCGGGCGCGTAAAGGCTACCGTCGTCTCCGACCGCAAGAAACAGCAGCTAGACCCCGTGATGACAGGCAATGTTGAACCCGGTTCGCACATCATCACCGACGAGCACGCCACCTATGGCTTTCTCTCAACCCCTTACGACCGCGAGATCATCAATCATGCTGTCGAATATGTGAATGGGCACGTTCATACCAACGGTATCGAGAACTTTTGGAGCTTGCTCAAGCGTTCACTCGGGGGCACGTACATTGCCGTAGAGCCGTTCCACTTGGACGCCTACGTGTCCGAGCAAGTCTTCCGCTACAACAACCGTAAGGACTCAGACGATTCCACGCGCTTTGCCTCATGCATCATGGGCATTCAAGGCAAGCGGCTCACGTATGAGGAGATTACGGGTAGGGGGTTGCAGGCGTAAAATTATAGGGAGAACGGCCTTTGAGAAGTCTAAAGGTCGCTACGTCCGGAGACAGGCGCGGGAGGCGAGAACCTTAGACCGCTTCTCTTCCTCAAGTCTCCGCTGTATCTCTGAGCGCGGTACAGCCACAAGCCGCCTCATGAAGTTCTGGAAATGCGCGAAGTCGCTTTCAGGTTCCTTGGCCGGGTCTGAGCGTACCGCGTGAGTGTCCATCTGCCGCAGTTTATCACGCGGCGGAAAGGACGCTATGCGCCCCTCATTCAAACTGCCCGTTCCCGTGCGCGTCTTCGAAGAAATGCGTAACCCACACTACCGCGTTGAGAATCTTAGTGAGTTCTTCGCCAATGTTCCCGTCATCTGCAATTGGAATGTCGATCAATCCGAGCTTGACACCGATTTGAGTCTCCAATCTAATCTTGGCGAAATTGTCCCTTGTAACGCCACCGACGCGAAACTGTAAAACAGTCGTTTCGTTATCCAGCAGGTTGCACGGTACTGGTTCGATGTCGCTAATGGTTACGCCAGGAGTTGTGGAGAAGCTAACCCCCATCTCGAATGGTACCGCAGCGGCAACGTGCAGCTTTCTGTGACGGTCCTTGCGAGCGCAGTCGTGTAGCAATTCTAGGTAGTACCCCAGCTGGTGATTAGGGCTGCTTTCATCCCTTGTCATGTATGGCTGTATTGCCTCAAGCCAATCCCGCAGGTCTTTAGGAACTGGAGATCGGTTCACAGCGTTACGAGCGAACTTTCCGGGGTCGATACAGATGGGAAATTCAACCTGCCCCTCATTGGAGGGAGGGTCGATACCTTCTGCATAAATGGATGCTTGATAGATGAGCGAGTCGAGGGCCGCGCGGAGTTGGTAAAAGAACTCCCCAAGCAAGAGAGCCACGTCTTCATCCGGTAACGATTTAGGTATGGCTTTGACTTCTCCAGCAGTCCAGTCGTCGTTCATTTCGATGCGCACGTTATGGGCTTCGCTGTGTCCCCATCGCTCCCACATCTCACGGAAGTTCTTTCCATGGGTATGGGCACGGTCAATACGTCTCCAGCTATCCGGAAATAGGCGCTTTTCCATGCCCGCCAGCATACCAGACTCGGTCAGTCATCTATATTATTACCAACGGCTGCGGTTTGTCGTCAACGAGATACTGCAGATCGAAGGTGAGGTCCGCGCCTGCGTTCACGATGCGCCACAGCTCACGCCGCCCAGCCGGCAACTCCAGCCGCGCCGGCTGGTCTTGGGGATAAAGCACGGGAACGAAGTTCAACGACAGGTCCCACGTAGGCAGGTTCTTGTCGCTCCGGTGCGCCTCGGCCGTTCCTTCGGTCACCAGTCCGTCGCGCAGGACGAGCGTCCGCTCCGGCAGGGCGTCCGGTTCCGGAGCTTCCACGATGATCGCGCCCGACGCACCGCCCAGCACCTGCGCCTCCGAGTAGCCGTGCCCATGTGGGTGATACCAATACAGCCCCGGCGACTCGTCCGCCGGCACATGCACGCGGTAGTCGAAGCTCTGGCCGGAGAGCACCAGCGTCTTCAACACATCGTCCTGGTGGCACACCGGCGGCACGCCCATGCCGTGGAAGTGGAGATTGGAGCCGCGCGCGCTCATCCCCTGCGTGAAGCAGGGCGCGTCGTCGGGGTTGTTGCGCGATGGCAGCGTCTGCCCGGGAACTGCCGGCGGCGCGGAGCCCGCAGCCAAGCCGGGCCTCTTCGGCATGGGCATGTCGCCGTGCGGGTGCTCCGCCTGGGGAATGCCGGTTTGCTGCGCGACATCGCTCTTCAACTCGTTGCGGAAGTGCATGAGCAGCAGGTCGCCGGGATACACGCGCAGCGTCGGCGAGATCAATCCGTCGTCGGTGACATAGCAGAAGCGCTGCAGGTGGCGCTGGTCGAATGCGGAGCGGAAGTGCAGCGTAGTCTCGAGTATGCCGCTCCGGCTGCGCAGCTCGGGTGGCGCCTGCACCGGCGAACCGGGCAGCGGCCTGGGGCAGATCGCGTCCGCCGGCCCCTGTGCAGGTAACCTCAGGCAGCCGCCCACCACGGTCGCCAGACCGGCGATGAAACAAACCACACGTAAAGCCGACCGCATGTCTGTCAGTGTAGCGAGCAGTCGGCTGTGCGAAGCTCTACTCCCTGGCCGCTGCTTCCAGCACGCTGATGTCGAGCTTGATCATGCTCAACATGGCGTTCATGGCAGCGGGCGACCGGATCAGCTCTCCGATGTTCTGCGGAATCACCTGCCAGCGCAGGCCGAACTTGTCCTTGCACCAGCCGCACATCACTTCGCTGCCACCGTCGGCGATGAGCGCATTCCAGTAGTGGTCGATCTCCTCCTGCGAGGTGCAGTGCACAACCATGGAGAACGCCTCATTGAACGTGTGTGCCGGTCCGCCGTTGAACGCCATGTACTGCTGACCTTCCAGCTCGAAGGGAATTATGACCACAGATCCCTTGGGCTGGGGCAACCCACCGTTGTTGCGCATCGTGTCCAGGCGCTTGCCACTCTTGAAGACCGACAGATAGAAATCGACGGCTTCTTCGGCTTTATTGTCGTACCAGAGGAACGGCGTGATCTTGGGCATGACTTCTTCCTTTCACTCGCTACAGCGTCTGACCGTTCGCGGTTGCCATGGTCGTATCCTTCACTGCACGCGACCACAGGATGCGCAGATCGGTTACGTTCGTCACCGCGACATTCGGCTGCGGCGGCGCGGTGACCGCGAAGAAGTCTACGCGGTGCACATCTTCCAGATGAACGGCCGGGCGAGGATCCGGGTTCGAAGGCGCGAACTCCACGTGCGACATCTCCAGGTTCTTCAAGTGGCGCACGAAAAGGCCGTGGCAGGGCGTCGGCCCAAAGCGCAGCAGCTCTGGGTAGGCGTCCTCGATCTCCGGCACCTTGATCGTGTGCCAGTCGGGCATGGGTTTGGACTGCTCGCCCCAGTTGGTCAGCGCGTCCTTGGGCAGGCCGAGGTGCCCGAAGAAGCAGTTGGAAATCTTCACGTCCTCGATGGAGTTCTCCGGGATGCCGGAGATCAGCGACGCCGTCGACGCGTTGGAGTTGTAACTCACCAGACCGTCGATGATCACGCGGCGCAAGGTGCCGGCGCGCATGGTTTCCTTGGGTCCGCGATTGCGGCGGTTCAGCCGCAGGAACAGCGGTGCGTCCACGCAATCGCGGAAGGTGTTGCCGGTGATGGCGATATCCTCAAGGAACGCGCCATCGCTGGTCTCCAGCGAGATGCCCTTGCAGCCCTCGATCACATTGCCGCTGATGGTGATGTTGCGGAAGCCGCCGTTGGACTCCGTGCCGCACTTGATGCGGCCGTTGCGCGACGTGCGCTCGCCCGGCCCGAACTTCGTCCACTTGCCTGAGACGACGGAACCGAGCTGATACGTGCCGGTCACAAAATTGTTCGAGATCGTGATGTTGTCGGTCGACCGCGCATAGCCGAGCGCATAGCTCGACTTGGGGCAGATCGCATCGTCCCACGGCGAGTTCACCGTGCAGTTGGACACGCGCACATTGCGGCAGCAGTCGATGTCGAAGCCGTCGCGGTCGGTGTCGATCATCAGGTTGTCGAGCGTCATGTTGTCCACGCCGGTGGCCAGCAGCGCGAAGTGTCCACCCTTGAGGAGCTGGAAGTCGCGCAGCAGCACGTTGCGGCAGTTCTTGAAGGCCAGCGCCTTGTTGCCTACACCCGCCTGCTCGGCTTGAAAGGCTGTGTAGCCGCCGCGCGATTCCGTAACGCGGCTGCCGTGTGAAAGCCCCTTGCCCCAGATAAGCCCCGGTCCGATGATGCCGAAGTCGTGCTGGTTTTCCGCATAGAAAAGCGAGTTGCGCCAGTGGTTGTGGCCATAATCCTGATACGGCGTCCACGGATCGTTCGGCTCCGCGGCGTCATAGGTGCCGCCGTTGTAGCCTGTCGTCTCGCCGGGCTTGGGCGAGTCTGCCGCCTGGA
>CAXSHQ010000197.1:0-934 GCA_964236875.1 uncultured Acidobacteriaceae bacterium | reverse complement strand
TGCGACAGGTAGAGCGAAACATTGCTGAGCAGGTGGATGGTGAAGCAAAGGTACGTGCCCGCCGGGAAGATCAGCGTGCCGCCACCCGCAGCAGCTACGGCAGCGATGGCTCTGTTCACGGCCGGCGTGTCCACGGTCTTGCCGTCGCCGGTCGCGCCAAAGGTGCGCACGTTGAAGTTGCCCTCCGCCGCACCTCCGTGTGTCTCGGGCAGGATGGGCGTGGCTTGCCCGCGTGCTAGCGGCGCATAACCAACAGTGGAGACGAGGGCGAGAGGAGAGAGCTTGAGAAGATCGCGGCGGTCCATGGCGTTAGCCATCATACCGAAGCTTTGTGCGCGTCAGATACTTTCCTTTCAATCCAGCGCGATGAGCAGCCCTTCGCCGCCTTCCACGGTCACCTCGCCACTCACCGCCGAGCCCTCACCGTCCAGCAATGTCGTCAGCACCACAGTTCCGGCTGGCGTCTGCGACTTCACCTCATCCATGCCGAGATTCAACAACACGAGGAAGTCACTGCTGGTGCCGTCTTCCAGCCCCGTACGCCGGTAGCGCAGCAGCGTACCTTCTGCTTGCACCTCCGCAATGCCGCCGGCATGGAGCGTGTCGTGCTGGCGGCGCAGGTGGAGCAGCTTGCGGTAAAGCGTAAGCATGGAGCGCTTGTCCTGCCGCTGGACCGCCGCATTGCGCTCCGGCCAGTCAGCCTGCAGCGGCAGCCACGGCGCGGCTTCCGGCGTGGTAAAGCCCGCGTTAGGCGCGTTCACCCACAGCATGGGCGAGCGCTCCGGGTCGCGGCCGCGGCCCTTGCCGGGCTCGTTCTTTTCGGCCGGGTCGCGCACCTGGTCGGGCGCAATCGACACGTCTTCCATGCCAAGCTCGTCGCCGTAGTAGAGCGTGGGCGTGCCGCGCAGCGTGAGCAGCAGCATGGCCGCCACGC
>CAXSHQ010000196.1:8162-8654 GCA_964236875.1 uncultured Acidobacteriaceae bacterium | reverse complement strand
GTTCCAGGACCCCCACGATCCCAACTCCGACCGCGACCCCGGCTCCGGCTGGATCCGCGACAAGGGCATCGTCGGCCCCACCACTCCCAACGGCGACCTCCTGCTCTACGGCGCCGCCGCCGAGCTCGAAGCCCAAGCCGCTCAGCCCCACCCACCTGCCGGCGCCGCCAAGGCCGCGCAGCTGCTGTATCGCCGCATGGCCGAGTACTTCCCCAGCTCCCCGCAGGCGCCGGAAGCCCTCTTTCGTTCCGCCGACATCCGCTGGCAGCTCGACAAGCTGGACATCTCCACTCTGCCCAGCGCGCACGAGCAGGAAGCCTACCTGCGCCCGCAGCTTTATGAAGGCGAGTTCAAGAAGCTGATGAAGACCTACCCTGACTCGCCCTTCGTCGCGCGCGCCGCCTTCGACTTGATCGACAACAAGCTCTGCGGCGACTGGCAGGGCCTTCCCAAGTGCCCGGAGATGGAGTCCAACCTCTTCCTCAAGTATGC
>CAXSHQ010000196.1:5233-8152 GCA_964236875.1 uncultured Acidobacteriaceae bacterium | reverse complement strand
GTCCGCCGAAGCCCTCTACAACGCGGCCTATCGCCAGGGTGTCCTCGTCACCATGTACACCGTGGACGAGAACAAGAAGCGCGCCGATCAAGCCGCACACAACTGCCAGTCCATCGCCGACCAGATGAAGGCCAGATACCCGCAGTCCGACTACACGGCACGCGCCCTCAGCATCGCCTTCCGCGTGGGCCAGGGCATCCCCGTCTTCGGGAACGACCGCGACTGAGGCTTACTCCAGACTGCGCAACCGCATGTGCTTTCAGTGTGCGTACGGTTCGCTCAACGGTTCTTCAGAGCGATACACACGTAAAATCAAGAGCAGCATGTTTCTAATCAAAGTCTTACTTCTGGCCATCGTTCAGGGCCTTGCGGAACTTCTGCCTGTTTCCAGCTCTGCGCATGTGGTCGTTGCTGAAAAGCTCCTGCACCTCGACCCGGGCTCGCCGGAGATGACGCTGCTGCTGGTGATGCTGCACACCGGCACCATGTTTGCTGTCATCGTCTACTTCTGGCACCAGTGGAAGCGCGCCTACTTCTCCACCGCGGACGCGTTCAAGCGCTTCCTCATCCGCGCTTGCTGGGCGTCCCTGCTCACCGCGCTCATCGGCTACCCGCTCATCAAGCTCATCGAGAAGACCGCATTTCGAGGTGCTTCGAAAGCCGACATCGAGCTGCTCTTCGGCCGTCTCGACCTCGTAGCCGCAGCGCTCTTCGCTGCCGGGTTGCTGATCCTCTGGGCGGGCCTCCGCGAGCGCGCCGCGGAGTCGCGCGTCATCACTGCCTACGACCGTTCCCACTCGCGCTCCGGCGACAACGTCACCTTTGCACAGGCTGGATGGATGGGCGCCGTCCAGGGTCTCGCACTTCCCTTCCGCGGCTTCTCGCGCTCCGGTTCCACCATCTCCACCGGCCTGCTGGTCGGCGCAAACCGCGAGCGCGCCGAGCGCTTCAGCTTCGCGCTAGCGGTCATCATCACGCCCGCAGCAATCGCGCGCGAAGTCACGCGCCTGCACCATGCCTCGCAGCAGGCCACGCTGGCCGGCACGCCTCTCAACCTGCACGGCTCCGTCGTCTTCTCCCTCATCGGCATGGTGCTGGCCTTCTTCGCGGGCATCGCCGGGCTCCGCTGGCTCAGCTCCTGGCTCGAGTCCGGCAAGTGGTACCTCTTCGGCGTCTATTGCTTGGCGGCAAGCTGCGTGATCTTCTTCCTGCACACCCGCGGCTACTAGGCGGAAGCCTCCAGCCTGCGGTCAGGACCTGAGTACTTCAGCGCCCACGCAATCAGCACAAATTGCAGTGGGATGCGTGCCCACAGCAGCCAAAGCGGGATCGACCGGTAGCGGTCCTCATGGTGCTGAATCATCCAGATGTGCACCAGAAAATACACCACGAGCATGGCTGTGATCCCGTAGGCGGAGAACCGCCGCGTTTGCGGCACCAGGAGGCCCACACCGCCGCAGATCTCCAACCCTCCCGAGAGCAGCACCAATCCGCGAGGGTCAGGTAGATAATCCGGCATGATGCCCACGTAGATACGCGTTGCGACAAGATGGCCGATGCCCGCCACCACGTACAAACACCCCATCAACACGCGTCCAAGCTTCATCGTTGTGTCTCCTCCGCAAGCAAGAAGAGCGGCCCAAGGGCCGCCCGTTGCTTGCAAAACTGTTGTTGCTCTTACGATTTCGCCGCCAGCGCATCCCGGTGGTTGCGCACATAGTCATGCGAGTTCTGCACATGAGCCTGCTGCTCGCTCAGGAGGCGGCGGATCGGATCGGGCAGCGGCTTCTCAAGAGCTTCCTTGTAAGCCTTCTTGGCTTCATCCTCACCCTGCTCGGCCGTAGCCAGCAGCGTGTGATCGCCACCGCCAAGCTTCGCCTTCAGGTCGCCCCACACGCGATGCACCGCACCCGCAACGGAGCCGCCTTCTTTTACATCCGCCATGCCGGCGCGATGCAGCTCGTTTTCGAGTTCCGCACGAAAGTTAGCGCGCTTCAGGCTTTCCGCTAGGAAGTAGCGCTTCAGCGTATCGTCCTTCAGTTGCTCGCCGATGTCGGCAAAACCCTTTTGCGCGTCCTGCAGGCTCTTGATGACATCCAGCAGGACCTTCTCTGTTTCCTGGTTCTTCTCCGAACCGTCTAACTCGTTTGCCATCGTTCTTCCCTCATTCCACTCTCTATGCAAGCGCGCGGGGTCTGCCGGCTGTCTGCGATTCTCCTTCGCCGGCAGCAAGCAGGAGAAATCGCGAAAATCCCACGCCCCCGTCGCTGCATGTCAGGACATAGGCTGTCATCGCGAGCGATGGCTAACGTGTCCGTCTCCTTTTCTAGATGCGTGCGCGCCCCGCGACGTTTGCTGCTCTCTGCACGCGTTTGTTTCCAGGCCTTTGCTCCCGCCAATGAAAATCACAGCTTCGTATGCAGCACCGGCGCACGTCACCACTCTGGTTCCCCTCGCCTGCCGGGCAAACACGGCACCCGCCGCCCACCTCGCTATGGAACAATGAAGACGCTCTGGTGGTTCCCCGGCTGCTGTCTCGCCGCCCGCTTCCCTGCGGGTTACGTCTTCCGCTGCCGCGCGCCCACACCACCCATGAAGCCCCAGAGACTCATCTACCATCCCACACGCAGCCGCCGCCTGAACGAGATGCTCGGCCTCGTTCTGTTGGTCGCCGCCGGCCTCCTTACCCTCTCCCTCGTCACCTACTCGCCCGCCGATCCCTCGCTCAACACCGTAGGCGGCATGGCCGGTCTTCATCCCGCCCACAACTGGACCGGCATCGTCGGCGCCTACACCTCCGACCTGCTGCTGCAGGCAGTGGGCGTGGCCGTATTCCTCCTGCCGCTCTTCCTTCTGCGCGTCGGCATCACCTGGATGCGCTCGCGCTCGGTCGGCTCCGTCTCCACCAAGCTAACCGGC
>CAXSHQ010000196.1:4001-5223 GCA_964236875.1 uncultured Acidobacteriaceae bacterium | reverse complement strand
TCCTCTGGATGGCATTCGCCCCCGCAGCGATTGCACTGCTGCCATTCCACCTTCTCTGGGGCCACGCCGTACCCGTCATGGGTGTTGAAGGCCGCATCCTCGCAGAAGCCATGGTGCGCTTCGTCAACTTTCCCGGGGCAGCCATCCTGTGCTCGCTCATGGTCGCGCTGTCGCTGTATCTCGTCACCACGTTCACGCTGGCCTCTTCGCGCGAGTGGTGGACCGAGCATTTCGCGCCGTTCCGCTCCGCGCACCTCCGCCTCACCGGCTGGCGTAGCGCGCGCGCGGATCGCAAGCTCGGCAGGGATTCCGACCTCTCGATCAGCCCTGCCGCCACGCGGCGTGCTGAAACGCCCGAGCTCAAGCCCCAGACCGCAGGTGGAGAAGATGAAGCCGCCAGCACCTCCCTGCTCTCCGGCTTCTTCCGCAGGTTCCGCCGCCGCAAAAGCGGCGCCGACGACCTCACCATCACCCCACGCGATCACGAGCGCGCCAGCTTCGCCACGGAACCTCCCTCCGTCTGGCGGAGCATGCCCCGCACCATGGTCGATGAAACTCCGCTTTCCGGCATCTCTGCCGCCGCAGCTGCGGCCGCACCTTTCGCCGCTCAGTTGGCAGCGGCCTCTGCGCCTCTGCGTGCCGCTTCGGCTTCGCTCGATGCCCCCGCCTCCGAGCTCCCCTTCCACGCTCCCGAAGCTGTACTCGACTCTCGCGAAAGCTTCACGCCCCGCCACTCTGCCGAGGAAGACGACTGGCTCGATGCCCCGGACCGCCGCCCGCCGGCCCCCCTCCTCACTCGCGCCATCCCGCAGCTCCGCGAAGCCGACTTTCCTGAGCCTCCCCCCGCACGCCTGCCGGAGGCATCGCCCACGGCAGACGGCCCGCAGCTGGTCTCCCGGCCCGCCGCTCCTCCGCGCCAGCCTGCCCCGCGTCCCGTTGCTCCCGAGATGCCGCCCATGCCCTCTCCAATGGCCGACCTCCGCGACCAGAACATCGCTTTCGGCAAGCGCGCCGATGCCGACATGCGCCCCGTCGCGATGACCGCCAAGTCGATCCGCGGCTACAAGCTCCCGCCCAGCTCGCTGCTCTACAAATCCGAAGAGCACGCTGAGGCCCGCGAAGAAGAGCTCCTCGAAGAGGCCAAGGTGTTGGTAGAAAAGTGCGGCGAGTTCGGTGTCGACGGCCAGGTCACGCAGATCAACCCCGGCCCCGCCGTCACCAA
>CAXSHQ010000196.1:0-3991 GCA_964236875.1 uncultured Acidobacteriaceae bacterium | reverse complement strand
CTACGGGCTCGACATCCTGGCCGAGGACGTGGAGGACGAAGCGCATAACACGACCCGCTTCGTCGTCCTGTCGCGCACGCCCGAGGTGGCGCCCCCCGGCGACGGGCCGGTCGTCACCACCTTCGAGTTCAAGCCCGACTCCGGCGTCAAGTACTCCCGCGTTACCGGCCTCGCCGATGACCTCTGCCTCGCCATGGCCGCCGAATCCATCCTCATCGAACGCATGGCGGGCAAGTCCACTGTGGGCATTCAGGTTCCCAATCACGCCCGCGAAACCATCTGGCTGCGCGATACCGTCGAGTGCGAAAGCTTCGTCACTTCCAAGAGCAAGCTCCCCATCGCGCTCGGCAAGGACATCAACGGCCGGATCGTCACCGCCGACCTTGCCTCCATGCCGCACGTCCTCATCGCCGGCTCTACCGGCTCCGGCAAATCCGTCGCCATCAACGCCATGATCATGAGCGTGCTCTTCAAGTCCACGCCCGAGCAGGTGCGCATGATCCTCGTCGATCCCAAGCGCGTCGAGCTCGGCATGTACGAAGGCATCCCGCATCTCTTCACGCCGATCATTACCGAAGCCAAGCTCGCAGCAAATGCCCTGCGGAATGCGGTCAAGGAGATGGAGCGCCGCCTCAAGCTTCTCGCCGCCAACCACGTCCGCAACATCGATCAGTTCAACAAGCTTTTCGAGAACGGCTCCGAGTACCTCTTCGAGGACGTCAACCAGGAGCCGCTGCCCTACATCATGATCATCATCGACGAGCTCGCCGATCTCATGATGCTCGATCGCGCCAACGTCGAAGAGGCCATCACCCGTCTCGCCCAGATGGCCCGCGCCGTCGGCATCCACCTCATCCTCGCCACCCAGCGCCCCTCGGTCGACGTCATCACCGGCCTCATCAAGGCCAACGTCCCCACCCGCATGAGCTTCCGTCTCGCCACCAAGGTCGACTCCCGCACCATCATCGATAGCAACGGTGCTGAAAGCCTGCTGGGCCGCGGCGATATGCTCTTCCTCCCGCCCGGCACCTCACGCCTGCAGCGCGTGCACGCGCCTTTCGTCACTGAAAAGGAAATCGCCGCCGTCACCTCGTTCTGGAAAGCGCAAGGCGAAGCCGAATACGTCGAAGGCTTCCTCGAAGGCCCGAAGGACGAAAAGGGCAATCCCACCGACGGGGCCAGCGCCAATGAAGGCGACGACAACGATCCCATGTTCGACGACGCCGTCCGCCTCGTCTTTGAGTTCGGCAAAGCCTCGACATCTCTGCTGCAGCGCCGCCTGCGCATAGGCTACGGCCGCGCCGCCCACCTCATTGACCTCATGGAAAGAGACGGCTTGGTCGGCCCCGCCGACGGCTCCAAGCCCCGCGAAATCCTCAAGCAGCCGGGCTACTTCGCCGAAGTAGACGCCGCCGTGCGCTGAGTCGGTGTAGAACGCAGCAAGAAGGCGCGGACGAGTCCGCGCCTTCTTGTCATGATGCTGATTACTCTAACGACCAGAGTTATACGTTAGCCTCTGGCGGCCGCAATCCCAGGCGTATCCAGCTTCAGCTGTTGAGTAGTTCCTGCGCCAGCCTATTTCAGCGCATAGCCCGCCAGCTTCGACGCTGCTTTCCACTACGAGTCGACGTTCTCCCCACTCCAAAGCGTCACAGAAACATTCGCCATCCGGGCAAGGAATCAGCGCCCAGGAGAGGGCTGGGGAGTCGGAGGAGTGATCACGATCCGAGCGCTCGTCGTCTTCGATACGGTAGATGCCGTCGCGGTGAACACGTTCGTGTACGTGCTGGGTGGCGCTGCCGTCACGTCTACGGAGAGCACCGCCGTGTCGTCGTATGTCGTAGTCGTACAGGAACGGGCACAAGTGAGTTCCTGGGACACAGCACCGGACACCGTGATCGGTCCGGTGTAGTGGTTGTACCGGTAGAACGTGAACCGGTATTGCACAGCACCCTTGAGGTAAAGCCGTGGCGGCGTAGAGAAGAACGAGACTTCAGGTTGAACTTCGAAGTCGAAGTCTGGCGGCGGAGATGTTCCATCGCTCGGAAGCACGTGAACATACGCGGTGATGTCGTGGGGATACTTTCCGCCCGTCCCGTGGAAGATCACAGGGTAGTTCCCCGGGGTCGTGCTTGCGAACGTATTGAAGCGGAAACTCGTCCCTTGCGATGTGCTCTTCGTGCAGGAAATCGGTACACATTCAAGCCCTGGGGTCGCCTCAGCAGCCACTTGCACTTCATTGGTGAAACCGTTAAGAGGATGCACCGCGATGTTGAACGCTGGTGTCGTGTAGTTCGCTACCACGCTAACTACGGAGGGCGACACCTGAAGGCCGAAGTTTCGCGGGTCTCCGCCCGATCCACAGCTCATCATGAACACGCCTGTGAGGCTGCTTCCAAGCACAATGGCGCGTCGAAACAACCTCAAACGCATGACAACCCTCACCGATGGCAAGATCCTTGGCTGGTCTGAGTGTAGACCTCGGGTTAGTTCGGCCGTAGCAACACGGCCAGGAAGTTCACTGCGACTCGACCGGACGCGAGTCGGAAATGTCATGCTCCGCAAACCACTCGAGCACGCGCCGGTCAAAATCCTTACCCGCTACACTCGACGCGCCGCCATGGTCCGCGCCCTGCACCACCCAGAACTCGCAATGCGACAGGCATGCGCGCTGCAACTCCTCCGCATGATGCATGGGGATGTTCAGGTCCTGCGTCCCCGCAATCAGCAGTGCCGGCACACGCGAACGCTCCACCGCCTCCATGGGATCGGCTTGCGGCAGCCACACTCCATACCGGACACGCGCATACAGAATGGCCACTTCGATCACCGGACGTGCCAGCGTCTCCCACAACAGGATCGGGGTATGCGTCGCCCGCCCCACGCGTTCCGGAGCAAGCTCGCGAAAGTGCGCGTACGGATCTTCCACCGCCACCGCGCATAACTTCGGCGTCACCGCGGTCGCTTGCAATCCAATCGCCGCGCCCATCGACTCACCCAGCAGAAACGTGCAGCCCGGCTCGCGTTCTCGCAACCACGAGACCCAACGGTGCACATCCTCCCGCTCCAGAATGCCGTACGTCGCAATGTCCCCGCCGCTCTCACCATGCGCCCGCGAATCCGGCAGCAGAACCGCATAGCCCTGCGCCAGGAACATGTCCGCGAAGCCCGACATGTCTTCCCGGTCGCCGCCAATCCCGTGCAGCAACAGCACGCTTCTTCCGTTCGCAAGCGACGGCACCGCATACCACGCCCGCAGCGTCACGCCATCGGCGCCATGCACCGTCGCGTCCGCAAGCTCTGCGCTGAAGTTCAGTTTCCAGCGCTCCCTCACATCCGCGCGATTCCCCGCCACGCGCCGGGGCATGCGCAGCGAAAGGTGTCCCAGCCCCACACCCAGCGTGATGCACACCACCACATACTCCGCCAGCAACCAGAGCCCAAGCCGCAGCGCACTTCGCGTACTCACCGCCATCTACCGCGCAGCTCCCGTACCCTGCGCACGCAGCCACCGCAGCACATCTGCGCGCACCTGCTCATACTTCGGCTCACCCGTTTTCGGATACACCCGCACCACGCCATGGGCCTTCCCCGTATACCAATTCAGCGCATACCGATCACCAGCCGAACGGGCGCTCACTTCCCCCACCCGCACCGGCTCATCTGTCGGGGCCGCCGTCTTCGCTGCCGCCTCCAGCTCCAGCGAGATGTATTCACGCACCCGGCCATCCGGACCGAACCACTCGAAGTTGTACCGCGTCGCCGACCGCCCCACCGGCTCGAAGTACTCGCGCACGATCCAGCGCCTGTCCCCGAAGACAAAGCCATCGATCACATCGCTCTCCCGCTCGGAGATCCCTTCTGCACCCCGCTCCCTCGCACCGCGCAACACCCCACGCTCACGGTCGAACTCCTCCCACCGTCCCAGCGCTGCCTCCACAATCACGAGGTTCTTGTGCGCCACCCACATCTGCGGTTGTTCGGCCGTCAC
>CAXSHQ010000195.1:7354-8675 GCA_964236875.1 uncultured Acidobacteriaceae bacterium | reverse complement strand
GCCTTCTTGTCAGCGGAGTTCCTGTACGTACAGCTTGGCTCGTATCCCGTGCCCTTCCCGCGCGGGATTTCGATGACCACATCATCGGGCGCCTGCGGATCGAGTTCCTCGTAGTATGTGTGCAGCTTTTCATGTAGTTCCGCGAGGAGCTGCTTGCCCTTTTGCTCGGCCGTTTCCTCCGTCAAGAGCTGTTTTCGTTGCGCTCGAGGGCCGCGGGTGAGTTGCGGAGTCTCTTCGCCGGCCTGCTCCGTGTAGAACTCGAAAAGCACACGCCGGCCCGTCGGAGGGATAGTGAAATCCCTATATCGGCCTGCGAAATGGATGCTTACCAAGTAGCGGAGAAGCGTAGCTCTGAGCGTGTTATTGAACAAGGGGTGCCGGCAAACCCGGTCGAGTTGGGCATTTACTTCGGTGAGTGTCGGTTCGTGAGGCATACGTGAGTTCTCAGCGTGCAGAGCCTGGTACCGTTACTAACCGAGGTTTATACCACAAGAAGGCTTGCCGGAACTTCAGCTATCTCGCTCACATTCCTGTGGTAACGCTATATGTGGTTACCGGGGCAGGAGCAGCCTCCCAGCACACGGTTCACACGCATTGAGAGCTGGTTTCGGTGAGTTCCGACACTCAAAAACTAACTGGTCTTCCTCACGCACAGCAGGCTTGCAAGTAACGGAACGTCAGGGATACTGATAGGCCATCTTCACTCCTCCAGGCAGATCAAGGCCGGGAGATGTGCAGGGCCCAAGGAGTTTCTCATGACGATGCAGACGTTTCGCCGCTACCCGTCGCTGTCCGTGATGCTTCTGTTTCTCTTTGCCGCATTTTCAGGTCACGCGCAGACACCCGTTCCTATCTACGACGTCAACGCCCATAAGCTGAACATCAAGCCCATGGGCGCCCGCATGCTCGCCCGCCCCAGTGACACGCCGGCGAGCGGTTCTTCCTGCAGCACCATCACTTTTGAAGGCTTGGGAGACCTCCAGTCCATCCCCAGCTTTTACGGGGTCAGCCTGCCGGACTGGCTCAGCATCATCGAGAAGACCGCAGGCGGCTCCGGCAATTTCTCCGGCGAGCCTTCCCCCATCACCATCGCCTTCTGGCTCTACGGCCAGCCCACCTTTCAGACCATTCAGGTCCCCAACGGCGCTTCGTCGTTTTCCATGTACTACACGTCGTACTACCCCATCACTCTCACGGGGCTGGACGCGAGCGGGAATACGATCGCCACCGCCACGGCGCCCGCCAACTACGACACGGCCACCCACTACTATGACATCTGGTCGCCCATTTCGATCAGCGCTCCCAGCGGAAAGACCATCAC
>CAXSHQ010000195.1:0-7344 GCA_964236875.1 uncultured Acidobacteriaceae bacterium | reverse complement strand
GCCTGATACGCCAACTACACCGGCATCGACGACCTCAACGTCTGCCAGTCGCCTTCGATCGCTGGCGTTGAGGTGACCCAGGCGATCCAGCAGTACCAGACCCTCGCCGATCTGAAGACGAGTCTGGGTTCAGCGGGCGAGCCGCCGGTTCCCGTCATTTCAGGCAAGCCCGCTGTGCTGCGCACCTACCTGAATCCAGTACAGGCTGTCTCAAACGTCACCGTGCAGTTGAGTGGCGTCGCCGGCGGGAGCAAGCCGGTCACCCTCGACCCGAACTGCACGCCGGAGTTGCAGCGTTCCGGCGGAAACGGCTGTCAATCGGTCGACTTCTACTTCACCCCTCCCAAGGGCTCGTGGAACGCGACGCTCAACGTCATGGATGGCAGCGGCAAGGTTATCGAGACGGAGGCCCTGAACTTCAAGAGCCGCGATACCAGCTCACTGCTCCTGCGCGGAGTCTCGGTGTGTGACGCCCGCGACGCCAGCGGCGCCTGGCTCTGCGCCGACGCCTCAGACCTCCTCGCACGCACCTCTCTCGTCACCAAGGTCGTGCCCACCGGCGTGGTCAATGTCAACATCACCGGCGAAACCGTGCAGCAGGACTACACAGCCTACCCCGATGTGAGCAATTGGTGGCCTGCGACAGTACACCAAGTCGGCAGTCTCTACGGGCTCTTCGACGCAGCGGCTGACTTCCTCTCCAACCGCCGCACAACCTACTTCGGCATGGTTCGTCCCGCGCCCACCGATGGCACGCCTGACCCGCTCGGAGGCACGGGCGGCATCGCGGACGGCATTCCATCCCACGGAGCCATGGGCCGAACCAGCGCTCTTCGCTTCAAATCCAACACGGAGACGACCGTCGAGGTTGTAGGTCACGAGACCGGACACACCCTGGGACTCCATCACACCAACACGGATGTTCCTGCCAACCTCGCGGCTCCTCCGGGCTGCTATAACCTGGCCGCCGACTCAGGCACCGACTGGCCCTTTCCCGATAACCGCATCCAAAGCACGGCGCGGCTGGAGGTCGGCTTCGATGTGGCCACTCACACCATCATCGACCCCAATGTGAACTACGAACTGTTGAGCTACTGCTCGCCGCGCTGGATCTCTCCGCAGCGCTACAAGACCATGGTGTCAACGCTGGCGGGCGGCGCGGTGACGTCCCCCTCGCTCCGCGGCAGCTCCGCATCGAACGCCCGTATCGACGGGAGCGCGCGGCCCGCAGATACTCCCTCCGCGAGCTCTGCGTTCTGGCTGGTGAGCGGCTCCATCAGCAACTCCGTTGCGGCGTTCGATCCTCTGTTCCAGCTCGTGACACAGGGAGACACAAGCACCGGAACCGGCACGTACTCGCTTCAGGTACGCGGCACGAACAGTTCCGTGCTCTTCACGCGGCTGTTTACCCCGACGACGGCCACCACCGAAACGTCGCGCAAGGACATCACCGGGCCGGTCAGCTTTTCGCAGGTTCTTCCCGTGGAAGCCGGGGCCACCGCGATCGTGCTGCTTGATCCGAATGGTCTTGAACTCGGCCGGATTACGCTGGGGGGTGTCGCACCCGGCGTGACCATCACCTCGCCTGCGGCGGGCGCCACCGAAAGCGGCACACAGCCGGTTGCCTGGAGTGTGCAAGGCGCATCCACCTTCACTTCGCTGGTCTTTTACTCTTCCGACGGCGGAACGACGTGGTCGCAAGTCGCCAGACTCGCCAACGTCACCTCCACACCGGTCAATTTTGACAAGTTCCCGGGCTCGTCCCAAGCGCTGGTGCGCATCTACGTTTCCGACGGCGTAAATACGGGTAGCGCCACGTCCCCGGCTTTCAACGTGCCAAAGAAGAAGCCGGTGGTCATCAACATCGGCTCTCCCACAAACAACTACGCTCAGCCCGCGGTCGATCCCCTCTACCTGAGCGGCTCTGTCTACGACGTTGATGACGGTGTGCTCACCGGCTCCGCTCTCCAGTGGACCGATAACGCCGCCGGGGCGCTGGGATCCGGTTCACCGCTGACCGTTACGCTGCAACCCGGCAAGCACCTCATCACGCTCACCGGCGCCGACTCCGACGGAAACAGCGTGAGCAGCAGCATAAGCGTGACCCTGGGCGGCGCCCCCCCTGTGGTCACCCTTGCGGTAAAGGCCCTGAACTCCGTTCCCACAACCTGCGCCTATGCCACCGTTACAGCAATTCCGGGAGTCAACAGCGGTGCCCCACTCTCTTCCGTGCAGTACAGCGTAGATGGCGGGACAACCTACGTGAACATCCCGCTTGGCAGCCTCCCTTACGGCTTCCTTGTTCCCGGCAGCGGCTTCATTCATCTCGTGGCGCGCGCCTATGACATCTCCGGACAGTCCAACGCGACGGATACGACCTTCTTCACACAATCCGCCTGCACCCTCAAAACACAGACCATCACCTTTGCCCAGCTGGGCGACGTCGTCTTCGGCGCCCCGCCCATCACCCTGCAGGCCACGTCCGATTCAGGCCTGCCGGTCACCTTCTCGGTCTCCGGACCGGCCACCCTGGCCGGCTCCACTCTCACTATCACCGGCATCGGCACCGTGACCGTGACCGCCATGCAGACAGGGAACGCCATCTATGCCCCCGCACCTCTGGTGTCTCACTCGTTCAACGTGCTGCAAGCTACGCCGGTGATCGTGTGGGCTCCGCCCGCCCCCGTCCCTTACGGCACGACACTCGCCAAGATCCTCAACGCCTCGGCCAGTGTCTCCGGCAATCCTCTTCCGGGCACCTACTCCTACACCGCGCAGGTTTCCGGATCGGCCCCTATCCCTGTGACATCCAGCACCGTACTCGCGGCCGGGACCTACACCCTGACCGTTACCTTCACCCCCACCGACAACACGGACTATGCCTCCGCCACGGGATCTGTTTCCCTGGTGGTCGGCAAGGGTGCCGCAACTGTATCGCTCGCATCTTCCGCGAATCCCTCTTTCCCACCGGCGACTATCAAGCTCACCGCGACGGTCTCCACCTCGGTTGGCCAGGCTACAGGCACGGTCACCTTCTACGATGGGTCCACCGCCATCGGCTCCGCTACGATCGCCGGTGGACAGGCCCAGCTTTCTCTTTCCTCGTTCACTGTGGGTCAACACAGCTTGACGGCGGTGTACTCCGGAGATCAAAACTTCAACCCGTCCACCAGCGCGGCGCTTACGCAGGTCGTAGCCGACTTCACCGTCACGTCTGACAGCGCGAACCACTTCCTCCAAGCCAACAGTTCGACGACAGTTCTGCTGCACGTCGCGCCGGCGGCCGGCACTACGATCCCCGTGGCTGTCACCTTCTCCGTCACAGGGCTCCCCGCTGGCGTAGCGGCCAGCTTCACGCCTTCATCCATCGCCGCCAACAGCGGCGCCACGGATGTGTCGCTTGTCCTTCAGGCCGGGGCGTCCCATGCGGCTCTGGCGCCCTACAACCGCTTCGGCGCGAGAGGCCCGGTTCTTTCCCTAGCGATCCTAATTCTTCCGTTCTCGTTCAGGCGGAAGATCTTGAAGCAGCTTCGCCGGCGTGGTCTGCTCTCGCTGTTCCTTGTCCTCTCCACCGTGGCTGCTGTTTTCTCACTGGCAGGTTGCGGAGATAACTCTCAGCCCAAGACCTACGACGTTACGGTGACGGCAACAGCAGGTACCCTAACCCATTCCGTTCCCTTTACCCTCACCCTCTACTGAAAGCTGCATGATTGGAGGGAGCGGTGACCGCCCGCTCCCTCCGGCAGCACTCCATGTATGGTTAGCAAACACTACGTTGGTGAGAACCAAACTTGCTTGCTTCGGAGAATACGTTTGAAGTGCGTTCGGCAAAAACTGTTTTGTCTATTGCTTTAGTCTAGCGCTTCAAGTGTTGCAGGAGACTACCTGCTTCTGAGCTCCGTTTCGCGCACGCTCAGGCGCGGTACTCCGCCCTGGTCTCCGCCTAATCAAAGCATGCGGCTTCGCACATCGGCCTTGATTGGTGCACCTTCTTGTTCGTTAGCTGAAACCAGTAAACGAGTGCTTTCCCGGCTAGCCAAGCCGGGTCCGGAGAGCGTGCCGGTTCGAAGATCGTCTAGTCGTCCCGACCATTACTCTGCACAACCGAAACCGCCATGGAGTCGCGGCTCTGAAGCCTCTCGCAGAGTAACTTAGCCTAGAAAGCCCAGCGCCGGTGAGGACGCGAACTTCACCAGGTTGGGGAAGATCACCGGCAACGCCCCTACATCCACACCGAACCACTGCGCCAGCGTGGCTCCATACTGCGCAACTGCCGTGGTCGGGATCAGCGTGCCGCGGTTGTTGGCATCGTGGTCGCTCCCCAGGGCAAGCGAGGGAAACGTCCCATACAACCTGCCTCCCTGCACGCCTCCGCCCAGGATGAAGTGATGATTGCCCCATGCGTGGTCGGACCCATCCGCCCCGCTGGGCGAAAGCGTGCGTCCGAACTCCGACGCCGTGAAGGTCGTGACACTGTTCTCCACTCCAAGGTCCTGTTGCACGCAGGTGTAGAAAGCCGAAACCGCGGCACTCAGCTGCCCAAGCAGCTGCTGTTGCGTGGCCGACTGCGCGCTGTGTGTGTCGAAGCTGCCGAACTGGCAGAAGAAGATCTGGCGCGTCCGTCCAAGTTGGCCGCGTAGCGCAATCACCTTCGCGACCGTTTGAAGCTGGGCCGCCAGGGGATTGCTCCCCGGAAAGCTGGTGTTCAGCGTCACGCTTCCAAGCATGGCGTTGATCGTGTTCGCATACGAGATGCCGCGCGCCACAATGGAATTACCCGCCTGCACCAACTGCAGTCCATTGTCGAACGTAAGCAGTTGCTGCATGGCCGCAGCCGCACCGGGTGCGTTGTGCAGGGCATTCAGCGTGGCGATGCCCGAGGCCGCCGCCGATCCTGGCGGAGGCGGCGGCACAGACGCCGGCAAGGTATTCGCGCCCGTGCAGAACAAGCCGCAGTTCGCCATGCTCGTGATCGGCGGAAAGAGCGCGCCGTTGTTCTGTCCCTGCGCCTGCAGCGCGTCCGCGATGGAGCCTCCCCAGCCCGTGCCTGCAAGCCCGTTCGGCATGGCGCTTTGCCACTGGCTGCTCTGATCGGAGTGCGAGAAGAGCGAGGTCGGCACCATGGCGCTGTTGTTCGGCAGGTTGAACAGCGTCCGGTCCGTGGGCTGCACCAGCATGCCCACGTTCGCCAGCACCGCGGCCTTGCCGTTGTTGTAGAGCGTCTGCAGCTCCGGCATGCTGGGATGCAGCCCGTACACGTCGCTGCCGTCGTGGATGGGCAGCAGCGAGCTTTGCGTCAGCGCCAAGCCGCCGCGGCCTGATCGGTACAGGCTGTAGTTCTGCTGCGCCGTGCTGATGGGCACAACGGTGTTGTGGCCGTCGTTGCCGCCCGCCATGAAGATGCAGACCAGCGCCTGGTAGCTGGGCGTGGTGCTGGCCCAGGCATTGATCTCGCCGAACTTTGCCAGAGTGCCCGCCGCACCCAGCGCCGTCACCGACTTCAAACTTCCCTTCAAAAACTCGCGCCTGGAACGAATCAGCATGGTTCTTCTCCTGTGTGCTCTGCGTGTGTTGCCGGCGTTGTCCTGCTGTCTCTAGTGCCAGACGCCGTAGTAATTCGAACTGAGAATGAGGTACGCGGCCGTCTGCACCTGGTGCACGCTGCCGCTGGGCTTGTCCGCGCTCACCGCCGCGGCGATCTGCGCCTTGGCAGCGGAAGGCATCAGGCCATGCGTAAGCGTCAGGTCCAGCGCGTCCACCAGCGTGGAAGGCATCCCGGCCAGCGCGACATACGGCGTGAGGTCGACGGTCGTGCCGGGGCCATACGTCTGCACCGGGTTAGCATACTGGCTGAACATGAGGCCCGCGACCATGTTGGCTCGAAAGATCGCATTGTTCGGTGTGTAGATCTGGAACTCGCCGCCGGTCAGCTTCATGCCAGGCACGACGTAATCCGGCCCGTAGTAGTTGAAGACGCTCGGTGAGTTGAAGATGTCCTGCCCTTCCGTGGCAAGCTCGCTCGGGTAGTAGTTTTGGTCATTCATCTGGCCGCCGAACGCACGCACCATGCCCGCCACAAACAACGCGGGCTCCTGCAAATGTCCATCGTCGAACGCGCCGTTGCCGCCTTCATCGTTGGCACGCGCTTCGGCATCCAGAAGCACAGCCGCGATCACCGCCTTCATATCTCCGCGCACGCCGTTGCCGTTGTCGTTGAACTGCGCGGCTACCCGACCCACGTACGCCGGCTGGGATTGCTCTTGACCAGATGGCGGATCAGCAGCTTCGCGACAAACGGGCCAACGTTGGGGTGGTTGAAAATATTGTCCAGCGCGTTATCTAGGTCCTGCTGCGGTGTAGCGCCCGCTGGAGCCACATAGCCGTTCAGCAGCTGCTTTGGCAACGAGTCATGCTGCGCCGCCACGGACACTAATCGTCCGGCCGTATGGAAGTAAGCGTTCCAGGCAATGGGCATACCTGGAGGCGGCGCGTAGGTCCAGCCCGTGTACACACGTGCAAACTCCGCAATCGTGGGCTGTGTGTACGTGGGTAGCGGCACGCCGTTCGCGTCGTTCTGCACGGAGCCGTCCTGGTTGAGCAGCACATCGCCGGTCGTAAACAGCTGCATCAGCTCGCGCGCATAGTTCTCATTCGCCAGGCTGCCGGTGGTGGGGTTGGCTTTGGCATTGTTGGCCATGTCCAGGTACTGCCCCATCGCTGGGCTCAACGTCACATCCGACATGATCTGCCGATAATTGGAGAATGCATCCGCCAGCAGCATGTTCTGGAACGAGACCATGTTGCCGTTCCAGATGATCTTGTTGAGCGAGGTCACGAAAATCTGGCTCAGCGCGAAAGCCACGCGCTGACGCACTTGGTCCTGATTGCTGACTGCATTGGTGAGGAAGTGCGCCGGCATGCCGCCCTGCGAACCGGTGATGGTGTCATAGTTGGAGATCTGCGGCAGCGCAAACTGCTCGTTCATCCACGCGGGCAGGCCGATCGTCTGCACGTGCGCGGCCTCCGAAGGTGTCGGCCCAAACGCCGCGTTCTCGAGGAAGCGTCGCGCAGCCGCCGGCGAAGCCAGCGCATTCTGCACACCCACCTGCACCGGGAACCCCGCGGACATGAGCGAGCCGTTGGCCACCGTCACATTCATTGCGCCCGACTGGCCCGCGAACCCTGTCACAATCAGCGACCCACCCGAATACGTGGTCGACAAGGCGGTGCCGTTGATTGCAGCCACGGACTGGCTGGTAAAGCCAGTGCCCGCAATCGTCGTGCTGAACACACCCAACGGCAACGCCCCGCTGCCGACACCCTGGATCACAGGCTGCGGAGGCA
>CAXSHQ010000194.1:0-8691 GCA_964236875.1 uncultured Acidobacteriaceae bacterium | reverse complement strand
AGCGCTGCGCTCGCAGGCATCTGACGGCGCGCTCGGCTTCTTCAACCTGTTCTCCGGCGGCGCCTTCGCCAGCTTTGCGATCTTCGCGCTCGGCATCATGCCGTACATCACCGCATCGATCATCTTCCAGCTGCTCACTGTGATCTACGAGCCACTCGCCAAGCTGCAGAAGGAAGGCGAGATTGGCCGGCGGAAGATCACGCAGTGGACGCGCTACGTCACGGTGCTGCTGGCGGTTGTGCAGAGCTTTGTGATTGCGCTGTCGCTGACCGGATCGCAGACCGGCGGCTCCATGGTCACGATCTCCAAGACCGCGTTCGTGCCGCTATGCATCATCACGCTCACTTGCGGCACGGCGTTCATCATGTGGCTGGGCGAGCAGATCACGGACCGCGGCATCGGCAACGGGATGAGCCTGCTCATCTTCACCGGCATTGTGGTGGGCTTGCCGCGCGGCATTGCCGACCTCTACCAGAAGTTCAAGACCAACGCCTGGGGCGGGTTTACGCCGATCGCGCTGCTGCTCCTCGTGGTCGGCATGATCGGGGTGGTCGCCTTCATCATCTATGTGGAGCGCTCGGAGCGCCGCATTCCTATCCAGTCGGCCAAGCGCATCGTGGGCCGGCACATGACCCAGTCGAGCACGTCGTTCCTGCCGCTCAAGGTGAACTCCGGCGGTGTGATGCCGGTGATCTTTGCGAGCTCCATTCTGTCCGCGCCGCTGCTGCTGCAGGACGTGAGCCTGTTCGGGTCCGGCCACCTGCGCGATACGCGGTGGCTCGGTCCTGTCTTCCGCAACCTGGCGCCCGCGGAGCCCTGGTATGAAGTGCTCTACATCGCGGCGATCATCTTCTTCGCGTACTTCTATATCTCGATCATCTTCCGGCCTGACGACATCGCCGACAACATGCGCAAGTTCGGAAGCTTCATTCCGGGTGTGCGTCCGGGCAAGCGGACTTCGGACTTCGTCAACGATGTGCTGACGCGCATCACGCTGGTAGGCGCCGTATACCTGATCATCATCTCCATCATTCCGCAGCTGCTGATCTCCGGCATCCACTTCAACCATCTTTGGGTGGTGGGCCGTTTCTTCGACACGCTGCCTTCCTGGACAACCAACGGCCTGGGCGTGAACTTCTATTTCGGCGGCACGAGTCTGCTGATCGTCGTGGGTGTGGCGATGGATACGGTGCAGCAGATCGAGTCGCAGCTCATCATGCGCCACTATGAGGGCTTCGCGCCGAAGTCAGGCCGCATCAAGGGCCGCAAGAGCTGGTAAACGACTCCAACGATGCCGAAACCGCTGCCGAATGCGAGTGATTTTCTGCCCGGTCCGGTGCTCCTGCTGGGAGCGCCGGGCGTGGGCAAAGGCACGCAGGCCAAACGGCTGATGGAAGAGTTCGGCATTCCGCAGATCTCGACCGGCGACCTGCTGCGAGACCATCGCGACCGCAAGACCGAACTGGGCCACCTAGCCGACGAATTGATGAACAACGGCCAGCTGGTGCCCGACGACCTGGTGAACCAGATGGTCGCCGCGCGCCTCAAGGAGCCGGACACCGATCACGGATACATCCTGGATGGCTTTCCGCGCACGCTGCCGCAGGCAGAGTGGCTGGACCGTCAGCTTGTCGCCTATATGCTGCCGGTGGTGGCTATCTGCATCAATGTGGACGAGCAGGTGCTGCTGCAACGCATCACTGGACGGCGCATCTCGCGCAACGGCTGCATCTACAACATCTATACGAATCCGCCGAAGGTAGAGGGCTTTTGTGACATCGATCACAGCCCCCTGGAGCAGCGTCCCGACGACACCGAAGACGTCTTCCAGGAGCGGATGAAGTCCTTCCGCGCGAAGACGTCGGCGGTCATCGAGTACTACCGCGAGCACGGCGGACGCTTTTGCGAAGTGGATGGCAATCGCGACGTAGCGGATGTGACCGCCAACATCCGGGGTACGCTGCTGAGGCTCCGGCACCATCCGGAAGCCAGTGAGCAGCCGGCGGTAGGCAGAGATTAAGGGCGGCTCGACTCCACAGCCGCAGCATACGTACGATTCGTTTCAACCCCCAGGACCATCCAACCTCCCATGGCCATCATGATCAAATCCGCGGCGGAAATCGAGAAGATGCGCGTCTCGGGCAGGGTGCTGCGGCAGGTGCATGATGCAGGGCGGCAAACGGTGCGGGTGGGCGCCACGACCATGGACTTGGAGCGTGCGGCGCAGGCCAGGATTAGCGAGCTGGGGGCCGTTGCGGCGTTCCAGGGCTACCACGGCTTTCCGGCAGCGCTCTGTACGTCGGTAAACAACGAGGTGATCCACGGCATCCCGAATGAGCGCGGCACGTTGCGCGATGGGGATATCGTGTCGGTCGACTGCGGCGTTCTAGTGGGCGGCTTCTACTCGGACTGTGCCGTGACCTATGCGGTCGGCCAGCTGAGCGAACCGGTGGCCAAGCTGTTGAAGGTGACCGAGGCGTCCCTCTACGCGGCCATCGCCAAGGCGGTGCCGGGCGGGCGCTTGTTCGATATCTCCCACGCCGTGCAGAGCATGTGCGAAGCGGAAGGATATGGCGTTGTGCGTGAGTTCGTGGGGCATGGCATCGGGCGCAACATCCATGAGGATCCGCAGGTGCCGAACTTCGGCACAGCCGGCAAGGGGCCGCGCCTGAAGGCAGGCATGGTGCTGGCGATCGAGCCGATGATCAACGCCGGGAAAGCGGAAGTGAAGGTGCTGGAAGACGGCTGGACTGCGGTCACGGTGGACGGCAGCATGAGCGCGCACTTCGAGCACACCGTCGCCATCACCAGGGACGGTCCTTACATCCTGACCGCGTAGAGAGCGCGGGTGTGCGCACCGTGAATCTTTGGTAACAGCCCGGCGTAGGCTGCTTCTTGCGGCAGACGTGAGAGTGCCGTGCCCACGCCGTTTCCGCTCAGATAGTTAGCTGCTTTTGCAGCGTGCGGACACCGCGGCGACGCGCAGTTTCGGACGTGTTGTCCACCGCCGCGAGGTGCCTGTTATCTCGCCCTGCGAGATGCTCCGGTGGTATCTTGGCCGTATCGGTTTAGTCTTTCCGGGCGGTAGTCCTCGGCATACGGCGCTTGGTCAAAGCGCGTCGTGATTCCGTTTCTTCCGTCCGCCAGGCGAGCGCTCATGCGAGCACCTGCCGCAGAATAAACGCAAGGAGCTCGTGCTCGTGCATGATCGTTTCCGGCCCGTTGGGCATTGTCTGAAGGCGTTGATAGCAGCTGCCGCCGTTCTCGCAGCTTGTGGACTGAGCGAGGCGCAAACCGCTCCTCAACTGCTGCCGTATACGTCGAAGCTGATTGCGGGCGGCGGGGCGCAGAGCATCGCGAAGGGAGCAACCTGTCCTTCTTCCGGCTTTACGTCGACTGACGCTTATGGCGACGGCTGTCTGGCGACGGAAGTCCAGTTCACCTCAACGGGTGCGACCAGCACGAAGCCTTTCGGCGCCCGCTACGCCCTTGCCGATGCGACGGGAGCGATCTTCTTCTCGGACGCCACCGCCGGTCTCGTCCGCAGAATCGATCCCACGACCGGGATCGTGGCGGCCTTTGCGGGCGGTGCGGCTGCATCCCCCGCGTCGGGCACGGCATGCGGCGCCTACACGTCCATCGATGCCCGTGGCGACGCCTGCCTGAGCACGGCTGTTCACCTTACGTACCCCATGGGTCTGGCAATCGCCGCCAATGGCGACCTGATCTTTACCGACGTAGGCCAGTACGATGTACGGCGTGTCGCCGCGGTGAATGGTGTGCTTCAGGCGGCAGGCGGCATCATCACGAACATTGCGGGCTATGCCGGCGGAAGCGCGACCTTCGGCTATGTGGTGAGCAATGCTTCCACCAGCATCAATGCAGCCACGCAGAGCTACCTGGACGCGCCGTACAACGTCGCGCTGGATAGCCAGGGCGACATCATCATCGCGGAAGAGTTCAAGAACGCCGTGGTAGTCGTGAACCCAGGCGCGACCGCAACGACGGTGGCCGGTGTGACCGTCGCGCCCGGAACCATCATCAAGATCGCTGGGGAAGCCCTGGCTGCGACCTACGTTGGTACGCCGTACTGCCCGAACGGCACGTCCGGTACGTTCGGCTGCAGCTTCAACCCCTTCGTGGACAACGCTCCTGCGAACATCACATATCTGGACTCTCCCTACGCGGTAGCCGTGGATCCCGGCGGAAACATCTACATCGCGAATGAGTTCACCAACGTCGTGCCCAGGGTCTCTCCCTCGGGTGTTCTGACGACGTATGCGGGCAAGCAGACGGGCGGCACGAAGACTACGGCGCGCGGTGTGGCTCCCTTCTCGATGGGCAGTCCGTTCGGTATCGTGGCGGACCCCTACAGCAACCTGTATTTCACGGACGCTCTTAGCGGCGTGATCTGGCGTGTGGATGCCGCCGGGCAGTATCAGTACGTTGTGGCCGGCGGAGCGAGTTCTACCTGTTCCGGCGCGACCGATGCGTATGGCGACGGTTGTCCTGCAACACAGGCGACCTTCGGTTCGTCGAGCGGCTCCTCAGCCAATACCTATGCGCTGGCGGCTAACCCCGGCATCTTTGGCATCACGATCGATGCCGCTGGCAACCTGTATGTGGGCGACACGATCACCAACCTCATTCGCGAGGTGTCCACCAACACGCAGTTCGGCGGAGTCGGTGGCAGCGCCGTGACCCAGGCGCTCGACATCCACTTTGCCGCGAACGATACACCGGCCTCGAACGCCTACACACTCACTCAGGCAACCGCGAACTTCACACTGGACGCGGCCACCTGCACGCTGAACAGTGACAAGACGACGGATTGCCTGCTGCCGGTCACAGCCACATCGGCAACCTCGGCGAACCTTGGGAATTTCAGCGCGACACTGAAGGTGACCTCCGCGGCCGGAGGGACGAATACCTTCACGCTGACGGGCACGCATGTTCAATCGCCCGCGACGCGCACCGCCGTAAGCACCGTCGCAAGCAGCAACTGCACCGGTACTTCGGTCTTCTCGATATCCACGCCCATCAAGATCACGGCGACGATCACAAGCACAGGTTCGCCCTCGGGCACAGTGCAGTTCTCCGCCAACGGAGTTGTCATCGGCTCGCCGGTAGCTGTGTCCAACGGCTCCGCGTCGCTGACCTACACGTTCACGGCCGCAAACACATACGCGATCACGGCAGCGTACAGCGGTGATAGCTACTTCAACGCGTCGCAGGGCTCTTCCGGAGCCACCATCACAACAACCGCACCGACGTTCAGCACGACAATGGTCGAGTTCCCGCTGGGCAACACCATCGTGCAGGGACAGACGGCCGCTTACAGCTTCAACATCGCGCAAAGCGTTTACTCCGGCACGATTACTTTCAGCGCAAGCGGCCTGCCGCCGAACTCCAGCGTGGTGTTCAGCCCGGCTTCGGTCAGCGCGACGGGCTGCTCCACCAGCAACGTGGTCACGATGAGCCTGAACACACAGCTTGCCACCGTGAAACAGGCGAGTCTGGTCGGCGGGCCGTGGCGGCTCCTGCTCACGCTCTTCGCCGTGGCGCTGGCTTCGATGATGCTGGTGCGGCGGCGTACGCTGCGTGGACCGTGGTCGCGCGTGGCGTTGATGTTTACTCTGCTGGTGGCGAGCACGGGCCTTCTTGCCTGCGGCAACGGTGCGCAGAGCGGTGTTTCGACGCCCGCGGGCACGTACACCGTTTCAGTCAAGGCCACCGGTTCGGATGGAACGAGCAGCACCGTGAACACCACGCTCACCATTACGGCTTACCAAGCTCCTTACAAATAGCGAGGTGGCGGCGGCACTCCCCGGTGCCGCCGCACTCTTCGCAAAGCTTGTCACGGACACACTTCCAGTCGCCACTCTTCAGGCGCCCAGCTTTATTCGCTAATTCAGGAGACACCTTCGAATGCACGCGATGTTTCAGAAGTTCACGCAGACGGGCCGGGCGGCCGTGCTGGCGAGCCTGCTCGCTTTCGCGACGGCAGCAGCGATTGTTGTCTCCCCCCTTGGTGCCGCCGCGCAGAGCGCGACGACGGGCGCGATTGGCGGAACGGTGAAGGATGATGGCGGTGCGCTGCTCCCGGGCACGGTCGTCACTGTGACCTCGAAGGACACAGGCGCGGTCCGCAAAGCGAAGACAAACAGCTCCGGTGAGTACCGCATCTCCGACCTGGGGCCGGGCACCTACACCGTGGCCTACATGGCCGATGGCTTTCAGACCACGGAACAAACCAATGTCGTGGTGACAATCGGTGCACTGTCTGATGTGTCTCCGAAACTCACCGTCGGTTCGGTGACAAGCAAGGTGGAGGTCACCGACGAAGCTCCGCTGCTGCATACCGAGTCGAATGAGATCTCCACGACCATCGACCAGGACCGGATCGACAACCTACCCATCAACGGCCGGCGCTGGTCGAGCTTCGCGCTGCTCACGCCGGGCGTCGTTTCCAACGGAGACGGCTTCGGGCTGCTGAGCTTCCGCGGCATCAGCTACCTGCTCAACAACGCCACGGTCGATGGCGCAGACAATAACCAGGCGTACTTCTCAGAGGAGCGTGGGCGTACGCGCGCGTCGTACACCATCTCGCAGGCGGCGGTGCAGGAGTTCCAGGTAAACACCTCGAACTATTCGGCTGAATATGGCCGCGCTGCCGGCGGCGTGATCAACACCGTCACCAAAAGCGGCACCAATCAGTTCCACGGCGAGCTGTTCTTTTACGACCGCGACAACCAGTGGGGCGCTTCCAATCCGTATACGCAACTGATCACGCAAACGCCGGGCACGAACAACTTCGTGGCTACGAACTACAAGCCCAAGGATTGGCGCAAGCAGTGGGGCTTTGGTGTGGGCGGTCCACTCATCAAGGACAAGCTCTTCTTCTTCTACTCCTACGATCAGTCACGCCGGAACTTCCCCGGCACGGCGCGCGCCTCGGATCCCTCCGATACGTTTGCTTCTGCGGACAGCAACCTGCCCACAGGCGCGAGCTGCACGGGAGGTGTGCTTAGTGGTGCTACCGCCGGCCTCTTGCCTGCCGATGCGAGTGCATGTCAACTCGCAGCAAAGGTGGGTGTCGGCTACCAGGCAGGATCTGCCTACTACACCCAGGGTCTTGGCATTCTCGCGAGCTTTCTGGGGCCTGTGCCGCGCTTCAGCGACCAGGTGCTGAACTTTCCCAAGCTCGACTATCAAATCAATGATCGCAACCGCCTAACCGTGCAGTACAACCGGCTGCGCTTCAACTCGCCCGCCGGCGTGCAAACCCAGGCTTCCAATTTTTATGGGCGCGCGAGCTTTGGCAATGACTTCGTAAAGACCGATTTCGGCTTGCTTCGCTTCACGACGGTGCTCACCAACTCCATGGTGAACGAGTTTCGTGCGCAGTATGGACGCGATTACGAATACCAGACTTCCCAGCCGGCACTGCCCAACGAGGTGCCACTCTCCAACAATCAGTTCAACCGCCCGCCTGACGTGAACATCGGCTACGAGTACGATCTGCAAGGATTCGACATCGGCAAGTCATTCCTGGGCGAGCGGCGCAGTTATCCGGACGAGCGCCGCATTGAAGGCATTGACGGCGTGACGTGGACGCATGGACGTCAGACGACAAAGTTCGGGGTCGATATCAATCGAGTGTACGATCACGTGAACAATCTCTACCAGGAAAACGGCTCGTTCAGCTACGACTACAACTGGCAGTTCATCGGCGACTATCTCCATGCCACGACAGGGTTGGGTGGGGCGGCTTATGGCAACGGCCTGTACTTCAGCTACACGCAGGGCTTCGGAAATCCCAGCATCAGCGTATCCACGACCGATTGGAACGCCTATGTATCGGATGATTGGCGTATCACGCCGCGCCTGACCCTGACGGCTGGCCTGCGCTACGAGTATGAGTACGTTCCGCCAAATCCCTATGTGAACACGGGAAATCCGTACCTCACGAGCATTGTCAACGCTGCGACCACCGCGAACAGCCCTTTGCCGATAACGGCAAGCCGTCCAGATGACCGCAACAATTTTGGACCGCGGGTAGGTTTCGCTTTCAACGTGTTTGGCAATGGGAACACGACACTGCGCGGCGGCTATGGCATGTATTACGGTCGCGTGATCAACGCGAACATCAGTCTTGCGTATCAGAACTCCGGTTCGGTGAACGGGCAAACGAGCCTGAGCACGCGAGGCGGCACAAGTGCCACGGCATGCAACGTGGCCTTTCCCAACATCTTTGCATCCTCGCAAAGTGCCGCCGCCGCTCAGTTCACTGCACTGCGGGCGTTGAACGCCACCAACTGCACAGTGTTGTCGCCGACGGTCGCCTATCTCGATCCGCACATGCAGAATCCGCAGGTGCATGAGGCCGATCTCGCGCTTGAGCAGAACCTGGGCGGAGGCTATGTGCTCTCCCTCACCTACATGAGCTCCTTCGGGCGTGAGCTGCCTTCGGTTTACGACACCAACTCCCCGCTGGCGGGCAATACCGTAAGCACATTCACCGTGCGGAACGATCTGTCCACCACCCTGGGAGGCGGAGTGACGGGTACGGTACTGCCGCGTGGCGGTCATGCACTTCCACTTATGCAGGGAAGCACGCACACGTACAAGCAGTACACCGGAACTAAGCAGAATCCGAATTACTACTCTATCTATGCCGTGCAGAGCCAG
>CAXSHQ010000193.1:0-8715 GCA_964236875.1 uncultured Acidobacteriaceae bacterium | reverse complement strand
TGCTACCGCCGCGAGGGAGGGGAGGGTGGCACACACGACGACCGCGAGAACGGATGCAGCGGCGGCGAGCATGATCGCTTTCTTCCAATCCATCGCGCCCGGCAAGCCGGCGAGCGAAGTGCCCCTGGCGAGATCCGCTTCGTAACTCTCGCGCTCCGCTGCCGCGGCGGCGCGCAGCTCTTCCGAGAGCCGAACCTGGGGGGCGCCGCAAAGAGTGCAGCGCGTGACGGCGCCCGGGTCAGGGCCGTCATCAGGCTGAACCAGAGGCGCCGCGCAGGATTGGCAGTACGTGGAGGTCACCTGTCCACGACGCTACGCGCTGCGGAGCGTGGGAGCAAGCTCGCTATAGCCAGAGTGCCGTGATAGCCAGAGTGCCGTGGTGGCGCTCGGGGCTATGTCTGTTCTCTAAGGTGTAGTGCCGCGCCGGAAGAAAGCAGATTCTTCACTTCGCTCAGGATGACAATGTTGGAGCGTGATCACTCCGGAGAGTTGAAGCTGCTTACCGGGAAGGCTACTCGATGTCCTTATCGCCGTGGCTGTGCAGCTGGGAGGGAAGGTCGAGCGCCACGAGACCGATCTTGGTGCCGCCGTCCCTGGATTCGATCGCCACGATATGCTGGCGCTGCGGAGAGCCGGTGCGGAGCTCCATGCCGGAGCCCACCTCGATGTTGCCATGGTGTGCACCGCTGTTCTCGTCGCAGGTGAGACCCTGCGAGGTGCGGTCAGGTTTGCCGACCGAGTGCTTGCCCTGGCACTGAATGATGTCGCCATAGCGTTTGAGGTCGTTCTTGTAGAAGGCGAGGACCTTGTCCGTGCTGTCAGGGGTTTGGAAGCCGGCAGCCTTGACTCCGAGGTGGAAGCTGCCGAAGCTCATATTGACGTCGGCGGAATCGTTGTTGCCGTCATCGTTGGCGGGAACGGACCCGGGATATTGCGTAAGCCCGATACCCGCAGTGCTGGCTTTGTCGTTGGTCTTAACCTGCATGGAGCCGAACGGCGTCCCGATGTTAACGTCATCGTTCTTGCCATTCTTGTGGCTTTCAATATGGCAGCCGCTCAGCAGCAGCGCCGCCATGCCCATTACGACCAGCGTGGAACAACCAGAGTTCTTCAAAGCAGTCTCCTTTGGCGCGTTTCTGCGCCGCTCACCCCCGATGCATACGCGGGGAGTGGTTCCCGGGTTCCGTTCTTTCCTGTGCACAACAGCCTAACGCGCCTTTTCCCTGGGGATAAAGTCTTCTTCCACGGCTTTCTTCATTAGGTCAGGCGGCAGAAGTCCCTGCGACAGCAGGAAGTCGTGAAAGCGGAGCGCGCTGAACCTCGGCCCGAGGGCGGCTTCGGTTTCCTTGCGCAGCGCCAGCAGGCGAGTGTAGCCATAGAAGTAGCTGTTGGCCTGCCCCGGCATGCGGAAGGTGTAGCGCTCTACCTCCTGGTTGGCGAAGGGCACGGAGAAGCAGACATCGCCGGTGAGTACCTTCATGGCGTCGGCGGGCTGGAGCTTGCCGGCCTGAAGCTCGGGATCAAGGAAGGCGCGGGCCGCGCGCAGCAGACGGAACTGCAGGCTGATGAGCTGGCCTTCCTTGGGCATGTAGGGCAGCATGATGTATTCCGAGTAGAGGCCCCAGCCTTCGGCGTTGGTGGAGTTGAAGGCGAAGAGCGCGCGGGCGAGCGAGACGCCCTGCTCGACCATGCCGTCAAACTGGAGCTCGTGGCCGGGGCGGGCTTCGTGGGCGGTGAGTGTCCAGGCGGCTGCGTCGAAGGTGTAGTCGTCTACTTTGGCGGCTTGCGCGCTGCCGGGGCCGGCGGGCGCTGTGAGCGGCAGCACGAAGACGCCGCGCTGGCCGGTGTTGTTGAGAAAAGGCGGCGGAACCATGTGAGGCGCGGGCTGTTGCGCACTCTCCGCCGGCGTGCCGAGGCGGATGATGGCGGGACGGTCTGGGAGCGTGACGAGCTTCTGCGCGACGAGGATCTTCTCTATGTCGTGGAGCCGCCCTTCATAGAAGGGCAGAATGGCTTCGCCGGTGATCTGCTGCTTCTTGAGTTCGCGGATGACGTCGCGGTAGTCACTGGAAGGCCAGCCGTGCTCCTTCGCAATCTGGGCGGCGAGCGGCTGCATCTGCGCCTGTATATCGGTGAAGGCCTTGTGCGCCATTGTCGCGATCCGCGCAGGCGGAATGTCGATGAGGCGGCGTAGTCGGTGAGCTGCATGTTGAGCGCGGCGTAGCCCGGCTCCCAGCCGGTGAGCTTGTACTTGGTGAAGAGCGCGCCGATGCCTTCGACAATCGAGGCATTGCGGGCAAGTTGCGTTTCCATCTCGCTCTTTGCGGGGTATATGACGCCCGGCTTCGCCATCTGCTCCTTGAGGCGCATGATGAGCAGATCGGTGACGGGCTGGTACCCCGGCGTCTGGCCGGCGTACTTCTTCAGCCGGATGACGGCGGCTTCACGGCGCGCCGGCGGCACCTGGTCGTCAAGCAGGGTTTGCAGCCCGCCGTAGACGTACCCGGTCGCGTTGATGAAGGGCACACGGCGCTTCGTGGAGAAGTCCTGCTGGCGGAAGCCTAGCTCCTCCTGCGCGATCATGATCTCCAGATCCTGGCGGACCTTTTCGTCCTTCTCGGTCTTGAGGGCGTCGCGCAGCTTGGCCGTCGCTTCCTCCTCTTCCTTGCGGGAGGCGAGCTCGGTGGCGAGCGTGGGTTTGCCGATCTCGGTGTCGTATTGGGCGATGCCCTGCGAGGAGGCAAGCTCAGGGCTGTACTTGATGCCAATGGCCAGGATCGGCTGGGCGAAGCTGTTGGAGCGCGTGACCCAGGCGGGCTGCGCAGGCTTGGCAGGCGCTTTGACCCCGGTTAGCGAGGGTGTCTGCGCGGCAGCAAAGGGCAGCGATGAGGCGAGGGCAAAAGCAATCGAGGCGAGCAGACGCATAAGCTCCGTTCCGGTGCGGGAAGTTTCCCCGATGATACGACGCAGACTTGCGGCCGGTTCCTGACGTTTGTCATGCTTGCAAAGCGTGGAAACGCGATCGCAATCGCGTGCGAAAATAGAGACAGGGCCATGCTGATCACACCGCTTCTTTTAGCTGACGAGCCGCTTGTCTTAGATGAGCAAATTGCCGAAGGCTCCATCGAGTACATCCCGGATGTCCGCCAGGTCGATGCCCTCACCGTGACAGGCCGCGCCGAACTGCTGGTGGAGCATCGCGGGCCGCGGGAGCAGGTGGAGGATATCCGGCTGCGGGCGCACCTTGACGGCCGGTTCGAGCTGCTGTGCGCGCGCTGCCTGGAGCCGGTGGAACAGCCGGTTTCAGCCGACTTCGACCTGATCTTTCGACCGGCGGGGGTGGATGCGGCAGCCGGGGAGCACGCCATCACGGAAGACGAGACGGAAATCGGGTATTATGAAAAGAGCGGCCTTCCCCTGGAAGACGCCGTTCGGGAACAGGTGCTGCTTGCCCTGCCCGGACGGGTGCTCTGCCGGCAGGACTGCAAAGGCTTGTGCCCGCATTGCGGCGCCGATCGCAACCAGAATCCCTGTCACTGCGACGATCGCCCTTCCGACCCGCGCTGGAATGCGCTGGCCGGTCTTGCTATGCCACGAACCTGAGCGTCTCGCCTTGCGAGTTGCCGCGAGGTTTGCAACAAACGATTCCGCCGCCGCCTGTGCCACCTGGCCTTTCGGCTGCAAGCGAGAGGAACTACCATGCCGAATCCAAAGCGCCGCCACTCCAAGCAGCGCACCGCCAAGCGCCGCAGCCACGACTTCCTGGTGCCCACGGGCGTTTCCAACTGCCCGAACTGCGGCGAGAAGAAGCTGCCACACCGCGCCTGCAAGAAGTGCGGCCAGTACAAGGGCCGTGAGGTTATTGCGGTCGCGACCGAGTAGGATCGTAGTACCCTAACGTACGCATGCCGGTCGATATCGCTCTGGACGCCATGGGGTCCGACAAGGCCCCCGACCCTGAGATCCGCGGGGCTATTCTCGCTGCGCGCACATTGGATGTGCGCGTGCACCTGGTTGGCCCTGAAGACCTGCTGCGTCCCAAACTGCGTGAGTGCTTGAAAGCCAACGCCGGGCCGCGCCTGGGCGGCGGCAAGGCCGATCGCCTGCCCATTTTCATTCAACAGGCCAGCGAGTGGATCACGATGGACGACAAGGCCGCGCAGGCGGTCCGGTCCAAGCGGGATTCCTCAATGCGCGTGGGCCTGAAGATGGTTCGCGAGGGCAAGGCTGCCGGGTTCCTGACGGCCGGCAATACCGGCGCCGCCATGGCCACGGCGAAGATGGTGCTGGGCTCGCTTGCGGGCGTGGACCGGCCGGCGCTGGCGACGGTCTTCCCTACCGCTACCGGGAATCCGTGCGTGCTGCTGGATGTGGGCGCCAATGTGGATTCCGACCCGGAGAACCTGGTGCAGTTCGCTTATATGGGCCACATGTACATGAAGAATGTGCTGGGAGTGGCGAACCCGCGCGTGGGCCTGCTTTCAATCGGCGAGGAAGACTCCAAAGGCAATGCGCTGACCCGCGACACGCTGCCGCTGTTCCGGGGGTTGCCGCTGAACATCATGGGCAATGTCGAGGGCCGAGACATCTTCAACGGGCGCGCCGATGTGGTGGTGTGCGATGGCTTCGTGGGCAACTGCGTGCTGAAGGGCGTGGAAGGCACGGCGAAGATGCTGAGCACCATCCTGAAGGATTCGCTGAAGAGCACGGTAACGTCGCAAGTGGGCGCTCTGCTCTCGAAGAAGGCGTTCTCCGCGTTCAAGAAGCGGCTGGATTATGCCGAGTACGGTGGTGCCCCGCTGCTTGGGGTGCGCGGACCGGTGATCATCGGGCATGGAAGCTCGAATGAGCGCGCCATCATGAACGGCATTCGCGTGGCCGCGGAGTTCGCACGGGCCGAGGTGAACCCGGGCATCGAAGCGGCGCTCGCGCCCGTGAGCACTTAGGCACCCTCCAGAGGCTGCGAACCATCCTAGGGACAAAGCGATGTGCTGTGAACGTGAGCCGCGCAATCCCGACGGAGGCGTTCATGCCTGAAGTGCTCCATCCCACACAAAATCCATTGCCGCCCTTCCCTGCGGGCCAGGGCAAGGGTTCCACGTTTGCGCCGCTGGCCCAGGATGTGACCAAGGGTGTGGCTCGCGTACACGCGATCCAGACCATCTCTATGGATGCAGAGTCGCTCTATACGCTCTGGCGCAACATCAAGCTGGCACCACGTTGGCAGGAGTATGTGGTTTCCGTAGAGGAAAAGTCAGCCACACTGAGCCACTGGGTGCTTGGCGACCCGGAAGCAGAGCCGGGCAGCGCGGCCGCCAAACGCATCGAGTTCGACTCCGAGATCGTGGAGGACATACCGGGCAAGAAGATTGCCTGGCACTCCATCACGGAAGGCGTTGAGGAGTCTGGCGAAGTGCTTTTCGAAGCGACGGAGAACGACCGCGGCACGCGCGTTACGCTGCAGGAGCGCGTTGGCGTTCCCGGTGGGAAGCTTGGAAATGCAGTCGCCGCTCTTGCGAGGCGCAGTCCCAAGCAGATCGTCATCGAGGACCTGCGCCACTTCAAGCAGTTGGCCGAAGCCGGGGAGATCCCCTCGGTCGTAGGCCAGCCAAACGGCAAGCGCGGGTTCAGCGGCTCGTTGAAGTCGAAGCTCTACGGCGAGAACAATCCGACTCCGCCGGGCACGAGCGACAAATAGAGCGTTAGCCGATGTCAAGTGGTCAGCGGCAAGTGGTCTTGCCCTGCACGTACTGCTTGCCTGTCACGAGACGTAATTTTCCTGGAATCCCGGAGATCGCATGAAGGCCGTTACCTGGCAAGGCGCAAAGAAAATGGGTGTGGAGACCGTTCCCGACCCGACCATCATCAATCCGCACGACTGCATTCTCAAGATCACCCGCACGGCTATCTGCGGCTCAGACCTGCACCTGTACGACGGGTACATACCGACCATGGAAGCGGGCGACATCCCAGGGCACGAGTTCATGGGCATCGTGGAAGAAGTGGGGCCGGAGGTGAAGAACCTTAGGCGCGGCGACCGCGTGGTTGTCCCCTTCACCATCGCCTGCGGCAACTGCCTTTTCTGCAAGAAGGACCTGTGGTCGTTGTGCGACAACACCAATCCCAACGCACAGGTGGCCGAAACGATGTATGGCTACTCCGGCTCGGCGCTGTTTGGCTATTCGCACATCTATGGCGGGTATGCGGGCGGGCAGGCCCAATACGCCCGTGTGCCGTTCGCCGACGTGGGGCCGATCAAAATTGAGAACGACTTGCCGGACGAGAAGGTGCTGTTTCTTTCCGACATCTACCCGACCGGTTACATGGGCGCGGAGAATGGGCACATACAGCCTGGGGACAACGTAGCGATCTGGGGCGCTGGGCCTGTAGGCTTGTTTGCCGCTGCGTCTGCCTACATGATGGGCGCGGGCAAGGTGTTCGTCATCGACCGCTTCCCGGAACGGCTGGCGCTGGCTCGCGATTACTGCGGCGCCATCACGATCGACTACAGCGAAGACGATGTTCTAGTAGTCGAGGCCCTGCGCGACCTTACCGGCGGCGTAGGACCGGATGTGTGCATCGACGCCGTCGGGATGGAAGCGCACTCCAGCACTATGATCGGCTTCATGGACAAGGTGAAGCAGGCGCTGATGCTCGAGACTGACCGGCCATTCGTTCTTCGGCAGGCGTTCCAGGCGATCCGCAAGGGCGGGAACCTGTCGATCCCCGGCGTGTATGGCGGCGTGCTGGACAAAATCAACTTCGGTGCGGCCTTCGGCAAGGGCATCAACATGGCTATGGGCCAGACGCACATGCACAAGTACCTGAAGCCACTGCTGAAGACCATCGAGGACGGCAAGATCGATCCGAGCTTCCTGATCTCGCATCGCATCGGCATCGAAGAAGTGCCGGATATGTACAAGATCTGGCGCGACAAGCTGGATGCGGTGACCAAGATCGTGATCGATCCGTGGGTGGATACGCTGGGCACGCCTATGAAGGAGTGTGAGCCCGCTCCGGCTTCGGCGTAGCAGGAACGTGCAGCAACAGAAAGCCTCCGCTATGCGGAGGCTTTCCTGTTGCTGCGTGAGCGAAGTCAATTGCTTTCTCAAGATTCTGTGGCACTCGGGACGAAATACGGGGATCCTTCGCTGCGCTCAGGATGACACCATATGGCGGGCTAATTCATTGCTAAGCGGCGGAGGTCTCCATGAGCGACCAATGCACACTCCACGGTCCTAAAGTATCCTGCTGCGGCTCTGCTCGACCTTCCTTCCAGAGGCTCTGACCAGTGTTCAGATTGGAGAAGCCGGATTGGGGCTTGTCGCACAGGTTGAGGGCGAGTTGCAACGTGCCGCCTCCGTCGAGATTCCAGCGCACGCAGACCGCGGCGGGGCCCAGCACCTCGTAGCTGCCGGTATCCGGGCCGATGCGTGGAAGCAGAGGCACGATCTGCTCGTGCCTCTGCCGGAGGATGCTGCGATACCAGTCGAGCCACTCGCCGTGCCTGGTGTCCTTGATCTCGTTCCAGTCGATCTTTGCGGAGAGGAAGGTGGTTTCGGCCATCGGATCGGGAATCTTGTCGCGCTGCGCGGGATTGGCGAACTCGGGGAACTTGCTGAACTCGTCGCGGCGGCCTTGCCGGATTTTGTCGCCCAGATCGCCGTCGAAGTCTCCGAAGTACGGGAAGGGCGCGGTGGCGCACCACTCCTCGCCCATGAACAGCATGGGGATCTGCGGGAGCAGCAGGTATACGGCGGCGAGGGAGCGCACGACCTGCGAATCCACGATGGCATTGATCCGCTCGCCGAAGGCACGGTTGCCGATCTGGTCGTGGTTCTGGATGAAGCTGACGAAGGCGGTGGGCGGCAGATGAGAACAGGGCTCGCCCTTCTTGTTGCCGCCATCGGGTGTGCACTGGCCCTGCAGAGCGAAGCCCTGCGCTAACGACTTGCCCAGCAGGTGGGGATCGCCTTTGTACTCCTTGTAGTAGCCAGCGTCCTCGTGCGTTCCGGCGGTGTGGAGCACGTGGTGAATATCGTCGTTCCACTGTGCGTTGAAGTGGCGGGGTGTGCGGTTCCTGTCGCGTTCGAGGCGGCAAGCCTGGTTCTTTTCGTTCTCGAGGATGAGGTGCACCGGGCGGTCGGTCACGGCTTCGTGGACACGGTCGGCGAGCTCCAGCAGCAGGTGCCGCGGACTTTCGTCGAGGATGGCGTGCACGGCGTCCAGGCGCAGGCCGTCGAGGTGGAACTCCTCGATCCAATAGAGCGCGTTGTGGATGATCAGTTCGCGCGTGCCCTGATTGTTGGGGCCGTCGAAGTTGACGGCGTCCCCCCAGTTGGTCTTGTGACGGTCCGTCTGTAGGTCCGGGAAGTACTTCATGATGTAGTTTCCGTCGGGGCCGAAGTGGTTGTAGACCACGTCGAGCAGCACGCTGATACCACGCGCGTGCGCGGCTTCGACCAGCGCCTTGAAGTCTTCGGGACGGCCGTATGCGGCGTCAGGCGCGAAGAGCAGCACGCCGTCGTAGCCCCAGTTGCGCTTGCCCGGGAAGTCGGCTACGGGCATGACCTCGAGAGCGGTGACGCCGAGCGATTGGAGATGATCCAGCTTGTTGATGGCGGCGCGGAAGGTGCCCTCCGGCGTGAAGGTGCCGATGTGCAGTTCGTAGATGACCGACTGCTCCCAGGGACGGCCTGTCCAGGCTCCGTCACG
>CAXSHQ010000192.1:0-8720 GCA_964236875.1 uncultured Acidobacteriaceae bacterium | reverse complement strand
GGGCTCCGCGCTGAACATCTGGGTAAACGATCCGGGAGCGCTGGCTATCGGGGGCGCGGGGGCAAACGGCTGTGCAGAGACGACCGGCGGTATAGGAGCAGCGGGCGGCGCAGGAGCAAAGGCCGGAGTCGTCGTCACGGGGGCGAATCCGCCCGGCATGGCGGCCGGATCTGCTCCCGGCTGGGCTTCCCGCAGGCGCGAAAGCTCGGTCGCGTCGAGCATCTGCGTGAATGCGCCGGGAACGGGAGCCTGCGCGGAGGCTGCCGCCGGAGCCGTGAACGCTGGCGCGGCAGGGATCGCCGGTCCCGCGGCAATGGGCGCTGCGGGCGAGATCGCTGGCGTGATGCCCAGCGCCTGGAACATCTCTGTCGAAGAGCCAATCGCCTGCGCGGGCACAGCGGGAGCAGCTGTCATCGGCTGTCCGAACGGGTATTCCGAAGCTGCCTGGAGCGGCGGCGCGTTCGGCTGTGTGGCCGGTGGTGCAGGCGGGGTGGCCGCCGGCCCGTCCAGCGTACGGAAGAGCTGCGTAAAGGAAACGGCCGGTTGCGACGGAGCAGGCTGGGATGGCGTCGTCTCCGTGCCTGTAGAGGCAGCGGGCGGTTGCGCCTGGGCCCCGCTGGCCACCGGCTGCGGTGCGGCAGCCGGCTGCACTTCCGGGGCGGTAGGAGGCCCGTCCAGCGCGCGGAAAAGCTGCGTGAAGGAAACGGCCGGCTGCGGTGCAGCCGCCTCGGCGGGTTTGGACTGCGGCGCAGGTGAGGCAGCCGGCGTCTGCTGAAACGCACCCCCGACAATGGCCTGCGCGGGCGCGGTGATCTTCCGGGAAGTGAGGTCCGCGGGTGGGGCTGCCTGCGGTGCTGGCTGCGGGGCCGCTTGCGGGGCCTGCTGCGGGTTATCGAGCGCACGGAAGAGCTGCGTGAACGACCCACCACCCTGCGCCGGAACCGGATCAGCGGCTCCCTGGGTTGCGAGCGCGGGGGGCTCCTGGCCGAAGGAGATTGCAGGCGGCTGAGGCTGCGCCGTCTGCATGGAAGCGGTGACCGGCGTCGCCGCAGCCGGACTGTCCAGCGCCTGAAACAACTGCGTGAACCCGCCCGCATTTTGGGGCGGGCCCTGCGGTGTATTTTGCGGCGACGTCGCTGTGGAGACGGAAGCCGCAGGCGCTGCCGGCGGGGAAGCCGACGCTCCGGAGAACGAGGTGACCTGCCGCGAGATCTTGCCCGGGTTCACCCGCTCCTCCTGCGGCTTGACCGCCTCGGGCGAAGCGGCTCCCGCCTGAAGCTGCTCGGGGCTCAACGCCCGCAGCAGCTGGGTGAAGCCCGCGCTGGCAGGTGCGCTCGCAGTCGGCGGGGAGAAGGGTGGCGCCGCTGAAGCCGCAGGTTGCGCTGGCGGCGCGGGCGGAACGGGAACGAAAGGCGGTTGGGCCGCAGAAGCTACAGGAGCCGCTGGCGAGTACGCAGCAGCAGCCGGGGGCGGCCAGTTTGCCGCGCCCGAAGGCGGCGCAGGTGGGGCCGGTGAAGACCGCAACAGGTTCAGCAGCGCATCCGTCTCGCTCGCGCCAGCTACGGCTCCTTGGGCTGCCGGGCTTTGCGGCGTTGCAGGACTCGGGGCAGGCGGCGCATCGCCACGGAGCAGCCGGGCAAGCTCATCCTCGCCCGCGTTCTGGCCCGCGTTCTGGCCCGCGTCTTTGCCGGCGCTCTGGCCGGACGGAAGCGTTTGAAACATTCCCGTGACTCCGCTGCCGGAGGCCGCGGCCTGCGCGTTCGCACCTTCGCCAAATGCGTTCTTTTCGTTCTCGAAGCTCGGATCGGGCGTCACTCTCGCCACTCCATTTGCCGGGAATGCTGCATCACAAATCAGCCGGTGCTTGCTTGACACCCTTCCGGAAGGAACTTAGTATACGGCTACGGTTTTCCCCCAAACGCGGCGCATCTGCTAAACGCAATCTGGACGCACCTGGGACTGTTCGGGCCCCCGATTTTTGCTCTTCGCGTGCACTTCCTCCTAACCGCCGCTCCGCTGAAGTCCTTCTATGAAATTCTTGTCTCGGGTGGTCTGGTCGGAGGGGATGCATCTTGGCCCCCATCACTTCCAGACGCAGAGCCGCTACTTTGAAGATTCGCTCTGGTTTCTATCCGCCACCCTGCGCCACCATCCCTGGGGGCTGATCAGCCTGTCGCTCGATGCGGACGCCATCCGCAACGGCACCGCCGTGCTGCGCCACGCGTCCGGCATCTTTCCCGACGGCCTGGTCTTCGACTGCCCCGACAGCGACCCCGTCCCGCCTCCTGTCGGCCTCAAGGATCTCTTCGCGCCGACAGACAGCGAGATCCTGCTCTACCTCGCCGTGCCGCGCCGCAGCCCGCGCGGCCTGGACTGCGACATCGACGGCTCCCGCCGGTCTTCGGTCCGCTACCGCCGCCACGACCGTCCCATCACCGACGACACCAGCGGGCAGGACGAGTACACCGTAGGCTTCGGCGAAAAGAACTTCTTCCTCGCCAGCCAATCCCAGCTGACCGAAGGGGTTGTGTCCTTCCCGCTCGCGCGCATCTTCCGCGACGGCAAAGGCGGCTTCGCCTCCGACCCCGAGTTCATCCCGCCCACGCTGCGCCTCAGCGCCGCCGAAGGCCTGCTCGGCCAGCTCAAGCGGCTGGTCGACCTGCTTCACGAGCGCATGGGCACGGTGAGCCGAGGCAAGCGCCGCGTGGGCCAGTTCGAAGTGGGCACTTCTTCGCTCGACGTCGCCAACTACTGGTTCCTGCACTCCCTCTGCTCCGCCCTGCCCGCGCTGCAGCAGCACCTGGAGTACAAGCACAGCCACCCGGAAGAGCTCTACACCGATCTCCTCCGGCTTTCCGGCGCGCTTTGCACGTTCTCGCTGGAATCAGACCCGGCCAACCTGCCGGCCTACTCGCATCTGGAGCTGACCTCGGTTTTCTCGAAGCTCGACGCGCACATCCGCCGCCATCTCGAGATCGTCGTTCCGTCCAACACCGTCACGCTCAACTTCTCGCTCAGCGAACCGTACGTCCATGTGGCCGACGTCACCGACGAGCGCTGTTTCCGCCGCGGCCGCTGGATTTTCGGCATACGCTCTTCCAGCATGGGAGAATCCGAGCTGCTGCGTCTGACGCCCGACCGCGTCAAGATCTGCTCCGCGGACGGCGTCACCAAGCTCGTGCAACGCGCCCTCCCGGGGCTTGATCTCAACCACCTTTCCGTGCCGCCGCCGGCCATCTCCGCGGAAGCCGATATGCACTACTTCAGCATCAACTGCGCGGGCCCTTGCTGGCAGCACGTCCTGCAGACCAAGCGCGTCGGCGTGTATGTTCCCGGAGACCTGCGCGACGCCGCTTTTGAAGTCACGGTAATTCTTGAGGTGAACCCATGAGCACGGCCCCCGCGCCCAACCCGGCCGCCTATCCAGCGGCGCGCACCAACAGCCTCGCCCTCGCCTTCCAGGACGTCATCACCGTCGTCCTGCGCATGCGCTATGGCTCGCAGCGCGTGCCCGACGCTGAGGTGTTCCGCGCCAACATCAAGAACATGATTCTCACTGCCGTCCAGACCGTGCGCGCGCTCGGCTACTCGGACAACGCCAGCCGCATGGCCCTCTACGGCGGCATCGCGTTTGTCGACGAAAGCGTTCTCAACACCCACGACCCGGCCTTCGCCGACTGGCCGCGGCGCACCCTGCAGCAGGAAATGTTTTCCGGCGGCCACGTTGCCGGCGAAGCCTTCTTCAATGACGTGAGCACATTGCTGAACGCGCCCGACGCGCCCGAGGTTGCCGACACCCTCGAGCTGCACGCCATCCTGCTGCTGCTCGGCTACCGGGGCCGCTATGCGCTCACCAACGCCGGCGATGTGCGCGGCCCGCTGCAGCAGATTCGCGAGAAGATCACCCGCATCCGCGGTCCGCTCGCGCTTGCCCGCCTGGCCGCCGCGCCCGATGTCAGGATGGAGGCCAAGCGCGACCGCGTGCTCACCTCGCTCTGGGTCGCCGCCGCCTGCCTTGCGGCGCTGGTTGTCGTTCTGTTTGTGGTCTATACCTTGACCCTGGGCTCCGGGCTTTCGGCGATCCACACCGCCCTGCTCGACATTCCTGCCGGGAGGCTCATTTCGTGAAACGCATCTGGATCGTCCTCGTCGGCTTGCTCGTGTACATCGGTCTGGTCGTGGGCTTGAGCTTCCTGTTGCACCTTGAAGGCAAGCGCTTCATGCTCTTCAACGTGCTCCTCATCCTGCTCGGCGTAGCTGCCGCCGCGGTGGCCATCTGGTACATGAGGAAGATGGTCCCGGCGGAGAAGCTGGACGCCGCCAGCGGAGCCGACCAGGCCACGCTGGATTCCATGGTGCGTGATGCCGACGCCAAGCTCAAATCGGCCAACCGCCCCGGCGTCAAGAACCTCGCTTCCCTGCCCCTGGTCTACGTCATCGGCGATGAGAACTCCGCCAAGACCCAGACCATTCTCCAGTCCGGCCTGGAGCCCGAGCTGCTCGCCGGGCAGGTCTACCGCGACCAGGCCATCATGCCCACGCCGATGGTCAACATCTGGCTTGCCGGCCAGTCCGCCATCGTGGAAGCCGGCGGCGCGCTGCTTCGCCAGCCCGCGCTATGGCAGCGCCTGCTGCGCCTTACCGCGCCCGGCAAGCTCGGCGCCGCGCTTTCCAAGTCCGCCCTCCAGCCCACCCGCGCCGTGCTGCTCTGCGTCAGCATGGAGCGCATCCTTGCGCCCAGCACCACCGAGCAGATCCGCGCGCTGGCCCAGTCCATGAACGAGCGTCTCCGCCTGCTTTCGCAGACGCTCGGCATCTCGCTCCCCGTCTACGTCCTCTTCACCAAGCTTGACACCGTCACCGCGTTTGCCGAGTACGCCGCCAATCTCACCGAAGGCGAAGTCACCACGCCCATCGGCGCGATGCTCGCCAACACCGCTGCCGGCGCCGGCCTCTATGCAGACCGCGCGGCTGAACAGATCGGGCTGCGCTTTGACGAGTCCACCTACTTCCTCTCCGAGTTCCGCCTCGAGCTCCTCAACCGCGGCGGCCAGGATGCTTCCCTCGCCCGCTCCTACGAGTTCCCCCGCGACCTCCGCAAGCTGCGCGCCGGCATCATTGAGTTTCTTGTAGAACTCGCCCGCCCCAGCCAGCTCGGCGTCAACCCCTTTCTGCGCGGCTTCTTCTTTTCCGGCATGCGCGCCCACATCGTGGAGAACGTCCTATCCGTCGGCGCGCAGCAATCTGCGCCCATCGCGCCTCCGGTCAACGCCGGCGCCACCCAGGTCTTCTCCTTCGCGGCCATGCAGCAGCAGGCAGCGCAACCTGTCGCCCGCAGCGGCGGCACCCGCAAGGTGGCGCAATGGGTCTTCCTCCCCTACTTCTTCTCGCGCATCCTGCTCACGGACAAGACCGCGCTCGATAGCAGCCGGGTCAGCACCCGCGTCTCCGGCACCAAGCGCCTGCTCGTCGGCACTCTCTGCGGACTGTTCCTCACCTACCTCGTGCTGCTCACGGCCTCCTTCTTCCGCAACAACGCTCTGGAGAAGCGCGCCGCCGCCGCTGCCATCGAAGTCCAGCCCGTGGGACGCACGAATGTCGCCACTGTTTCCGACCTCCACTCTCTCGACGAGCTCCGCGGCGTGCTCGTGGAGCTCGACGGCTACCACAAGGACGGTCCGCCGCTGATGGATCGCTGGGGCATCTACCGCGGCGAAGAGATCCGCCTACAGGCCTGCCGCGCCTACGGGGAGCGCTTCCGCAAGCTCCTGCTCACGCAGACCCAGGGCAACATCATCGCGAAGCTTTCCGCTCTCCCCGCCAAGGCCGCGCCTACCGACGAATACCAGGGCACCTACAAGCCGTTGAAGGCCTGGCTCATCACCACCTCCAACCCGGAGAAGAGCTCGACCGACTTCCTCCCAGCCGTGCTCGAGTCCGAGTGGGCCGGCAACCGTCCCGTATCCGACGAAGTCCGCCAGCTCGCTCGCAATCAGTTCGACTACTACTCCGAAGTGCTGCCCGAGCCGAACTCATGCCTGGCCAAAGCCACCACGGGCCGCCCCGATGGGGCGCTGGTCAACAGCACCCGCGCTTACCTGAACAGCTTCTCCGGCTTTGACCATGTGTACCTGAGCATGAAGGCCGCGGCCGACCGCAAGTTCCCGCCCATCGACTTCAAGAAGATTTATCCCAACTCGGTCCGGTACGTCTCCGCTCCTGTGATCGTCGACGGCTCGTTTTCCAAGGATGGCTTCGGCTTCATGGAAGACGCGATCAACCACCCCGATGCCTATCTGGCGGGCGAGGAATGGGTCACCGGTCCTTCCACTGCCACCATCGACAAGAGCACCCTTCATCAGCAGCTTCAGCAGCGTTTCAACACGGATTTCCTTTCCGCCTGGCGCAGCTTCATCAAGGCCGCCCACGTGCTGCCCTTTGCCAGTCAGCCGGACTCCGCCGCCAGGCTGCATGAGCTCGACGGCCCCGCCTCGCCGCTCCTCGCTATCTTCGGCGTTGTCAGTAAAAACACCGCCGTCAACGACCCCACCTTCAGCGCCCCCTTCCAGGCACCGCAATCGGTGGTCGCGCCCGGCAACGGCCCTTACGTAAACCCCGGCTACACGGGAAAGCTCAGCGCCATCGAAGACGCCACCAACCAGATGATCACCAGCAAGGTGGACGACCCGTCCGCGGTCAACACCGCCGTCTCCGGGGCCTACGGTGCAGTCAGCTCCATGCGCGCCGGCTTCCAGCCGCCTGACCCCGCCGGCATCGCCGACTCCAACTCCGAGCGCCTTCTTCGCGAACCCATCAAGGGCTCCGAGGACCTCGCCGGCAAGGCAGTGGGCAAGGGCGCCGGAGAAGCCGGCAAGTCCATGTGCACTGCCGCAGCCAACGTTCTCGGCAAGTTCCCCTTCAACCCCGACGCCAAGCAGGATGCATCCCCCGAGGAAGCCGCCACGCTCTTCGGGCCCAGCGGCGCGATCGCCCAGTTTGCTTCCAGCCAGGCGAAGTTCATCTCCTTCAACGGCAGCGTCTACAGCTCTGCCGGCGGCGCCCCCGTCAACCCGGCCCTGCTGAGCTTCCTGAACGCCACGCACACCGTGGCCACCACGCTGTTCGCCAACGGCAGCACACAACCCTCGCTCAACTTCACCATCGCGCAGCTCGCCACGCCTAATCTTTCCCCGGCCGCACTGGATATCGACGGCACCACATCGACCACCGTCGGCGCCTCCACCCGAGTGACTTGGCAGTACCGCACGCAGGGCGCTGTCAAGCTCGCGGGCTCCGGCCAGACCAAGAGCACCTTTGGGCCGTGGTCCGTCTTCCACTTCGCCTACCAGGCCAAACACCCCGGGCCTAATCAACTGGAGTACATCTTCCAGAACAACGGCATCACCGAGAAGTCCCAAACCGGTGTCGAAATCATCTACCGCTTCGACGTCGAGGATAGCGGCGCGCGCCTGCTCAACCCCGACTTCATGCGCCACCAGCTCCACTGCGTCGCCAACGTAGTCAAGTAACGATCAGCCGGGAGAGTCGTTGACACCATCTCGACTCTCCCTCATGGGGCATCACCACCGCTCCTGAGCGCGAGAATCAAAAGGCCTGAGCCCTGCAGGGCACCCGCAATTGTCATCACGCGAAACTTGGAACCACGCACCACGCAGCACCCGGGCCCCAGTAACACCTGCATCGCCTTCACGCTCCAGGAGCATCCCGTGCCTCACAAAATCCTCGCCGCGGCCATCAGCGACATCGGTTGCGTCCGCACCAATAATGAAGATTCCTTCGGCTACGACCCGGCCCAGCAGATCTACGTCGTCTGCGACGGCATGGGCGGCATGGCCGCCGGGGAAGTCGCGAGCCAGACCGCGGTCGCCACCTTCCTCGAAACCGTCACCTCCGGCGACCCCTCGCTCCCTGTTGAAAGCCTTCTCGACACCGCCATTCGCGCCGCCAATGGCGCCGTGCACCAGGCCGGCCTCGATCCCGCCCACAAAGGCATGGGCACTACCCTGGTCGCCGCCTGCATCCGCGACCTCAAGCTCTATATCGCCAACGTCGGCGACAGCCGCGCCTACCTCATCAAGGACGGCACCTGCACCCAGATCACCATCGATCACTCCTACCTGAATGAGCTCATCCGCTCCGGCGTGGTGGACGTGAAGGATGCCGGCAAGGTAGACGTGCAGGGCATGCAGACCGTGATCACTCGCGCCATCGGCGTGGAAGCCAACGTCCTGCCCGACTTCTTCTCCACCGCCCTGAACCCGGGCGACACGGTGCTGCTCGCCTCGGACGGCCTGACCCGCTATGTCGACGGTCCCGAGCTCACGCTCGTCTCCGGCTCCTGCGACCTCGATGCCGCCGCCCACAACCTGATCGCGCTCGCCAAGGAGCGAGGCGGCACCGACAATATCACTGTCCTGCTGCTCCAGGTTGCCAAAGATGGAAGCGACGAGGGAACAACGATCCCCGCCGCCGAGCCCACCGCAGCCCCACACGGAGGAGAGGCGCAAACCGCATCTTCTGTCGATGCAGAGAGCGACGATGCGGACGGCATCCTTGGGAACTCGTAGCGCGGGCTTCAGTCGCGCGGAGCTACCCAAGCTCAACTGTCTGTAGCCCTACGAAGTGCTCGGCTGGGGCCGCCAGAACATCAGCCTTCGCGCTGGCCGCGTGCCGGCCGCTTCTACCGGCTTCTCTTCGCC
>CAXSHQ010000191.1:3730-8732 GCA_964236875.1 uncultured Acidobacteriaceae bacterium | reverse complement strand
GCCAGGGTCGATCTGCACGACGCGCATGGTGACCGGCGCTGGGATGCCGCAGATTACGGCGATCGCGGAGTCGTATCGCGCAGCCAAGGAACGCGGCGTGGCGATCATTGCGGATGGCGGGATCAAGTACTCGGGCGACATCACCAAGGCGATTGCGGCGGGCGCGAGCGTGTGCATGATGGGCTCACTGTTCGCGGGTGTGGATGAGAGCCCGGGTGAGACGATTCTGTACCAGGGGCGGAGCTTCAAGGCGTATCGCGGCATGGGCAGCCTGAGCGCGATGGCGCAGGGCTCGGGCGAGCGCTACTTCCAGAGCAAGGACGACATGAGCCGCGAGGGCGGCGAGCGGGTGTCGCTGACCTCACGTGAGACGCCGGCGAGCAACCGGCTGGCGAAGTTCGTGCCGGAGGGGATCGAAGGCCGCGTGCCGCACCGGGGACCTCTGGAAGCGATGGTCTATCAGCTTGTGGGTGGGCTGCGGTCGGGCATGGGGTATCTCGGGTGCGGGACGATTGAGGAGCTGCAGGAGAATGCGCGATTCATTCGCATCTCGGGCGCGGGGCTGCGCGAAAGCCATGTGCACGATGTGGTGATCACGCGCGAGGCGCCGAACTATCACGTGGAGTAAGTGGACAACAGTTTCTCATCGTCCAAACCATGTGACTTTGATTGAATTACTGTATGCGATGTGCTTCTTTCTCGTCGCGGGCAGCTCGATCGCTGCCGCAAAGGATGCGCACGCCGACGTGGGTGGATACATCCTCTGCGGTAGCGCGGGTGTGCTTCTCGGTGCAGGCTGGGTAGTCGCCTTCTACAAGGGCGTCGAATGGGCGGTTCCGCGGCTGTTCAAGAACACAGTGGTGTGCGGTTATGGATCAAAACTGCCTTGATACTGCTGCCGATAGCGGGCTGGATCGTCCTTGGAGGGCTCGCCAGCACATTCTTGGGGGACGCAATTGTGCGCGTCTCTGGATAGGGTTCCGCTACGCTGGAGATGCCGCCGGTGAGTTGATCGGGTTGTTCATTGCGCGAAAGGCTCGCCTACCGAGCTATCCCAGACCATGGCGTCGAAGCGGTGCAGAGTCTCGAAGCCGAGCTCGTCATAGAGCTGTTTGGCGGCGGTGTTGCTGCCGGTGACGGTGAGGGAGAGGGTGTGGCCGCCACGTCGTTGCAGCTCGGCGGCGCAGCGCTCGAGAAGTAATCGACCCAGGCCGGAGCCGCGCAGGTTGGGAGCGACGCAGAGCTGGGTGATGTGGCCGACGCCGCTTTGCACGCGGGAGGTGAGCACCACGCCATGCAGGCGGTTGGAACGGGTATCGCGCAAGGCCCAAGAATTCTCCGGTGTGAAGGTGCCGCAGCCGGGGAAGCGGATGATGTTGTGCAGGAAGCGTTGTGAGCCGCTGACGGTACGGTACTGGTCGTTGATATTGCTGTCGCCGTGGTCGCGGTAGGCGAGGTGGATGAGCTCGGCTGCGGAGTCGTAGAAGCCGGGTTGCCAGGCGAGCAGTTGCAGGTGGCCGGGCAGTTTAGCGGGCGGTGCCGGAAGCGCCCGCGTGGGCAGCGTCCAAAGCATGAAGAGGCGCTCCTCGGTACGGAAGCCGTGGGAGAGAAACGGTGTGGCGAGGGCTCCCGACGGAAACATGAGCAGCTGTGACTCGACGCGCTCCAGACCCGGTGTGTGCTGCAGCATTTCGAGCAGATGGCGGAGCAGGGTTTCGCAGACAGGGTTGACGAGGCTTTCGGCTTCGCCCAGTGCGTAGATGTCGCCGATGACGGCCTTATTGCCCTCGTACACGCAGAAGGTGTAGCCCACCAGGCGGCCGTTGTGCAGCGCGACGAAGCCGGGCAGGACGCGGCCGTCGAGGTACTCGAGCAAGAGCTCGGTGGAGTCGGTGTAGTCCCAGCGGAGGCGGCGCTGCCACCGCGCGGCCTCATCGCGCAGCAGAGGGCGGAGCTGCGCGGCGGAGAAGTGCCGCAGATCGAGCACGTCCAGGTGGGGCGTGCTGAACGAGGCGGCGGTGCCGAGCGCGGCGGAGCTCATTCGTCGGTTGGAAACCCTTCGGGCACGAGTGGTTGTGTGCGCTTTCGATTGTGCATGGAGGAGAGCGCTAGAGTACAGCCCGCCGCTGGGAAGGTCGCTCTGGTTTCGTCCAGTTTCCAGCGATGCGTTTACCAGTTCTGAGCAGGGAACGAGCTGAGAGCTTTGAGGTGTCCAGCTCAGAGCTGGTAGACCCGACTATTGGCGGGGGTAGACACGGAAGACGCTGAGGCCGCGGGTCTGGTAGAGGAGCAGCGGCTGGTAGACGCGGCCGGGAAGTATCTGCGGCAGGTCGCCGGCTTCGCGGGTGGGGATGACGAGGAGGTGTTCGGCGTCGGGGATGCCTTCCGTGTCGTAATGGACGATAGCCTGATTGCGGTAAAAGGCGAGGCCGTAGAGCATGTCGCGGCGTACGTTCCGGCCGTTGCTGACGGCGATAAGGCCGAGGTTCGGCGCAACCTGCGCAATGTCGTGCGCGAGTGGGCGGGCCGAGTAGTTGAGGTCGAGCGTGTCGCCATGGACGTTGAGCAGGAAGAACAGCAGCCCGACGAGCGGAACGAGGGTGGCCAGCCGGATCTTCTCGATGCCGTAGCGGCGCACGATGAAGATGATCAGCAGGGCCGCGGCCGAGGCACAGACGGCCGCGATGAGAACGGTGCTCCAAGCGGGAACGAGGCGCTCAAAGACCATGTACTGCGGGCAAAGCAGAAGGACGAAGGTGAGTATGCCGGTGAGGGTGGCGTGGGTATTGATCATCCATTGCGGCAGGCCGACGCGGCGCACCCGGAAAAGATAGTCGCCCGTCAGGATGCCGAGGGGCGGGATGGCCGGGAGGATGTAGCCGGGCAGCTTGGAACCGGAAAAGGAAAAGAAGATGACGGGCAGCAGAGTCCAGAGGACGAGGAACTCGGGGAAGGCGTCGCCGGCGCGCCAGTGGCCGAGATAGCGGCCGGGGGTGCGGCGGGCTCGCCACTCGTCGATGGAAGTCTTGATGGCGTCCCAAAGGGCGCGAAAGGCGAGCGCGGTCCAGGGCATCATGCCAAGGACGAGGACGACCAGGTAGTAGTAGGCGGGCTGGTGGTGCTTGTAGAGGTCGGTGGCGAAGCGCTCCAGATTGTGCTCGAGAAAGAACTCGCGGAAGAACTGCGGGTTGCGGCGCTGCACGGCGATGTACCAGGGCAGCACCATGAGCAGGAAGAGGATGACGCCGGGCCACCAGAAGGTGCGTCGCAGGGCCGACCACTCGCGGCGCAGGCCAAGGAACAGGCAAATGATGGCCAAGGCGAGGACAGGCGCGATGGGGCCCTTGGCGAGTGTGGCGGCAGCGCCGAAGAAGTAAAGGTCAAAGAGCCAGAATTTCTTCCCGGTCTCGTACCAGGCATACCAGCCGAGCATGCCGATGCAGAAGGGGGCGGCAAGCTGCATGTCGGTGGACGCGCCGCGGGCAAACGCCACGACGGCGGCCGAGGAAGCGACGATCAGCGCGGCGTCCAGGTGGCCGCCGGGGCGGAACCGTTTCAGATGGCCGAAGACCAGAAGGATCAGAAAGCCGCAGCCGGTGGCGGAGGGTAGTCGCGCGGCCCAGTCGGAGACGCCGAACTCCTTGAAAAAGCCCATGGCGCGCCAGTAGTAGAGGGCAGGCTTTTCCAACCAGGGCTGGCCGTACAGGATGGGCGTAACGGTACCGCCGACCAGGCACTCATAGGAGGCGTGCAGGTCGGAGGGCGTGAGGGAGTGCGGCGTGAGCCTGGCGTGGCCCTCCCCGCAGTCGGCGTTGTGCACGGCCAGCATCTCGCGGGCGATCTGGGCGTAGCGCGGCTCGTCGGCGCCTACGAGGCCGAGGCGGGCGCCGCCGAAGTAGGGAACCAGGCCCCAGAACATGAAGTAGCTGCCCAGAAGGACGAGGGTCAGGAACTCAAGCGTGTTGCATCCCCACGGAGAGCGGAAGAAGTCGCGAAGCCACTCGGGGAGGAAGCCTCCGGGCGGGTGCGTTGTGGGGTTCGGCTCCGTGGCAGAACCCGTCCATGTGGGTGTACTCGTCGCGGACGGAGGACCCGGTGTTTCGGGAAGGCTTCCGGGCTGGAGGTCAGGCGTCAAGTGTGTGAGCTGGCCTGGCGTGTCTTGTCCGGAAGGCAGGACCTTCTCCTGATCCCTGAAGCCGGAGGTCGACGCCATGAGCGAAATCAGCCTACCAGACTTGGCCCGGGTGGGTCCGAGTGCGGGGAGGCTGGGGTGGTGTGCGGCAGGGCGGTTCGCAGCGCAGCAAGCACGTTGTGCACGGCGGTCTCGCGCGGGCCGGCGAGGGTGCAGCCGGCGGCGTTGACGTGACCACCGCCTCCGAAGGACTCAGCCACGAGGGCGACATCGACGCGGCCTTTGCTGCGGAGACTGGTGCGGAACGCGGGAGTGCCGGCCTGGCTGCCTGCAGGGGCGCTGCCCGCGGGGGCGGAAGTTTCGCGCAGCACCGCGGCGGCCTGCACGCCTGCGATGCCGACCAGGTAGTTGGCCACACCTTCGCAGTCGGCCACGACGGCGCCGGACTCGGCCATGTCGACGAGCGTGATGTGTGTCCAGGCTAACGGCCCCTCGACGACCATGCGGCTGAGTGCGAGGCCGAGAATCCGGATCTTGGATTCGGGGTTGGCGAAATAGACGTGCTGTGCGACCTCGCAGGCGTCGGCGCCGCATTCAAGCAGGCGGCTGGCGAGCGCAAAGGTGGCGGAAGTGGTGCACGGGTAGGTGAAGGAGCCGGTGTCGGTGAGCACGGCCGTGTAGAGGCAGGTGGCGGCTGCGGGCGGGATGGGGAGCCCGGCGTCGACGGCGAACTGGCACACCATGGCGCCGGCGGCGCAGGAGCCGGGGTCGATCCAGTTCCAGTCGGCGAACTCGCGGCCGCTCTGGTGGTGGTCGATGTTGATGGTGAAACCGGCGATCTTGACTGGCCTGCAAAACCTGCAAACAGTA